>NZ_QOUX01000046.1:358370-716741 GCF_004116265.1 Anaerobacillus alkaliphilus | reverse complement strand
ATAGGTGAATGTATCAATTACTTTAATCTTAACAAGGTTACTATTGTTGGTCATTCAATGGGTGGACAAATCGCCTTGTATGTGGCTAAAGCTATTCCTGAGAAAATTAATAAATTAATTCTATTAGGTAGTTCCGGTTACTTACAGAAAGCGAAAAAATCCTTAATTTGTTGTTCATATGTACCTTTTTTCTGCCATTTTGTTAAATGGTATGTCTTAAAAAAAGATGTAAAGGAGTATTTACATAACGTTTTTTATAATAAGTCCTTAATTACAAAACAGCATATTGATGAGTTTGCAAAGCCTTTAGCAGAAAAAGACTTTTATAGCTCACTAGTACGTTTATTAAGGTACCGCGAAGGCGATTTAACGAGTGAGGAGTTACGAGAAATAAATCTACCGGTCCTCTTGATTTGGGGCAAAGAAGATCGCGTTGTTCCTGTTCACGTTGGTAATAAACTAGTGGAAGATTTGCCTAACGCTACTTTAGTCACGTATAAAGAAGCAGGGCACTTAATCACTGAGGAACGACCAACGGAAGTTTTTCAACAAATCCTTACTTATACATCGTGTAAATAACCTCAATCTATCTTTAGGGAATCTTTACTGTAGCTTAATAATCTCTTGATAAAATGGTGGGTATAAAGCTTACTATTTTTTTCGGGAGGTTAGGTTATGAAGATTCGCAAGGCAATTATTCCGGCAGGTGGATTAGGTACAAGATTTCTACCAGCAACAAAAGCTCAACCAAAGGAAATGTTACCAATTGTTGATAAACCTACCATTCAGTATATTGTTGAAGAAGCAGTGGAATCTGGGATTGAAGATATTATCATTGTGAGTGGTCGGGGAAAACGGGCGATAGAAGACCACTTTGATAAGTCCTATGAGCTAGAGGCTACACTTTCGTCTAAACAAAAGTGGATCCAATTAGAAGAAGTTCAGGCAATCTCTAAATTAGCAAATATCCATTATATACGTCAGAAAGAACCTCTCGGCTTAGGTCATGCCATAGCCTCATGCCAATCTTTCATCGATGACGAACCTTTTGCTGTACTGCTTGGTGACGATATTGTGAAATCCATTGATACCCCATGTCTAAAACAACTTATCTCCATTCATCAAAGGTATCACTCTTCAGTAGTGGGGGTGCAACCGGTAAGTGATGCTGATGTATCAAAGTATGGGATTGTTGCGCCAAAGGGTTCAGAAATTGAAAAAGGTGTTATCCATCTTCAGAGCCTCATTGAAAAACCTGCAATTGAAAAGGCACCATCTAATTATGCAATTATGGGGCGATACATTCTCCGTCCCGAGATATTTCCAATCTTACAAAACCTCAAGCCTGGGGCTGGGGGAGAAATCCAGCTAACGGATGCTATTAATTTGTTAAATGAAACACAAATTGTTTTGGCCTACCACTTTGAAGGGATTCGCTATGACATAGGTGATAAGTTAGGGTTTATTAGAGCTACTCTAGACTTTGCACTTGAAAGAGAAGATCTTCAAACAGACTTACGAATTTATATGGAAGCACTGATTAAGAAACAACCAGTCTTAAAATAATAAGGTGGAGGTTTTGGCATAGTGAAGATATCAGTAGTAGGAACGGGCTATGTTGGGTTAGTGACAGGGGTTACCCTCTCAGAGATCGGCCATCAAGTCATTTGTTTGGATGTAGATACACTGAAAATAAAAATGCTTCGAAATGGTCAATCTCCGATATATGAGCCTGGTTTAGAAGATTTGCTAAGAAAAAATATAAACGATGGAAATATTTGGTTCACATCTTCTTCTACACAAGCCTTTGCAGACTCAGAGGTGATATTCATAGCTGTTGGAACACCTGCTAATCATGACGGTACAGCTAATCTATTTTATCTGGAACAAGCGGTAATTGAAATTGCTAAAAATATCAAAAAACGACAAATAATCGTTACCAAGAGTACAGTCCCTGTAGGCACAAATCAGTACATTAAGAAGCTAATTGAAAAATATACAACTGTTGAATTTGATATTGTATCGAACCCCGAATTTTTACGTGAGGGTTCGGCTATCTACGATATGTTTCATGGAGATCGAATTGTTATTGGGAGTGAATTGGATGAAGCAGCGGCTATTATTGGCCAGCTATATAAACCCTTGAAAATACCAATCTATAAGACTGACATTCGCAGTGCTGAAATGATTAAGTATGCCTCAAATGCATTTCTGGCTACAAAAATAAGTTTTATTAACGAAATTGCAAATCTTTGTGACAAAGTGGGTGCGAATGTCGAAGCGGTTTCTTACGGTATGGGACTCGATCAACGAATCGGAAACCAATTTTTACAGGCTGGGATTGGGTATGGGGGCTCTTGTTTTCCAAAAGATACTAAAGCTCTAGTTCAACTAGCTGGAAATGTAAAGCATGAGTTTGAGCTTCTGAAGGCGGTTATAGATGTAAACAATAAACAGCAAATGCTACTAGTAGAAAAAGTTAAAAAACGAATAACATCATTGTTACACAAGAATATTGCTGTTCTAGGTCTAAGCTTTAAGCCAAACACTGATGACATGAGAGAAGCAGCATCACTAGTCATTATTGAAGAATTAGTGAAACAGGGTGCAACAGTCATAGCGTATGATCCAGTTGCTATAGATGAAGCAAAAAAATACTTGCCAACAGAAGTTGTTTATGCCAAAAGTATTGAAACGGCAATAATAGATGCCGATGTGGTTTTGATCTTAACGGAATGGGAAGAAATTAAAAGCTTTAATCTGCATCAGTACAAAGCACTAATGAAGAAAGCGGTCATATTTGACGGTCGTAATTGCTATTCTCTTCCAGAAGCAGAGAGGGCAGGTGTTGAATACTATTCTGTTGGGCGCCCTTTAGTGATGAAACAGACGATTGATGAAGCTAGTCTATCTCCTATCTATAGTGACAAAAAGGACACTACGGCAAGTTAGCGATTTATAAAGATCTGATAGTAACAAGCAAAAACCCAAAGTCCTAAATATGGACTTTGGGTTTTTGTATCTAAAGTAAGCCAAGCCAGACAAGAATGATTGAACTAATTGTTCCGAGCAAAGCTCCTATGATGCAATCTGTTGGGTAATGTAGACCAAGGTACATTCTAGAAAATCCTATCATTAAAGCAATCGGTAGAAGTATGATTGCAAGCAAAAGAGAATGTAAAGAGAAGACAATAGCAATTGAAAAAGCTGCTGTTGTATGTCCAGAAGGAAAGGAATAATCTTTAAGAGGGTTTGAGCTTAAATTTACACCAGTAAGTTTATCGTAGGGGCGTTTGCGACAATACACCTTTTTAATAAGATGCACAATAACGTGGCTTAATGCTAAAGATAATAGTGCTTCAATAGCCCAATATCTAATCAGGCTCTCACTAAAAAAGATAATGATGAATAGTGAAGTAATTGTAAAAGTTGCACCACCCATATGTGTCAATTTAGGTAAAAGAAAATCAAAAATTCTACATCGTAATTGTTGGTTAACAAAATGAAAAATATGAGTATCGTTCGTTGTAATCCATGTGACTAACCGGTTCATCACAATTCCCCCGTTCATTCTCTTATGGCATTTGTCGTTACCACCATCCTAATATGAAAATGTTAAGCCAACGTTATCGGATTGTTTAGTTTTCTTAGTAAAAATTAATACGACCTCAATATTGTTTTCACAAATTTTTGTTACATTTAGATTGTGAGTAATAATCCAATAGCGAACGGGAGTGTGTAAAGATGCGAATTGCAATTTTTTCTGATACTTACGCCCCAGAGATTAATGGTGTTGCCAAAACATTAAAAAGGTATACGAATTATCTAGAAGCACGGGGGATTGAATACAAACTATTCGTTCCTGAAAGTAGTACACCTGTGCCAACTGTTCCGCAAGTTCAGAGATTTACGAGCATTCCCTTTGTTTTATATCCTGAATGTCGCATTGCCCTTCCTAACCCACTTCACATTAGACAAACACTTGACGACTTCAATCCATCCCTCATTCATATTGCAACACCCTTTAATCTTGGTCTATTTGGATTGCATTACGGAAAAAAACATAACATTCCTATGGTTGCTTCGTACCACACACATTTTGATGACTACTTAGAGTATTATCACTTAACCTTTTTGCAAAAGTGGATTTGGAAATACATGTCTTGGTTTCATCGTTACTTTGAAAAAGTATATGTCCCATCAGAAAGCACAAGAGAAAAGCTCCTTAGTCAACAGATCCACGACAAGATTGAACTATGGGGCCGCGGGGTTGATCATTCATTTTTCTCGCCCGAAAAACAAACAAGTAAAATTAGAGAAAAATATAACATCAAAGAAAAAAATATTCTCCTTTATGTAGGAAGGATTTCTCCTGAAAAAGATGTTCAGGTGGTACTCAACACATTTCACAAGCTACCAGAAAAAATTAAAAAAGATACTCATTTACTCATGGTTGGTGACGGTCCGCTACTAAAACAATTATCAGAGCTAGAGTGTGAACAAATCACTTGGACTGGGTTTATGGAAGGAAACGATTTAGCTGAGGTATATGCCTCTAGTAACGTTTTTATCTTTCCATCATCAACTGAAACGTTTGGAAATGTAGTATTAGAAGCTCAAAGCTCAGGTTTGCCTGTAATAGGAGCAAGAGCTGGGGGAGTGCAACACCTAATCAATCATGGACAGAATGGCTTTCTATGTGAACCAAAAAATACACAAGAGTTTGCTAGATATACGTCTCTTTTATTAGATGATTGTCAGCTACAGCAGAAATTAGGCGATCATGCTTGTCAGTTTGCTAATGCTCAATCGTGGGAGCAAATATTTGATCGTTTACTTGCTAGTTTTGAAGACGTACTGAAAAAAAAGCAAAGAATTACAGCCTAGCTATATTTTAGTTAAAAGGAGCGTTTCGCATATGGAAGGTCCGAAAGTTTTAATCTTAACATCAAATTACGGAAATGGTCATCTTCAAGTAGCAGATTCACTTGTCCAGGAGTTTAAGCGATCAGGTGGGAATCAAGTCATTGTGAAAGATCTATTTTATGAAACAAGTCCTACTTTTAATGAATGGACCAAAAAAATCTATTTGAAGAGCTTTACTAAAAGTGGCAGGCATATTTATCGACTTTTTTATTACAGTAGTAAGCAAATTACAAAAAGAAAAAATTTAAAACTATTATCCTATGGCTATTCGAAACTATGTAAAATTGTTGATCAAGAAAAGCCAGATGTGATTATTAATACATTTCCGTCTTTTGCCGTTCCGTTTCATCGATCAAAAACGAAAGCTATTATACCTACTTATAATGTGATTACGGATTATTGCTTACACCATTCATGGATACATCCAAACATTGATAAATATTATGTTGCATCGAGAAAACTAAAACAAGATTTACTAGAGCTAGGTATTAGTCAAACAAAGATTTTTGTTTCAGGTATGCCGATTAATCCAGTTTTTGAAGAAACCACGTTCAGAGGAGATCTTGTTCAAAAATATCAAGTAAATCCAACCAAGAAAACAGTTTTAATCGTAGCAGGAGCTTATGGTGTGTCAAATGAAATGAAGGAAATTTGCGACAGATTAAAAGACGATCCTGTCATCCAACTACTCATCGTTTGTGGGAAAAACGTTGAGCTTTATAATCAGTTAAAAACAAAATATCAAACATATACGGATATCAAAGTTTTTGGATATGTAACTGAAATGGCTGAATTATTAAAAATATCTACTTGTGTAATTACAAAACCTGGTGGAATTATTCTATCTGAAGCGATGGCTATGAATACACCGATTGTGTTACCAAAAGCAACTCCTGGGCAGGAACGAGAAAATGCCCAATTTTTTCAAGAACAAGGGGCAGCTGTTTGGCATGAAGATAAAGATAAATTAGTGACTGAAATTAAACATCTTATTCGAAACGAAATGAAACTCATTGAAATGAAGGAAAATCTTTCGATGCTACATTTTCCAAACTCATCCAGAGCAATTATTAATGATATCTTAAGGCAATATGACTGTTCGAAAACAAATGAGAAATATCTTAAACTTTAAAATGGAGGCAGGACGATGGATACAACGACACATGTAACGACAGGTATTAGTCTTGCAGGTTTGTCTTTCTTAGATCCTACGATAGCAAGTCATCCAGATTTAGTAGTTGGGGTGTTATTGTGTACAGTCATCGGCTCAAATGCACCTGATATCGACTTTCTTTTCAAATATAAGGGAAATGAAACATATGTTCAGGAGCATCGGGGCATTAGTCATTCAATACCTGCTGTTCTACTTTTGTCGTTTTTACTATCATTACTAGTTTCATTGTTTTATGGTGGCTCATTCTTTTTCACCTTGTTCCTTTGGACACTGATATCCGTGATCATACACGTTCTATCAGATATTTGTAATATTTATGGTACACAGGCGTTTCGCCCTTTCACAAAGAAGTGGATTGCATTAAATATTCTACCTATTTTTGATCCAGTTGTTATGACCCTACAAGTCATTGGAATTGTGTTATGGATCAATGGTGTTCAGCCTGGATATACGTTTTCATTTGTATTTCTATTTATCCTCAGTTATATTTCCCTTCGTTTTTTCATGGCACAAAAAGTATTAAAAGCCGTTGATGCGAAGAAGAATGAAGTGTATACGATACTACCTTCTTTTAGCGTATTTTCATGGACTGTTATAGCTAGTTGTGAAAATCATTATAGGTTAGGAAAATACAAGCGTGGAAAGGTAAGTTGGTCAAAAGTATTGGATAAGAACTGTGGTGATAATCAAATTATTAAGGCAGCAATGAAAAATCGCTTTGTTCATCAACTACTTCAATATTCGCCTTACTTACATGCAAAAATCGTTAAGAAGCATGACGGCTATGAAGTCCATTGGTTTGATTTACGATATCAATCGAGGATTGATGAACCCTTTGTTGCAATTATTCAGTTAGATCATAAATTAAATCTCGTGAAGAGCTATGTAAAACGTGGGTTAATTTCAATTCCAGAGAGAGTGTAAACTTTCGTTCTAATCTTAACAAATCTCCTAAACTTTTACACTTACTTAAAGAACCCACTAAATTTCCTTAAAGAATGGGTGATAAAGTAGAAATCAGAGGAAGAGCCGGTTTCTTATACGTAGTACTCAAAGCCATTAGTAGGGTAATAGAAGGAGGATGTTATGACAAACTACAAAGCGATTGTCCTAGATTTAGATGGAACATTATTAAAGAAGGATGAAACGATTTCAAGTCAAAATAAAGAGTTTCTATTAGAACAAAAAGAGCAAGGGGTAAAGGTAATTCTAGCAACTGGTCGTCCGATAAATATGACTTTGCAATATCATCAGGAATTACAGTTAGATACCCCGATAATAAGCTTAAACGGAGCAGTTATTTTTGATCGTCAAGAACAGAAGGTAGTTCAACAGTCAATCATTACACCTAAAGAAGTGGAACATGCATTTGAAAAAGTTTCAGATTCTGCGCAAGTGATGATCAGCCATACATCGAAGGCAAATTATCAGATGATAAACTTAGTAGGGAACTATATAACTGAGAATTGGCCAGTTGAACCAACTGGAGCAGTCCCAGCACCATATGAGCCTATCTTAAAACTTTCTGTCCATTTTAAGGATGTTTCATCGGCTTCGGATGCGTTAGCGCTTTTACTAGCACGTTTTGAAATAGCCAATTGGGGAGACAGCTTCGAAATGACGAAAAAGTCAGTAACGAAGTGGCACGCCTTACAAACAGTCTTACATTATTTTCAAATCTTGCCCGAAGAAGTGGTCGCATTTGGTGATGGGCCAAACGATGTGGAAATGTTGAAAAATGTAGGTACAGGAGTTGCGATGGAAAACGGGCGTTTCATGGCAAAGAAAGTTGCAAAATACATTACCACTCATCATGATCAAGACGGTGTTGCAGAATTCTTTAAAATGAATAGAAAGTCATTACAAATCGTTTAAATGAATAATAGGAATACGGCGATACTGAATGTGTATCGCCGTTTTTACGTGAAGGAGATAATCTTATGGACTTGAATATTAATAAGAACAATAGTCAAAAGACGATTACAGCTGTAGCATTAGTTACAGCCATTTGTTTATTAGGAGACTCAATGCTTTACATTGCTCTACCTATTTATTACAAAGAGGTTGGTCTACAGTCCCTATGGGAAGTGGGTTTAATACTATCGCTTAACAGACTAATTCGAATTCCGATTAATCCGTTTGTAGGCTGGGTATATAGAAAAATTTCCTTGAAATTAGGACTAATCATCTCCGTAATTCTAGCAGTTATTACTACGGTAGGTTATGGTATTGGTCACGGGTTATTTATCTGGATTATATTGCGTTGTCTATGGGGTATTTCTTGGTCGTTTTTAAGGCTAGGCGGTATGTTTACAGTGATCGAGTACGCCACTGATGAAAATCGTGGAAGACTTATGGGATTATATAATGGACTTTACAGATTAGGAAGTTTATTCGGAATGTTGCTCGGAGGTATTCTAGTAAGCATCTACGGATTTAGTTTTGTATCGATCTGTTTCGGTCTTTTAATGATTGCCAGCTTTCCGCTTATTAGTTGGTTAGTACCCTCAGTGAACTCTGAGAAAGTAATGGGGGTACCATATATAGATTCATTGAAAAGTTTAGTGACAAAACAAGTCATGTTAGTTATTGTGAGCGGTCTGTTACTAGCATTAATCATTCAAGGGATGTTTGTTTCTACACTTAGTCTAGTTATGCAGGAGCTGTTTACGAATGAAATAAACATCATAGGATTTACTTTAGGGATTACGGCATTAGCAGGGATCATACAAGGAGTACGTTGGGCTTGGGAACCATTTGTTGCGATGAGGTTTGGTCAACTTTCAGACGGTAACAAAGGCAGGCTCCCTTTGTTTATCTTCTTTCTTATGACAGGAGCGATATCTTTTTCATTACTTCCAGTAGGCATGCCAATGCCAATTTGGATTAGCATCACCTTCTTATTTATGTTTTCATCGACTATCTTAACAACACTGATAGATGCGATAGCTGCCGATGTTGGCAAGAAATCTGATCTGAACGTAGTTATGACCTATTACACTGTCTTCTTAGATTTTGGCGCAGCATTAGGGCCAATACTGGCATATTTTATCATAGGTTATCAAAATGGTCTCTTTCTTAGCTTCTTTCTAGGTGGAAGTGTATTAGTGATTTTAGCTTTACTTTGGTCGAAAGAACAGGTAACTTTAAGAAAACATCAAGAGCTAGAGCAATCGTTACTATAGATCTAGTAATTCTTGAATCTATCACCTAATTAATGTAAAATAGATAAGAACGTGTATTCTTATTTTTGTTTATTATATTGTAAGGAGGGTTAAGAGATGTTAGTTGTAAAACCGTCGCCGTTAACAGATGTGGCAAATGTTGACCGACTCACCCAGCATTTCCGAAAACAAAAAGAAGTAGGGAAACCTATTTATTACATATTACCTTCTAATAAGTATCTCCAAGAAGCCAGGAAACGCAAAGCTGGTATGGCATTTAAAACATTTGATGACTTAGCAGATCTAGTTCTTAAAAAAGCAAAAGTAGAATTTTTCCCTGTATCAGAAACGGAGCGGACATTATTCTTCCAGGAACTCATTGCTAGAGATAAAAAGAGATTTCTTCAACCATCTGAGGAGCTTCGACATAAAGCGAAAGCATATGCTGAGACGTATGGTCAATTAAAACGAATCGGCGTAAGCATTCACGAATTGCCACCTCAGTATAAACAAATGCAAAGTGTATTTCAGGAATACGAATTAGAGTGGGTTCAGAAACAACGTTTACTAGACCCAGAAAATCGTATTCATGAAGCAGTTTCGTTACAAATGGAAGACAGCTTAAATTTAGGCGGCATCGTCATTGATGGCTATTTAGACTTTAGTACTCTTCAATATATGGTTATTCAATACTTTGTATCTCTGGGGTTTGATATCACTGTGTATTTGCCAGAAATTGATCATGCTGAAATTCTAGTAGAAACATTAGATCAGCTCTCTATATTAGGTTTTCATGCTGAAAAATCAGAGGAAATTCAAATTGAGAAACTACCTCTTGTTGAAGTAAGTTCAGCTACTACGATGGAAGAGGAAGTCTATGGTGTTCTAGATGACATTAGTCAAAAGTACGATGAACAAGCCATAAAGAATGTAGGTATCCTCTTAGCTGATGAAAGAGCCTATCTTGACATGTTACTAAAAGTAGCCAGAGAGAAAGACATACCAATAAAGCAGCCGATAAAAAAGAACGTAACTGACTCGTTACTTTTTCAATTTATTTATCAGTCTTTGTTAAAGCATAGCGGCAGGTTTTCTAGTCGATGGGACTCTCTCGATTTAATTGATACTTTGTTAAGACTTCAGTTCTTACAGAGCTTTGACTATATGACAAAAAAGAAGGCGTATATCGAGAGCGAATCCTTAGAAGAGAAAATGAAAGAAGCAGTTGAACAGTTTATTTCGTTTCGACAAGAATTACCCAAAAAAGCCAGTTTAGTTTATTACCTCTCAGTAGTAAGAGATTTATTAGCAAAGAGCGAATTAACGGATAACTGGAAAAAACATTTACTACAAGATGAAAATACAAAAAAGCTTCAACAAATTCGGTTTGAGTGGAAAGCTTATGATTTTTTACTAGCATTCCTTAATCAAAAAATAGAAATGTTACAGGAGCAAGGACTTTCAGAACTAGAAGTCCATTATCAAATATTTGTAGAGTGGTTTTATGAGGGATTACAAAGAGGAACAATTTATATTGAACGGGCACCTTTAAAAGGAGTTCAACTATACTCATTTCGCGATATTGCTTTGTTTGAAGGAGAGCATATCTACGTTCTTGGGCTGAATGAAGGAACATTTCCAAAGGGGCATAAACTAGGTGGTTATCTACAAGAAAGTGATTTAAAAAAACTTCCTGTACCATTTGCGGCACCTACTAGCAAACTGTTTAGGAAGAAGGATGATGCCTTTTTTCAACAATTGTTTCTATTAGCGGACAAGCTTTCATTTTCATATGTAGTTGGTGTTGATCCCCATAATCCTTTATTACCTTCAGGATATTTAGAGCCTTGGAAACAGCAAATCATTGATAGAAAATATAGTACTGTCAATCGCTTTGCAAAAAATGAGAGCTTTTCTACCTATGATTACGAAGAAAAGATAGCCTATCATGTTGGCTTAGGAAAACGTGTTTCTTCCATTCCAATGCGATTACAAGCAATGGTTCATACTCTTGACTTTCTAGAAGCAGGAATTGAGCAAGTATCAGCAAAATGGCACGGAAAATTAAAGCGTGAAAAGATGTCGGTCACGATGCTTGAAAGCTATGCGATGTGTCCTTTTAAATATGCGTTGGAACGAATTCTAAATGTTAAGGAGCCAACTGAAAAAAGAACTACGATTGATTTTCGAGATGTAGGTTCAATGCTACATGCGATTATAGAGAAGTTTTATAAACAATTGAATTTAATTGGTAAGCCTTTTTCTACGTTTACAGCAGAAATGACAGAGGAAGCTGATCATATTTTAATGGATATTTTCGAAGATGAGTGGGCTGTAGTTGAACAACAGCATTTAGACTTTTCACAACTACAATTATCAATTGAAAAAGAAGACTGGCAAAAGAAGTTGCGCAAATGGTGGCTTGCTGAGAAAAAACACTTTTGGGAAAATAAACAACTTCAAACGATGCACCTCTTCCGTTTAGAAGAGTCGATTGAACTTGATCTTAAATTGAATGAGGAAGTAACGATTACGTTAACTGGGAAAATAGATAGAATTGATATTGATGAGCATGGCTTTGTAATCTATGACTACAAATCGGGACTTGCTTCATTAAATTTTGATAAGGAAGTTAGGCCAGGTTTGAAACTACAATTACCGTTATATTTAGTGGCGATGGAAAAACGCTTATTAAACGGTCATTATCAAATTGATCTATCTAATATTTTCACAAGTGTACCAGAAAACGTGACAGCTCACGGAGCTTCCTATATTTCTCTAAGAGATCCTTTAAAAAGAGCCGGCAATAGTGTCTGGCGGGAAGAACATTTTGGGAAAAATAGTCCGTTCTCAGTAAATTATCGAGCTACGAAAGAGGAGACCCTTTCGTCTGAAATTCTACTTGCAAAGTATCAATTAAAAGAGCGCTTAGTCGAACTCTTGAATGGCAGTAGTAAGGACTTCTCAGTTAGACCTTTGAAGTGTATTAACAGTTGTGTATATAAACCTGTTTGTCGAGTCACCCAAGATCAAATTGAAGAAGGCGAGGGTGAGTGGAAATGATGAATTTTAACGAGGAACAAAAAGAAGCAATTTTTAGTGAAAAACCTCTCGTTGTAATATCAGCAGGAGCTGGGTCAGGAAAAACCCGGGTATTAACTGAACGTTTTATTTATCTATGTGAACAAAAGCTTCAAGAAAAATTAGGGAATGAAAGCTCAGCGATAGGGGCAGCAGTAGATGAAATTGTCGCAATTACCTTTACTGAGAAAGCAGCCCGAGAGATGAAAGATCGTATCCGCGGACGAATTGAAGAGAAACGGAGATCGGTTGAAACTAGTTATCAAGAAGAAGAGCAGCCTTTAGCGAGGAAATATTGGTTAGAACAAAAAGAGGCGTTGGACGGAGCATTAATAACAACATTCCATAGTTTTTGCCACAGGCTGTTACATGAATATGCCTTTGAAGCAGATATCACACCAAATTTTACGATACTAGATGACATCCAAGCTAAGCTTATTCAAATTGACATATTTGAAGAGATGTTCGACTCACCGGACTACCACCGGATGTGGCAACCTTTATTTAACTATTACACACGAAATCAGTTAAAAGATTCGGTAAAATCAGTGTATAGTCAGATGAAGGAAATAGTTGCAACCGTTTCTTCTATAGAGGAATTCTTTGATAGTGAACAAATTATTGAACTTCAATTAAGCTCTATTAAAACTGATCAGAAAAACGTACTTGAGAGTTTCTATAGAAATGTCAGGCCTTATATCATGATGTTAGAGGAGACAGATAAAGCTCAAAAGAAGATTATCGAGCATTTTGGAACTGTTAGTGAACACTCATTGACTGATCCTGAAACCCTTTTTATCGAGCTAGTAGATTCTATGCCGAAAAAAATCAACAATGCATGGCAGGAAAGTAATCCTCCTTTGTTTGAGTTATATGATCAGTACTTTAAACCACTGAAAGATACGTGGAAAAAACTTCAATTACCAACAGAAGCAGAAATTGAAGAGTTAAGAGAAATTATTAAACTCTTTTCTCATATGCTTACCGTATTTCATGAGCGGTATGACTCAGTGAAACGTGAACGTGCCGCACTAGATTTTTCAGATTTACAGCAACGAGCAATTTCACTTTTAGAAAATGAAGCGGTGCAAAACGCTTGCCGACAAAAGTACAAGCATATGATGATTGATGAGTTCCAGGATACAAATCAGCTTCAAATGAATATGTTGCTATATATTAAACCAGCATACAGATTTGTCGTCGGCGACGGTAAACAATCGATTTACAGTTTCAGAGGTGCTGATGTTAGTTTGATGAAAGAGTTAGTTGAATACTCTAAACAAGACCATCACAGCGACTTTATTAATATGAGCACAAATTATCGAACCTGTGATAGCATTATTCAATTTGTAAACGAGGCGTTTAATGAGATCATGGGTGGCGAAGAATCAAGCTCAGACGTTTCCTATAAAATTAATTATACGAATATCAATAGTCATCGTAATGGAAGCGAAGAACAAAAGTGTCGTGTTGAGTTGATTACGATTCCAGCTGAAGTAGATAACGAGAAAGAAGAAACTGATGATACTAATGATGATGAAGTTCTACAATCTGAATATGAAGTGATTACGAATCGAATGCTCGAAATCATGAGCAAGCAAGATCCAATAGTAGCCGATAAAGAGACGTGGCGAGGAGCTACATGGCGTGATTTTGCCATCTTAATCCAGGCTAGAACGAAGTTAGCAAAGTTAGAGAAATCATTAAAAGATAAAGGAATTCCTTATGTCGTCTACGGTGGAGTTGGGTTCTATGAAAAGCAAGAAGTAAGAGATATGCTCACACTTCTAAACTGGGTTAATCGCCCATGGGAGCCACTTTATATTCTTTCATTATTACGTAGTCCTTTATTCGGAGTTTCAGTAGAAGGATTTTTAACGATTGATGAATGCTTAGAAGAAGAAACTAGTTTGGCAGCCTATATATATGGGGGACACTTTCAAACTGATAGTCATATTGATCAAAATCTTCGAGAAGCACTAGAAAAGTTAAAACAGTTTTATGAAGAGTTTGTTCCTTATATACCTCAATCTTCAATGAAAGAGTATTTAACAGATTTTTTTGTGAATTCAGGTTTAAAGTCAATGTTGCTGCTTCAAAGAAACAATATCCAATTAATTAAGAACGTGGAAAAGTTAATTGATGTTTTGGCACAGTTTCAAACCGCTTCCCTAGATGAGTTGTTAAAACAAGTGAAACAGATAGCAGCCTTGTCTGAGAAAGAAGGCGAAGCTGAAGTTGAGCTTGCTGAAGGAAATATGGTTCATATTATGACTGTACATGCTTCAAAAGGACTAGAATTTCCAATTGTTTTTCTACCTGATTTAGCAAAAGGTCCTAAAGGGGATTCAGGTAGTATCCGATTTGATAAAGACGTTCGCCTTGCCTTGCAGTATAAAAAAGAAGTAGATCCTTTGAAAAGCCCAGAAGAAAAATCTTCACCTTCATTTAAAACAATTAAATCTCGCTCTAAAGACCAAGCAATTGAGGAAGCTAAGCGATTATTTTATGTAGCTGTAACTCGGGCAAGAGACTATTTAGTCTTATCGACTGTCGCAAAGAATAAAAGTGATTCTTGGTATGACATGCTTACTCGCGCATTAGAAGAAAACGGACATTTGCATCCGTTCATCAAAGAAATAGATCAGGTACCTGAGTTGGATAAATGGGAAGATGAGGGAACAATTTATCAACCACCTGCTAATGTAAACAAACAGTTAGTTCAACAGAGTTTTTCTGTTTCTGAAGTTATGACTTTTATTAATGACCCCTTAAACTACTACTATAAATATATTGTAAAAATTGAAGATGAATGGTTAAGAGAAACTACGGAAACAGAATGGAGAAATGATGGTTCTGTTGGCTTATCAGGCGCAACTCTTGGTTCAATCGTTCACCGAGCTTGTGAACTATTAGATAATGGTTACGACTTGGCTGAGGCGAAAGAGGAAGCTCTAGCCATTGTAGAAGATGAGTTTGACAAAAACAAATACGAACTAGGGTTAGATCAACTTATTCAAAATTACCACATACTAGAAGAATTAGATTTAGGGTCTACGGTTGAGAATGAATGGCCATTTATAGTAGAAATTGAAGAAGTTCAACTTATTGGTGAAATCGATAAAATCGTAGAAAAGAATGGTCAGTATCATTTGATTGATTTAAAAACGAATAAGAGCTCAAATTACAATGAGTTAGTTGATTATTACACACCGCAACTCTACCTATACAAAATGGCTTTTGAGCAAACATATAATCGAGATGTAAAGGATCTGTCTTTATTTTTTATGAGGGGTGGCAAAGAAGGGTTTTATACAATACCGTTATCTACTACGTATGAGGAAGAGCTTAGGAATGTAATAAAAAGAATGGCGTTCCTCAAAAAGACAAACGCACCTAAACAGGCTTATATCCAGCTTTAAATTATTTTTAAAATTAATGTTTACAAACTCTCTATTATTGGATATAATTTCCTATGTAAGATAAATATACCTTGAAAGGAGCTGAACGAAATGATCATGAATAAAGGAATGGTATCAATCGTTAACCAACTAAATATCTTTCGTTCGGTATCTGAAGCGTAGTTATTTTATCAATCATTGGAATTATAAAATAATTTATTATGCCACAGGACCGTGTAGATCCTGTGGCTTTTAATTTTTGAAAGATGTACGAATAAGTATGTCAAAAGCTAAACCACAGGGCCTATTTCCCTGTGGTTTTTTGTTTTAAGTATCAGTCTTAAGACTGAAGAAATTCACAACTTCTGACTGTTTAGTGGCAGAGGGAAACTTTATAAAATAAAACCAGAGGTAAAGAGGGAATTGCCAGTGAAGAAATGGTAAAAGATTTCTTAGCTGTTCAATCATAAATAATGGAATTTGAAGGAGGTGAGGTTATGTTAGTAAATTTATTCTTTTTCACTATAACGATATCAAAACGCAAATATTCTAGTGATGAAATTGAAAAAGCATATGAAATGAATAAGATCGAATCACATATTGAACGATCAAAATCTAAGCAGTTTGAACAAATGAAATTTCTATAAGTTTTTTAATCTTTCTAATCTAATCATAAGGAGGTTTTTTAAATGTCAATGAGAATTTGCTTTCCAGTATTAGCTTGGTACAAAAAGGTGAAAGGCTTAACCTAATTACGGTTATTTGAAGGGAGGTCTTAGGATGGTATTTAATATTTTCTTTTTAACAATTACCATTACGAAACGACAATTATCTAGAGTTGATCTTGAGCGTGCGCTAAAAGCACAAATAAATGAACAACTTGTTGAAGAAAATCGTCAACGTAGTATAACACTACAACGTATAATATAAAATATTAGTAGAGACTACCCCTCAGGTAGTCTCTTATTAATAGAATTAACAAATCTAAATTTTCTTTTAATAGTAAGTTACTTGTTTTCTTTGAAAGATTATACTACTCTTTTTAAGTACAGGTAGAAAGGAAGTGCGATACATATGGAACAAATGATTAGAAATGGACAAGTTTTTGTATTTGATTTAGATGGAACTTTATATGAGGGAACGGATCACTTTGATTATTATGCTGAACGACTATTGTTGGACGTAGCAGAAGAAAATAAAGAGGCGTTTCGGATTGATTATGAAAAAATGAAGACCGGAGATCATCCTGTGAAGATTGGAAAAGCATATGACGTAGAGCGTGATATGGTTTTAACTCTTGACCCGTTTACGTTAAAAGTAGTCAAAGCAGAAAACTGGGCTGGAGAAGAGTTGTCCGAAGAAAAGAAAAATGAATTATATAGTGGTCTGTTAGCCTTCAATTTTGAAACAATGATTGCAATTGGGGATGGCTGGTGGCTACCATTCGTGGCTGCAAAGCATTATGGCGTGCAGAAATGTTATCCTCGATATGTTGAAACGAAGGAATATATGGTGACTGAACAATTTCAATTAGAACAAATTCCTGGTGTTAGACAAGGCCTTGAGAAACTAAAAGAAACAAAAAAAATTGTTCTTGTGACGAACAGTGATATTGATGATGTAGGTCGTTTGTTAAAAGAGTTAAATCTAGATGGGATTTTTGAGCATATTGTAACTTCTGCTCAAAAGCCTTCAAGAACAGTAGAAATTTTTAAACAAATCATTGAACAGTATGAAGTGAAGCCAGAAGAAGTAGTCTCTATCGGTGATAACTTTATCAACGAGATCGCCCCCGCACTTCAAATGGGGATGAGTGCTATTTATATCGATCCACTCCAAGGAGATCTTTCACATGACCAATTGCAAGTCGTCAAAAGTCTTGGAGACTGTTTTTAATTAAGTAAAGAAGCTGATTTAGAAGGACGTTGTCCTTTTAAATCAGCTTTTTCTTATAGGCTCTTTTCGTAAACATTGTGGCTTTTTCAGCCTAAAATAATCGGAAAAATACCCTAGATGAAGATATCAGCCAATAAATTATGTAAGAAAAGAGCAATACTAACTAACTTAGTTGTGAATTCTTAGTATTTTGTGTAAAAATCCGGATTTTGGGATTTTTACGAAAGCAACAAACTTTGCGAAAACAGCATTCTTATAAAACTACACAATTTGACAAATCATGAAAAAAATTGTTTTTTATTTTTAAATTTTGTGTTAATTTAAAGGTAATGAACACATATTCATCACTTTTTCAGACAAAACAAAGATTATAAAAGGGGAGACTTCAATGGCTGATCATCTACAAATAATCCAAGAGCGCAACAAGTTACTTATGAAGTTATTATGGTTTTCGTTCGGTTTAGGACTAGCTAGTAATTTCATCTCACAAGTACCATCAAGTGGAATTATTGCATTTACCATCACAGGAATTTTGGCAGTGGGAACCATTTCGTTTATGACGATAAAAAAGATTTTTGTCCAATATATCCAATATGTTGTGGTTGTTGGTTTTAGTATATTAATCTTTGTTATGGTCTTTACATCTCCAAAACTATCAAATTATTTTATGATATATGTTGCTGTTGCATTTATGACCCTATATCATAACTATCGCTCGATCGCAGCAGCATCGATCTCTGGTTTGATTTTGTCCAATTACTTCTTTTGGGCATATCGCGATGAGATGTTCTTTGGGGTTGACCATAAAGTCTTTCTATCAATGAATGTAATGTACATCGTTATTACGGGTGTATTAATATCGCAGGCAAGAATAGGCGAGAAAATGCAGCAGCAGATGGACCAACAACATAAAGCAATGTTAGAAGGAAAAGAAAAAGTAGACCAGTTATTAACAGAGGTAGGAAATTCGGTACAAGTGATAACAAATTTTAGTGAAACATTAAAAGGAAATATAGGAGCAACCGCAACAATCTCTAATGAATTAACAAGTGCTTTTGCTGAAGTAACAAAGGGCGTGGAGGCACAAGCAGTCAGTGTAGCAGATATGAATGAGTCAATGTCGAGTACGAAAGAAGTAGTCTCAAATGTTTCAAAAATATCAATGGAAATGGGCGTTATTTCCTCACAAACAAGAGATCTTACAATTACTGGTAATGACTACGTGACAGAACTCTCTTTACATATAAATCAGGTGAATGAGTCAATAGCAACATCGAGTCAATTACTAAGAGAATTAAATATACAAACGAATCAAATAGGAGACATTTTAACTTCAATAAGTGAAATCTCTAATCAAACAAACCTCTTAGCCTTGAATGCTGCCATCGAAGCAGCAAGAGCTGGAGAACATGGGAAAGGCTTCGCAGTAGTTGCCCAAGAGGTTCGTAAATTAGCTGAAGGTTCTCAGAGGTCAACAATCGAAATCAGTCAAATATTGACCGAAATTCAAGAAAAGACAATGTTAGTGACAAAACATATTGAAACAGGTGAACAATCAGTATCTACTAGTATTTCTGCTACAAAACAAACGAAGGACAATTTCGAATTAATTTTAGAGAACACGGCAAGTGTAGCTTCACAAGCTGAGAAAGTAAAAATGATGCTGTTACAACTAGAAGAAGTATCAGCGGCTATGTCAAATGAAATCGTCTCAGTATCGGGTGTTACTCAGCATTCGAGTTCTCAAACAGAAGAAATATTAGCACATGTGGAAGAACAGCATCAGCGAATAAAGACTATCATGGATTCTTTTATACAGTTAGATGATTTAACAAAACAGTTACAAGGTTTGCTTGATACTGATGCATAAAAAAAATGAGGACTCCAGGGAGTCCTCATTTTTACTTATTCAAACTAAATTCGAATGTGAAGAGCTTCTTGTACAGGAACGTAATCGTACCCTAAGTCTTTAGCAACAGCTTCATAAGTAACAGCGCCGTTTGCAACGTTTACTCCAAGCTCTAATGCTTTATTTTCAGTAACTGCAGTAAAGACACCTTTGTTAGCAATCTGTAATGCATATGGAATTGTAACATTCGTAAGAGCAATTGTTGAAGTACGTGGAACAGCTCCTGGCATGTTTGCTACTGCGTAGTGAACCACACCATGTTTTTCATATGTTGGCTCACTGTGAGTTGTGATACGGTCTACAGTTTCAAAAATACCACCTTGGTCAATTGCAACGTCAACAACTACTGATCCAGCGGACATTGTTTTGATCATGTCCTCAGTGACAAGTTTCGGTGCTTTAGCACCTGGAATAAGAACTGCACCAATAACAAGGTCAGATTCGCGGACTGCATCAGCAATGTTCAACGGATTTGACATAAGTGTGTTAACACTGCTTCCAAAGATGTCATCAAGATAACGTAAGCGCTCTGGGCTTAAATCCATAATCGTTACATCAGCGCCAAGACCAATAGCAATTTTAGCAGCGTTTGTTCCTACAACCCCACCACCAATTACTGTTACTTTCGCTCTCTTAACTCCAGGAACTCCAGCAAGTAAAATTCCTTTGCCACCTTTTGGTTTTTCTAAGAATTGCGCACCAATTTGGGCAGCCATTCTACCTGCT
This sequence comes from Anaerobacillus alkaliphilus, assembly GCF_004116265.1. Classification (NCBI taxonomy): domain Bacteria; kingdom Bacillati; phylum Bacillota; class Bacilli; order Caryophanales; family Bacillaceae; genus Anaerobacillus; species Anaerobacillus alkaliphilus. The sequence continues at coordinate 696,464 of NZ_QOUX01000046.1, read as the reverse complement.
ACCTCACTCATAGGTGTAAGTAGTGGGAGTGTACGATTTGTTTCAACCGTTTCATAAGCAATGGCGATAACACCTTTACTTGTTAATGCTTTAGCTAACTCTGGTTCAGCAGCTAAATGTAGGTATGTAAATAATACTAATCCATCTCTGAAGTACTCATATTCTGATGAAAGAGGCTCCTTAACTTTCATAACCATGTCAGCTTTGTTCCAAACATCAGCTGCAGATTCCAAAATTGTAGCACCTGCTTCAATATAATTTTCATTTGTGAAACCGCTACCAACACCAGCGTTTGTTTCAATCATAACTTCATGACCTGAATTTACGAAAGAAATAACTCCAGCAGGTGTAATCGCAACGCGATTTTCATTGTTTTTAATCTCTTTAGGTACACCAATAATCATCTGTAAATCCCTCTCTTTTTCTCTTAAATTTTTCACCAGCTTAAGTATAATTTGTTTTGATATAAGTAAGCAATTAAATTTTATCAAATTAGCTAAAAAACTTATAAAAACAGACGAAAATAGAGGCTATCTGTCATAGGGTAATGCTAAGCACTATGAAAAGTAGCCTCTAATAAATGTTTTAGTGAAGTCTTCGCTTATCATATTTCATTTCTAAACGGTCTTTTACAAATTGACTATGATCTTCAGTAGAGAGAAACCCCACGTAATCCATTGGGATTACATCGTAATAGACGTAATAATCGCCGTTGGTAAACCGAACATACAAGGAATGGGTAATATCATCATATGTTGCGGATTTAATATGTGGAGAATTAAAGTTTGTTGTTTCCAAGATCTCATCTCCTTTTTGTCCTTTTGGTCATATATTTTTACTATTCCCATTTAGGAAAAAGAGAAACATGAAATTTAAATAAAAATTAAACGCAAAATTTCTTCTTTGGAAAGTAGTTTCCCACTTGATACGACTTTCCCATTCACCACTAGTGCTGGCATATAGATAACCCCATATTTTTTTGCGTCTGGGAAGGAATCAATCTTTTCAATTTCAGCGTAAATACCTTTTGCTTCAACAGCTTCTAATACTCGTCTCTCAAAAAGTTTACAATTAATAGATGATGTCACTAGGAGTTTTATTTCCATGGTTATACCCTCCCTATTGTTTCTAAGAATACTATATAATGAACTATAAGTTAATTGAGTATTCTTTTCTGACAAAGGTGTGAATTAGGATAATTATTGGAAAAATGTTAACTAAGTGTTCACTTGTGGACCATGCCAAAAAATTCGGCAAAGCAATTATTTCCCCCGAGACAAATTAACTAATTCTAACAATTTAAATATCATTTGCTAAAAAGAAAAAGACCACTTCTCAAAAAATGAGTAGTGGCCTTTAATTATACTATGTAGTAGAAGTTTTTTTCTGGTTGGAAAATTTAAGAGTGAATTCTGTCCCACTGCCTTTTTTACTAGTCACACTGATTACACCACCAAGTGTTTGTACGATATTATATGAAACTAGCAAACCTAATCCAGTGCCTTTCTCTTTTGTAGAAAAAAATGCAGAACCAAGTTGCTCTATTTGATCACTACTTAACCCTATTCCTTGGTCTTTTACAACAATTGTAAAATAGTCCTCAAATTTAGTAAGAGCTATATTTATTTCTCCACCATCTGGCATAGCTTCAATACCATTTTTAACAAAGTTGATCATTGCCTGAATTAATTTACCTTCTTCGCCATAAAGATACGTATTCGGTTCTATTGATGAGGTCACATTTACATTATTTATTAAAGCATAAGCCTCAACGCAGTTAATAACCTTTTCAATCGATTCACTGACATTAAAGTATTTTTTTCGCTGGTCTTTTGGTTTTGCTAAAGATAAGTAATCTGTAATAATAGCTTGAGCACGATCTAATTCCCCTAGAGCTAATTGTAAAAATTGGCGCTCCTTTATCGAAATTTGTTCGTTGTTAGATATTAATTGGATAAAACCACGTGAAACAGTCATTGGATTTCGAACTTCATGTGCAATGGATGCAGCAAATTCACTGACAAGATGAAGTTGGTCATTTTTTTCAAGCTCTAACTTTAATAGTTGTTGGTCGTTTAATTTCTCTATAATAAATACCATGATGGAGGCTGTAATAGGAACGATAAATAGATATGAATACATGGCAAGAATGTTAGTAATCTCCTTAACAAATGTAGCAATAAAGAAAAAGCTCATTAAAGGGACAAAGAAAGTTGCTAAAAATGTCACAGCGATTTTTCTTCTTAAGGACAGGGAATGGAAGAATTGTCTAATTGTGAAGCCTAACAAATAGGATAGAGAAATGGTAAGTAATGAAAAATAAAAGCCATCTCCACCTAGGTAATAGCGGTACAAAATCGTAAATAAGACGATGAAAATACTAATATGTATCGGTGCAAATAATAAAGCAAATAACAGAGGTAAATAGCGTAAATCATATAAAAAACCATCTTGATAGTATATTGGAAAACTCATAGTAAGGTAAATAGAGAGAATACATACTAACCCGAAGAGGTAATTAGTGATGGTGCCATTTTTAGTTTTGGTGCGGAGTTCCCATAAAAAGTAGTACATAATGATAGGCAAAAAGATAAAAAGAACGTTTAACAAAACATCTTTTATAGATTCTGGCATAGAAAATCCCCTTACCAAATAATAGGTTATATACACATCTATCATACTTATTCTAGTAAAAAGTGTCAATAAGTGGAATGGTGCCGATTTATAACGTAAGCAAAAATGTAGTATGTATTTTTATCTGTTGGAAAAAAATATAAAAAATAAGGAAAGGAAGGTTGAGCATGAAACGTGTCTCATTAAATATTGCCATATTTTTATTAATAGCGTGGGTTGCAGCGTTATTGCTAAACATTGATATTTACCGAAAAGCAAATATAGAAGTAAGTTTATTTGGCCCGATTATTGATGGCATTTTGATTATGTTCATTGGCTTGATAGGCTACGTGCTGGTTGCAAAGTTCCATCATGCAAACGATACCCGAAAATGGGTAAACACGAGTTTAGTTTTATTAGGATTATGTACGGTCTTTATGATATCATTCTTCTATATAACGACGTTCCGTTAGCTCACGTTGTTGTTAGTAACAATTTAAGGAGGTGAGTACTGGTGGAATTCCCTTTTGATTTGTCTATTATTTGGTTATCGTTATTGCTTTCATTGCTATTATTAATGGCATATATCGTTCAGTCTGGCTATTTACCTTCTTTCAAGAGGCATAAGCTAAGAGTAAGATTGAATGAAAGTCTAAGAAATATTGAAGCCCCCATAAATGTTTTGTCAGGTCGACTTCATATTATATTTCGAAAAATACCGACAAAAGAATTAGGTAGCAATTTAATAGATGAAGACCATTGTTTCCTTCTCAAGAAACAAGTTATTTTTTCATACATTGAGGAGGAAGTTGTCTATGGGAATTAATCATCAAATACTCACGTTTAAGGTAAAGAATTTCATTTTATTATTAGTCTCAATACTTTCATTTTTAGCGCTAACAGGCTGCGGCATGGAGAAAGTACCAATTACAGCTGAAACACCTGGAGTGTTTAATCATTTCCTTGTGTACCCATTTTCTTGGTTACTTTTAAAAGCAGCTATTTTATTTGGAAATAGCTACGGACTGTCTATTATTGGAGTAACTGTTCTCATTCGAGTGGCTCTCTTACCTTTAATGGTAAAACAATCGAAAAACATGAAATTAATGAGAGAACTGCAACCAAAGCTTAACCTCTTAAAAGAAAAGTATGCAAAGAAAGATGAAGTAACGCAAAAGAAGCTTCAAGAAGAAATGATGATGTTGTTTAAATCAGAAGGTGTGAACCCCATTGGTAGTGGATGTTTACCCGTATTAATCCAAATGCCAATTATGATAGCCTTTTATTACGCAATTATGAGAACAGAGGAGTTAGCCAGACATTCATTTCTATGGTTTGATTTAGGAGCAGCTGATCCATTTTACCTCCTACCAATATTGGCAGCGCTCATGACTTACTTACAGCTAAAAGTGTCTGCTTCACTACAACCTGTAGCAAATAATCAATTAGCAATCCTAAACAATATTATGCCAGTCATGATATTAGTTTTCGCGTTAAATCTTCCTTCCGCCTTATCGTTGTACTGGGTAATCGGTGGAGTTTTCGGGATAGTTCAAACGTATTTCTTGAATATAGATCGTTCGCAGGTAAAGGAAATAGTGAAAGGTCAATAGTAAAGAATAAAGTAGAGAGTGTCCCAAAAGGGAACGCAAGACAGCCTCGCGTGACATTTGATGGCAGAGGAAGTTTTAAAAGGGAACGCAAGACAGCCTCACGTTACATTTGATGGCAGAGGAAGTTTTAAAAGGGAACGCAAGACAGCCACATGTGATAAATGAAGCGAGAAATTGTTTCAAAAGGGAACGTAAGACAGCCTTACGTGACAAAAGATTCAGAGGAAGTTTCAAAAGGGAACGAAAGACAGCCTCACGTGACAAATGAAGCGAGAAATTGTTGCAAAAGGGAACGCAAGACAGCCTTACGTGACAAAAGATGGCAGAGGAAGTTTCAAAAGGGAACGCAAGACAGCCTCACGTGACAAATGAGCGAGAAGTTGTTTCAAAAGGGAACGCAAGACAGCCTCACGTGATAAATGAAGCGAGAAATTGTTTCAAAAGGGAACGTAAGAGAGTCTCCCCTGTAAACACGTTCCATTTAGGGCTATGTAATTACTTTATAAACATTTATACGTGTCCACATTAAGTTTTATATAAGATAAAGAGGCTGAGCCTCGAAAGTCATTCTTCAATGATCTTTTGAGTCAGCCTCTACTTTTCTTTGTTATATGTCTGAACAAAGATACTTTCTTTCCCTCAAGCAATTCAAATTGTACATTCGTCATAAGGACAGTGTTCACAGCGAAGTTGTTCTTGAAGGAACTTTAAGTTATGAATCGTTATATATTTCGATTGTAACGAGATAACCCCATCATTTATTAAGGCTTTTAGAATTCTACTAATACTCTCCCTAGTAGCTCCGATATAATTTGCTAATTCTTGATTCGTTAGCTTTTTGTTAATGAAAACCCCGTCCTCACGAATTTGTCCATGTGCATGACTTAGTCGAATTAGAATTGAATAAAGTGCTCCAGTCTTTCCACAAAAAATTAAATCACGAAACTGTGAGAGAAGAATATTATGATGTTTCGAAAACCATTTCATAAATGCTAACGCAAACGATCCATTTTCTAAGCAGAGTTCTTCTAGAACGATTCGCTCAAAACGGATTAATACTGCATCCTTAATAACGTCTGCATTACATGTTGCCTTTAAGTTGTTGTACAAGCTAAACTCACCGACAAAATCATCTTTTTGTTTAAGTTGAAAGAACAGCACTTTCCCTTCGATGTTTGTCTTACTTAAACGAATTCTTCCTTTCCTTACTAAATAGATATGGGTTGGAGGGTCACCTTCTAAAAACAAGGAGCTACCACTTTTTATATAAATTTCAGTTCCCTTTCCTAGTAATAAAGCTTGTTCTTCTTTTGTCAATTCATTAAGAAAAGTCTCTTCTTCTAGATTGTCAAACATTCAGATCCCCCCAAAAAGAAAGTGGAAAACTGTTCATTTTATTTTTCTAGGGAATACAGTTCTCCAAATCAAATTTATGTGTTCTAATGGGCAATATATGTATCTTTAAAATAGCATAATGAGATCGAAAACACTGTGAATAATTTGAGAATTTTCATTTTATCAGACTCTCATTTATAATAAATTGACGTGTTAAATTAAATCCATAGAAAAAGGGGATATGATTTTGAAAGTTTTAGTAACAGGTTTTGAACCATTTGGTGGAATGGAAGTAAATCCAACTGCGCAGCTTTCACAGGCTATATCTGAAGATGAAATAAATGGTATTGAAATATACTCTGCAACCTTACCAGTTGTCTATGACTTATGTGTACAACAGTTACTTTTAAAAATAGAAGAAATTTCACCTGATGTAGTAATTAGTTGTGGCTTAGCATTTGGGAGAGCGAGTGTCACTATCGAAAGAATTGGGATTAATATTAAAGATACAGCTGGAGAAGGTCAAAAAGGAGATAATCAAGGAGATAAGCCAATTGATGAGAGAATTATACCTGATGGACCAGACGGACTTTTCTCAACATTGCCAATTCGAACAATAACAACTCAATTGAAACAGGCCGGAATTCCAGCACAAATATCAAATTCAGCGGGGACTTATATTTGTAATAATACGCTATATGGTATGCTACATTATATTATTGAGAAAAATTTGGCAATTCGAGCTGGTTTTATTCATTTTCCAGCTACCCCAGAGATGACTGTAGATAAACCGAATGTAGCAAGCATGGCTTTTGAAACGCAGCTTAATGCGTTAAGGACTATTGTAAAATCGCTAGCTGTATAAATACTTTGAACATAGATCCTCTATTGGTAGCAGTAGAGGAATTTTTTTAAACTGAATTAATTATCTAAAAAATTTGAAAGTTGAAAATAATTAGATAAATGTTTATAATAAATAAAAAGGGGGTTTTAATATGGAAAAGTACGTAATTAACAAAAAAATGCTGAGACAACTTACGGTAATGAATAACCATAGAGAGCCTTCACAACAAGTACTTGACTCCTTGTATGCCCAAATGGTCTTAGAAGTAGCTATTTATCAATTTCAAAAGTCTACAGTACAATTAGAAATTGATGCTGCTCTTATAGAAGGAAATAAGGAGCATTTTGCAACCCTTGTAGCAAAATATAATGAACTCGTAAAAAAGTACCAAAAAGGAATTCATTTAACAGAACAAGGCTTTAAATACACATTAAAATTTGATGAATAATAAAAAAAGAAGAATTATAAAGAGGCAAACTTTAAGAGTGTAAATACTAACACTTAAAGGAGCCTCTTATATTTTTGTATACCTACTGAAGCAATATCTTAACTTTTTCTACATTATCTAGTTCATCAATTTGCCAAGGTACGATCACGCATTTACTAGCTAGATTGCTTCTTACTTTATTAATCCACTCTTCTTCAGAATTAGCTCTCCCTTGAAGAATAGGATCCTCTGAATTTGCAGCTTGAAAGCTTTGGTTAATGATCCACCATTTCGGGTGAATATCTGCTCTCCTAAGGTCATCTTGAAGCCTACTTGCTTCAAAGACTGGAGTTGCTTCAGGGAGTGTTACAATGATTACGTCAGTTACCTCAGGATCACGTAACCTTGGTAAGAGCTTCTTAATATTTTCAGGCATATCTCCGTTAGAACGTGAAACTTCTTTATGGTAGGACTCAGCTGCATCTAATAAAAGGAGTGTGTGTCCAGTAGGGGCAGTATCAATAACAACAAATGTGTCTTTGGATTTATCAACAATTTTGGCGAAAGCGCGAAAAACTGCAATTTCCTCTGTACACGGTGAACGTAAATCTTCTTTAATATACTCTAGACTATCTTCATCTAGGGTAGCTGCCACCTTACTTAAGACCTCATCTCGATATAATTCAACTTCAACTTTTGGATCTATCCTACTTACAGAAAGATTTTCAAGCAATCTTTCATCGTGAATAATATTTGATAAATGTGCTGCAGGATCAGTAGTAGTCAAATGAACTTTATGACCTTCTTGAACTAATCCAATAGCTACTGCCACTGCCATCGTTGTTTTTCCAACCCCCCCTTTCCCCATTGTCATAATGACTCCATTATTTTTTTGAGAAATGGAACTAACCAACGTATTTAAAGAGGCAATCTCCTTTGCTGTATGAGAACTATTCAAAGGAACTGAGGCTAGTTCTATCGGTTCAAAAAAGCTTTTTAAGGCCTTTAATCCAGTTAAATTATAAGGTACAAGTGGTAGATAATAGCTTTGTAACTTAGATAGAAAATCTGGTTGCTGTTCTAGTGCATGCTGTTGTCGTTTCTCTAATTCCTTGGCAATCGTATCATCTGTCTTAGTTGCTTTGAAGAGACCATTCAAGATTAGTACTTGATTTGTTATACCAATATCACTAAGTTCCATTGAAGCCCGGTTTGCTTCACGTAGTGAAGAAGGCTCTGGCCTAGAAACGAGAACTAATGTCGTTTCTTCACTGTCAGAAAGTGCATGGACAGTAGTAGCATACAATTCTTTCTTTGCCGCTAGTCCTGATAAAGGTCCTAAGCAGGAAGCACCAGTCGTATTATCTTCTAAAAATGAAGACCAGGCTGTAGGTAGTTGTAACAATCGCAGAGTATGACCAGTAGGAGCAGTGTCAAAAATAATCTGATCAAATTGCTTCGTTACCTCTTGGTTCGCAAGTAAGTTTGTAAATTCATCAAAGGCTGCAATTTCAACTGTACAAGCACCAGATAATTGTTCTTCCATATTGTCTATAGCTGCCTTAGGAAGTTTACCTCGATATGGCCCTATTAAACTCTCGCGGTAATTTCTAGCTGCTTCCTCAGGATCCAGATTAGACGCAAATAAGTTTGGTACGTCCTTAATCGCTGTCGGTAAGTTCGATAATGCCTGTCCAAAAACGTCTTCAAGGTTGGAAGCAGGGTCTGTGCTTACAATTAGGACTCGACTTCCAGCTTTGGCTAAAGCTAGTGCTGTAGCGCATGCTGTTGAAGTTTTTCCGACGCCACCCTTCCCGGTAAAGAAAATATGTCTTGTTGTCGGAAGTTTATTTGGGTGAAATAGTTCCATTATGTACCATATCCTTTCTTTGGTGTGAGAGATGAGATGTAAAATGTAGAGATATCATTGCCACATTTTACATCTGATAGCATTCTTAATTCGTTTTAAAATCTAATGTTAACTTTGGTGCTTTTACTTCTAATTCACTAACTTCGATATTTAACCAAGAAGCTAATTCCGTTTTTGTTGGGTAGTTATGAGTTTTTTTAATCTTCCCATCAACGACTGTTGCAGGTAGTGCATCAACGCCTTCAGCTTCCATTAAAAGACCGATTTCACTGTTTAATACATATGGCTCCGCATTTTGAGCTAAATTATGTCTAATTACGTCATAGCCTTTATTTTGAAGTGTTGCAACATCTCTAGCTATTCTTGTTAACTCAGGATCCACTTCAGGACCACATACTCCTGTCGGGCAACAAAGGGCTGGATCAAAAATTTCAATTTTTTTCGTCATATCAGTTCCTCCTAATGATCTTTCGTCTAGTATTACCTCAAAAACATTTATGCTTTACATTAGTGTAACATAATCTACATTGACATATAAGTATATAATTATATAATATGAGTGAGAGTGAAAGGGGAGAAATAATGGAAAAGATCCAGATAGATAAAATGGCCATAGTTCTTAAGCTTTTGGGAGATAAAACTAGGTTAACAATTATCTTACTATTAAAAGAAAGTGATTGTTGTGTATGTGAGTTTGTTGAACTGTTTGATATGAGTCAGCCTTCCATTAGTCAACATGTCCGCAAACTAAAAGATGCAAATTTAATAACAGAAACCAGAAAAGGACAGTGGATTTTTTATTCGTTAAACAAAAACTCTGAATTCTATGAAACAATCCTATCAATAACCGAACATTTACCTGCGCAAGAAGAAAAGATTATTCAATTAGAAAAACTGGGTAAAAAGATTAGCTGTGATTAACAAAGGAGAGTGAGAAAGAAAATGAGTAGTGAAGCTAAAGAGAAAAAGGGAATAGGCTTTTTTGAACGCTACTTAACTGTTTGGGTAGCTATTTGTATCATAATGGGTCTTGCGATAGGGCAATGGTTACCAGCAGTACCAGAAACGTTAGCAAAATTTGAATATGCACAAGTATCGATACCAGTTGCTATCTTGATCTGGTTAATGATTTATCCAATGATGGCACAAATTGATTTTACTAGTATCGTCAATGCTGGAAAAAAGCCAAAGGGATTAGTTATTACACTTGTTGTGAACTGGTTAATTAAACCGTTTACGATGTTTTTCTTGTCTTGGATATTTTTTAAAGTCATATTTTCACCATTTATTTCAGGTGATTTAGCGACTGAATATATTGCAGGTGCGGTACTACTAGGAGCAGCACCATGTACGGCTATGGTATTCGTTTGGAGCTACTTAACAAGAGGAGATGCAAGCTATACTCTTATCCAAGTCTCTGTAAATGATTTAATTTTAATCTTTGCCTATGGACCGATCGTTATGTTTTTGCTTCGAATAAATAATGTCATTGTCCCTTATGAAACAGTGATTTTGTCTGTGGTGTTATTTATTGTTATTCCACTTGTTGCAGGATATTTATCAAGAGTTGTCTTAATTAAAAATAAAGGTAAAGAATGGTTCGAACAAGTATATTTAAAGCGCGCTGGTAAATTTACGATGGTTGGATTACTTCTAACCTTAATTATTATCTTCTCTTTCCAAGGGGATGTGATCTTAAGTAACCCGTTTCATATAGGACTAATTGCAATCCCATTAATCATACAAACATTTCTAATCTTTGTAATCGCCTATTTCTGGGCAAGGAGATGGAGACTTCAACATAATGTTGCTGCACCTGCAGCGATGATTGGAACGAGTAATTTCTTTGAACTAGCTGTTGCTGTTTCAATTGCATTGTTTGGTTTAAACTCAGGTGCAACATTAGTAACTGTTGTGGGTGTATTAGTAGAAGTGCCATTAATGCTTTATTTAGTAAAGATTGCAAACAATACACGACATTGGTTTCCAGAACCAAAAGTAGCCAAATAATAGTCGTTATTGATATAAAAACCTTAAAGGAGAATTATAATGTCTAAGAAAGTTATTTATTTTTTATGTACTGGCAACTCTTGCCGTAGTCAAATGGCCGAAGGGTTTGGTCATCATTATTTAGGTGATGAATGGGAAGTCTATTCAGCTGGAATTGAAGCTCACGGTGTAAATCCTAACGCGGTAAAAGCAATGAAAGAAATTGATATCGATATTACTAACCAAACATCGGATACGATCGACCCAGAAATATTAGCTAAAGCTGATCTTGTTGTAACGCTTTGTGGGCATGCCAATGATGTTTGTCCGGCAACGCCTAAAAATAAAGAGCGCGTTCATTGGGGCTTTGATGACCCAGCAAAAGCTGAAGGGACAGATGAAGAAAAATGGGCATTCTTCCAACGAGTCCGTGGCGAAATCGGTGATCGTATTAAAACATTTAAGGAAACTGGAAAATAAGATGTTGGAAAAGAGGTGCTAAGTTAATTAGGCACCTTTTATTTCGTGGGTAAGATAATTTAGCTGACAAGTGAGACTTAATATTTTGATCGTTGTATCCTCCTGATCTTAATAAATGCATTAGGAACATCCCTGATAACTAATCCTTCTAAAATATAGAAAGTGTACGCATTTACTTCCTTCTCGGTTACCGCATTCTCCTACAAACTGGAAAATAGGCGCATTAAGAAAGTTCTTGCTTACCGAATTCTCCTACAAACTGGAAAATAGGCGCATTAAGAACGTTCTTGCATACCAAATTATCCTATAAACTGGAAAACAGGCGCATTAAGAACGTTCTTGCTTACCGAATTATCCTATAAACTGGAAAACAGGCGCATTAAGAACGTTTTTGGTTACCGAATTCTCCCATAAATTGGAAAATAGGCGCATTAAGAACGTTTTTGGTTAGTAAATTCTCCTACAAACTGGAAAACAGGCGCATTAAGAACGTTCTTGGTTACCAAATTCTCCTACAAACTGGAAAACAGGCGCATTAAGAACGTTCTCGTTTACCAAATTCTCCTACAAACTGGAAAACAGACGCACTAAGAGCATACATTCTTGCTTACTTTGTATATCCGTATAAAAACATCCTGTCACTTGTGAAAGTGCGATCAAATAGGAAACTATTGACAAATCACTGCTATTTTCGTAAAATTCAGATAGACAGTAGACTGACTAGTCGGTCTACTTGTAGTACATAAAATTTGTGAGTCACTTTTCCGTTATACCAATTTGGTAAGATGAGGTGAAATGAATGTTTAAAAAAGTATTAATTGCTAATCGTGGTGAAATCGCAGTAAGGATTATTCGAGCATGTCAGGAACTTGGAATTTCAACAGTAGCTGTTTATTCTCAAGCAGACAAAGAGGCGCTCCATGTTCAATTAGCTGATGAAGCTTATTGTATCGGACCTTACCTATCGAAAGAAAGTTATTTAAAGCAAGTAAATCTGTTGAGTGTAGCAACAATTACTGGCGTTGATGCGATCCATCCTGGCTATGGTTTTTTAGCTGAGAACGCTGAATTTGCAGAGCTATGTGGAGAATCAAATATTACGTTTATTGGTCCTTCGCCAATGGCCATTCAGAAAATGGGTGCTAAGGCAGTTGCTAGAGACACGATGAAAGCAGCAGGAGTACCGATTGTTCCAGGTACTGACGGGATCATTAACGATGTAGAACAAGCACTTATTACTGCGCGTGAAATTGGGTTTCCAGTGATCATTAAAGCTACAGCAGGGGGCGGCGGTAAGGGGATGCGTGTTGCGCAAACTGAAGCCGAACTTCAAAAAGCAGTGACAATGGCCCAACAAGAAGCAGAAACGGCTTTTGGAAACGCAGGCGTGTACTTAGAGAAATATATTGAAGAACCTAGACACATAGAGATACAAGTGTTAGGAGACACATACGGCAACGTCATTCACCTAGGTGAGCGTGATTGTTCGATCCAAAGAAGACATCAAAAATTAATTGAAGAAGCTCCTTCGCCAGCTTTAGATGAAGAATTACGTTCAAAAATGGGTGAAGCAGCTTTAAAGGCAGCAAATGCTGTTCAATACACAGGTGCTGGCACAGTCGAATTTTTATTAGATAAACATAGAAATTTTTATTTTATGGAAATGAATACTAGAATTCAAGTAGAGCATCCAGTAACAGAAATGGTCACAGGTGTTGATTTGATAAAAGAGCAACTTTTGGTTGCAGCAGGTTATCCTCTATCAATCTCACAGGAGGATATCGTTATTAATGGTTGGTCAATTGAATGCCGAATTAACGCTGAAAATCCTGCGAAAAATTTTATGCCATCTCCAGGAAAAATTGAAACGTATCTACCACCAGGCGGGTTTGGTGTTCGAGTTGATAGTGCGGTGTACCAGGGGTATAGTATTCCACCATATTATGACTCAATGGTTGCGAAACTAATTGTTCACGGAAAAACTAGGGAAGAAGCTATTGCAAGAATGAAGCGGGCTTTAAATGAGTTTGTTATTGCTGGTGTAGATACGACAATACCGTTTCATATTGCTCTTCTTGAACATGAAGACTTTATCAACGGGAACTTTAATACGAAATTTCTAGAACTTAACAAAATTATGTAAGAGATAGGCCCAAAGGATGGAGGCGATGTTTTGTGAAGGATAAACCTACAAAGGAGAAAATAACAGAAGTAGCACTCCAACTTTTTGAGCAGAATGGTTATCATGCAGTTACTGTAGATAAAATTGTTACATTAAGTGGAACGAGTAAAGGGACTTTCTATCATTACTTTAAATCAAAAGATGAACTTCTTTATAGCGTGCACGATTATTTTATCACTTATGTTCTTGATAAAGCCACCGAAGCATATGAAAAATGGCAGACTCCTACTGAAAGGCTTAACGCCATTATTAAATCTTTTGTGATGATGTTTGATATGTATCGGCCGCACGTTACGGTGTTTTATCAAGAGAATCTATACTTGGCACCAGAGTATTTTTATGAGATTAAGAAAAAACGCGATCAGTATAAAGAGATGATGTTCAAAGTTGTTCAAGAAGGAATTGATATAGGAGAATTCAGGCGCGAACTACCTGTTCCTATAACATCCATGGCAATTTTCGGAATGATCAATTGGACGTATAAATGGTATAAAGAGGATGGGAAAAATTCGATTTCAGAGATTGCTAACATCTATGCAAATTTTGTTCTTCATTCGATCTTAACAAACGAAGCATTAAAAAAATATGAAAGTTTAACAACCTTAGGAGGAAAAAATGATGTATAAAATTAATGATTTAAGAGAATTGATCCGTGCTGTTGACCGCTCTAACATAGATGAGTTAATCGTAAAGGGCGAGAATAATGAAAAAGTTGTTATCCGTAAAAAAAGTGCGGTTACCCATACAATAACCGGACAAATGGAAGCGTTGCCACAAAGATATGAAGTGTCAAATACTCAGCCTAACCCTGCTACTCCAGTTGCACCAACACAAGAGGTAAAAGAAGTTGTTCCAGCTCCTTCAGCAGCACCAATTGAAGAAAATCTTCACAAAATCACATCACCAATGGTAGGGACATTTTATGCAGCACCGTCGCCTGAAGCAGCACCTTACGTAAAAAAGGGTGATCAAGTAAAAAATGACACAGTTGTCTGTATTGTTGAAGCAATGAAACTAATGAACGAGCTTGAAGCAGAAGTAAGTGGGGAAATAGTAGAAGTATTAGTAGAAAATGGCCAACTAGTCGAATACGGTCAACCACTTTTCCTTGTTAGAGTGTAACCTTTATGTAAGCTCTTGATCAATATTACTCTAGAGGAGGTCGACAAAACGAATGGATATGTTTGATAAAATAGAAGAAATGGAAGAACGGCGTTGGAAAGTTAAAAATGGTGGTGGTGAAGCTAGAATTGAAGCTCAGCACAATCGTGGGAAATTGACTGCGAGGGAACGAATTGATCTTCTAGTGGATGAAGACACCTTTGTTGAAATAAATCCTTTTATTGAAAATCGTGGTTTGGCACTTGCATCTGGGAGTTCAGAGGCCCCAGGTGAAGGAGTAGTTACTGGTTATGGAAAAATTGATGGTCGTTTAGTTTTTATCTTTTCACAAGACTTTACCGTTTTTGGTGGAGCGCTTGGTGAAATGCATGCCACAAAGATCGCAAAAATTATGGACTTTGCAGCTGAAAATGGAGCACCAATCATCGGATTAAATGACTCTGGTGGTGCCAGAATTCAAGAAGGTGTTCTTTCTTTAGATGGTTATGGACATATTTTTTATAGAAATTCAATTTATTCAGGAGTAATTCCACAGATTTCCGTCATTATGGGACCTTGTGCAGGTGGAGCGGTCTACTCGCCTGCGATTACAGATTTTGTTTTTATGGTAGAAAAGACGAGTCAGATGTTTATCACTGGACCAAAAGTAATTAAAAGCGTGACTGGGGCTGATATTGCAACGGAAGATTTAGGTGGAGCAAAAGTACATTCTTCATTAAGTGGAAATGCTCACTTCACAGCAGCTACTGAAGAAGAGGTTCTAAAAGAAGTACGGAAATTAATTAACTTTTTGCCACAAAACAATCAAGAAAAAACACCAACAAAGCCACCTATGATTGAAAAATCAAGAAATGAGCGCATTGATGAACTGATTGACTTAGTACCTATCGATGGAACGAAGGTGTATGACGTACGCAAAGTCATTATGGCGATCATTGACGATGAAAATTTTATGGAGGTTCAACCATCTTTTGCGAAAAATATTGTGGTCGGTTTTGCTAGGATTAATGGCGAGTCAGTGGGGATTGTAGCAAATCAACCAAAGTTTATGGCTGGCGGACTAGATATCGATTCCTCTGATAAGTGTTCAAGATTTATTCGCTTTTGTGATTGTTTTAATATCCCTATTATCACCTTTGAAGATGTGAGTGGGTTTATCCCAGGGATAAAACAGGAACATGGCGGAATTATACGCCATGGTGCCAAGATTTTATATGCTTATTCTGAAGCGACTGTACCGAAAATAACGGTTATTCTTAGAAAGGCCTTCGGTGGTGCTTATGTTGCTTTAAATAGTAAAGCAATCGGGGCTGATTTAGTGTTTGCATGGCCAAATGCTGAAGTAGCAGTGATGGGACCTGAAGGTGCAGCAAACATTATCTTTTCAAAGGAAATTTCAGAGAGTCCTAATCCTGAAGAAACTAGACAAGCAAAAATTCAGGAGTATCGCGAGAAATTTGCCAATCCATATGTTGCGGCTTCTAATGGGATGATTGATGATGTTATTGATCCACGTGATACAAGGAAGAGCCTAATTAATGCTCTTGAAATGTTAAAAAATAAAAAGAAGTCATTGCCGAAGAAAAAACACGGGAATATTCCATTGTAAAACTATGGAAGTCTAGAGTAATCAATACATCTCTACACTCAACACTTTAAAGGCAGGTGACTAATTAGATGTGTCCTAAAGAAAGTAAAGAAAATATTTTCCAATACATTTGTGATTATCCAATACCTACGTATGATGAGTGGAAGGTAGCTGTTGAAAAATCATTAAAAGGAGTTCCTTTTTCAAAACTATTAACAAGAACATACGAAGAGATAGTACTTGAACCAATGTACCAACAAAAAGATGTCGATCGTTTAGAATTTCTCTCAGCTCTACCGGGTCAATATCCGTTTGTCAGAGGCACAGGAATTGAAAACAATTGGCTGGTAGCTCAAGAAATGACCCACCCAGTACCTGAAAAACTAAACGAATGGTTAAAGGAAGATCTACAAAAAGGTGTTAATGCAATAAATCTAGTACTAAATAGTGACAGTAAGCAAGGGATGGTAAGCAAGACTTCTCGACGATCCGGTACCGCCATCTCTACTTTGTCTGATTTAGAAACAATTTTTAGTGATATAAAAGTTAATAGGTACCCCTTAGTCATACAATCTGGGGCAAATGCCAGCATCATAGGACTTATTGCGGCCTATTATGAAAAGCATAACTTACCATTAACCGATCTTAGAGGCTACATTGGGATGGACCCACTATCGATATTAGTTAGTGAAGGATCTTTACCAAATAGCATTGATCGTTATTTAGATCAAATGGCAGAAATTCTTAAGTGGAAGCTAGACAATAAATTAGATGTTAAGACAGTCTTTATTGATAGTAGTCCATACCATAATGGAGGAGCAAGCGCTGTTCAAGAGCTAGCCTTTATCATTGATACAGCTGTTTACTATATTCGGGGATTACAAGAACGAGGATTTTCAATTAATGAAATTGCTGGCTCATTCTGTTTCTCATTATCTATTGGCTCAAATCTATTTATGGAATTAGCGAAAATTCGTGCAGTGAGAATTCTTTGGGCAAACGTAATTGAAGCCTTCGGGGGAAATGAAGAAAGTCAAAAGCTTACAATTCACGCAAGAACCTCACAATGGACCAAAACCATTTATGATCCTTACGTGAATATGCTACGTGGAACTGTTGAAGCGTTCACCGCCGCTCTTGGGAGTGTCAATAGCTTACATGTTAGTCCCTTTGACGAAGCCTTTGCTTTACCAAATACTTTTTCTCGCAGAATTGCAAGGAATATTCAATTTATTATTCAAGAAGAAGCACATATATCCAAAACAATGGACCCAGCAGGTGGCTCTTGGTATGTAGAGCATTTAACTGAGGAAATAACAAATAAGAGCTGGGAGCTATTTCAACAAATAGAAGCCTTGGGTGGGATGTACAAGGCCTTAAATTTGGGAACTCCACAAAAACTTGTAAACGAAGTAGCAGCTAAGAAAAAGGCTGATATAGAAAAAAGGAAACTAGTCTTTGTTGGTGCAACTATGTATCCTAATAATCATGAATCATTTCCATTAGAGCATTATGAGGAAATGAAAAACGTTGTGGAGAAACAAAGTAAGCTCTCTAAACAGGAACAACCAGTAGATTTTTCGATTAAACCAGGGAATATCATGGTAGACGTTATTAAAGCCTGGAAGAACGGAGCATCACAAGAAACAATTATGAAAGACTTGGTGAAAGGAAGCACAACTTCAATAGAAAGAATTGAAGGCTTTCGAGCAACTGATGCTTTCGAGTTACTACGTTATGCAAGTGAAAAGAATAAGGCAACTGGTCAATCTGCGAGTGTTTTCTTAACAAGTATCGGGCCTTTGTCATCTCACAAACAACGATCTGATTTTATTACCAGCTTTTTTGAAACTGGTGGATTTGATGTCATAAAAAACAATGGTTTTACAGATGTTGAAGAGGCTATTAAACAGACAATAAGTACCGAAGCAACAATTGCAGTTCTATGTGGTAAAAATGAAGACTACCTTGATCAAGCGCTAGAAATCGTTGCAGCTGTTAAAGAGCAGCGACCTGATATGAAAATTTTTGTAGCTGGGAAACAGGAAGAGTTTCTAGAAAATCAGTTACTAGAGATAGGCCTTAATGGATTTATTCATATGGGAACGAATTGTTATCAATTATTAAAGCAACTACATGGAGAAGAGGAGGAAATGGTCAATGAGTAATCCAGATTTTACGAAACTAACGTTAAAAAAGGGTCCTACCGTTGAGCAACAAGCACCTTCGTTCTCCGATGAACATTCGTTTCGAACGTTAGAGCAAATAACTGTGAAACCTTTATACACAGGTGAAGATACAAAAGGGCTCGAACATCTTGACTATGTTTCAGGAATTGCGCCATATTTACGAGGACCTTATCCGGCAATGTATAAGACGAGACCGTGGACGGTAAGGCAGTATGCGGGTTTTTCTACGGCTGAAGAAAGTAATGCTTTTTATCGTCGTAATCTTGCTGCCGGACAAAAAGGACTTTCGATTGCTTTCGACTTAGCGACGCACAGAGGCTATGATTCAGACCATCCCCGCGTGATTGGTGATGTTGGGAAAGCCGGGGTTGCAGTAGATTCGATTTTAGATATGAAGATCTTATTTGATGGAATTCCTTTAGATAAAATGAGTGTCTCAATGACAATGAATGGTGCTGTATTACCAGTGCTGGCTTTTTATATTGTGGCTGCTGAAGAACAAGGAGTTAGCCAAGAGCAACTAACAGGAACGATTCAAAATGATATTTTGAAGGAATATATGGTACGAAATACGTATATTTATCCTCCTAAGCCATCAATGAAAGTAATTGCTGATATTTTTGAGTACACCTCTAAGCACATGCCGAAATTCAACAGTATTAGTATTTCCGGGTATCATATGCAAGAAGCCGGAGCAACTGCTGATATTGAACTAGGCTACACGTTAGCGGATGGCATTGAGTATATTCGAACAGGTATAGAAGCAGGGTTAGACGTCGATGCGTTTGCACCGCGATTATCATTTTTCTGGGCAATTGGTATGAACTATTTTATGGAAGTGGCCAAGATGCGTGCAGCTAGATTACTTTGGGCAAAGCTATTAAAACAATTTAACCCTAAAAACGAAAAATCACTAGCTTTGCGTACTCATTCTCAAACTTCTGGATGGAGCTTAACAGAGCAGGATCCTTTTAACAATGTTGCAAGAACATGTATTGAGGCATTAGCAGCTACGTTAGGCCATACTCAATCTTTACACACAAATGCTTTAGATGAGGCAATTGCTTTACCAACTGACTTCTCAGCAAGGATAGCTCGAAATACCCAGTTATTTTTGCAAGATGAAACAGGAATTTGTAATGTGTTAGATCCTTGGGGTGGCTCTTATTATGTAGAAACATTAACAAAAGAGTTGGCAGAAAAAGCCTGGGGTCACATTCAAGAGGTTGAGAAACTTGGAGGAATGGCAAAAGCAATTGAGACAGGGCTACCAAAAATGAGAATTGAAGAAGCCGCTGCGAGACGCCAAGCTCATATCGATTCGAAAAAAGAAACAATCATCGGTGTGAACAAATACCGGCTTGAACAAGAAGATCCTATCGAAATATTAAATATTGATAATTCGGCAGTTAGGGAAGCACAAATAAAACGACTCGAGTATTTAAGGAATAACCGTGATGAGCAGAAAGTTTCTGAAGCACTTCAAGCAATAACACGAGCCGCTGAGTCAGGTGATGGTAACCTATTAGCGCTTGCAATTGAAGCAGCTCGGGCTCGAGCAAGTTTAGGTGAAATATCTGATGCTTATGAGAAAGTTGTTGGGAGGCATAAAGCAGTGATTAGGTCGATTAGTGGAGTTTATCGTGCTGAGTTTGCCGAAGAAGAACAAATTAATAGCGTTAGACAGAAAGCCGATGAATTCTCTGAAAATGAAGGCAGAAGACCGAGGATTATGATTGCAAAACTTGGTCAAGATGGTCATGACCGAGGGGCAAAAGTAATTGCAACTGCGTTTGCTGATTTAGGCTTTGACGTAGACATTGGACCACTATTCCAAACGCCAGAAGAAGCAGCTATTCAGGCTGTCGAAAACGATGTTCATGTGATTGGCATGAGTTCGCTCGCTGCTGGTCATAAAACATTGCTTCCTGAGGTAGTGAAAGAATTAAAGAAGCTCGGGCGTGATGATATTTTAGTCATTATTGGTGGAGTAATTCCCCCACAGGATTATGACTATTTATTTGAACAAGGGGCAGCAGCCATTTTCGGACCTGGTACAGTTATTCCAGTTGCAGCTCTGAAAGTGTTAGAAAAAATTAACGAGCAACTTAATGAAGAATGAGGAATTCAGAATGTAGAATGTAGAATGTAGAATGTCTGAAAATCTACGTTCTACATTTGAAAGGAGATGGCTATGGACCGAAACGAGAAAGCTCCTAGACGAAAGAAACAATTAGATGTCAATGACTACGTAAATGGAGTTTTAGAAAATAATCGTGCTATTTTAGCCCAGACAATTACTCTTGTTGAAAGTAATGCTGAAAAGCACTTTGATCTCGCACAGGAAGTCATCACTAAATTGATACCTTATACTGGGAACTCTATCAGAATAGGTATCACTGGTGTTCCAGGGGCTGGAAAGAGTACATTAATTGAGGCATTTGGAACTTATTTGTGTAGTTTAGGACACAAGGTCGCCGTTCTAGCTGTTGATCCTAGTAGCCAAATATCGAAAGGAAGCATTCTAGGAGATAAAACTAGAATGGAACAGTTAGGAAGAAACAAACGAGCGTTTGTCAGGCCAACACCAGCTGGCGGTACTTTAGGTGGTGTCGCAAGGAAAAGTAGAGAAACAATGCTAGTCTGTGAAGCAGCTGGGTATGATGTCATCATCGTAGAAACAGTAGGTGTCGGTCAAAGTGAAACGACGGTTAGGTCAATGGTTGATTTATTCATTGTTTTAATGATTACTGGAGCTGGCGATGAGCTACAGGGAATGAAAAAAGGTGTCTTAGAATTAGCTGATGCTATTTTTATTAATAAAGCCGATGGTGATAACAAACTGAAAGCATTGGCTGCAAAAGAAGAATACAACCAGATCCTTCATTACATCCCACCAGCGACAAAGGGCTGGGAAACTAGAGCGTATACATGCTCTGCCATTACCGGAGAAGGGATAACTCAGCTTTGGGATCTTGTGGGAGACTATATTGCTCATACAAAAGAAACTAACGTGTACTTTGAGAGAAGAAAAGAGCAATTATTTTTATGGCTACAGGAAACATTGCAATCTCAACTATTACAACGATTTTATGAACACGCTAGTATAAAAGTAAATTTGCCAAAGTATAAACAAGAAATCGAAGAAGGGCAGATATCAGTTACCTTGGCAGCAAAAAAGCTGATAGAGCAATATGACCTTCTAAAATAAAATGGTGATATAGATAGTAACCAAACTATTTATGTCACTTTTTTTCTTTTTGTAAGCAAAAAGAATACAAGCAGGAAGCTAGATATGGTAGGATTTAATTAAACAATGCAACTAGGGGTTGAGACAATGGAAAGCTGTTCCAAATGTACAAAGGAGTTTTATATCCTTGATCAAGGTATAATTGAAATTCAATCAATAAATCAAGTTATTATGACATCTATTAAAGAACTTTTAACTAACATAGATATTTCGTATCATGGACAAGATTTTCATGTCCGTTTCCAGTATGAATCTATTGAACAGTTAATTTCAGTTTTAAAAGAAATTGACCATTCGTTTAATCAAGATACAAAAGGAAAGTTATATTGTATAACGAAACACATCCAAGCTAATGCTGAGCACTTTTCACCCAATACACCATTTCTTGAATTCTATCACAGAGCAAGTAATAGAGAATATTTAACGATCATTAACGAGCAACTTTTTACAAGTTTTCTACAACCAGTCGTTTCTTTGAAAAATTTAAACGTATATGGGTATGAGTTTTTATTAAGGCCATCAGGTGATATAAGCTTTAATCCTGGGGAATTATTTTCTTTCTCGAGGAAAGCTGGTTTGCAATCACTTTTAGATAGTCAGGCGAGAGTCTCTTCAATAAAAACTAGTGCACAACTTGTGGAAAACGGATTCAAAAGATTTATTAATTTCTTACCATCGTCGATCTATGACCCGAACCATTGCCTGAGAAGTACTTTTGCTGCGGTAGAAAAGTACGGTGTAGATGCAAATGATCTAATTTTTGAAGTAGTAGAGACGGAACGAATTGATGATATAAATCACCTGAAAAACATTTTTGATGTATACAAGAAACATGGAATAAAGGTAGCATTAGATGACTTAGGTTCTGGTTTTGCGACAATGGAAGTACTAAAGCAATTACAACCTAATTACGCAAAGCTCGATCGTTCAATTATTGATTATTGTGATCAAAACAAGGAGAAGCAAGAAACAATTGCAAAGATTGTTCAGATTGCCAATGAATATAATATTATCCTTCTTGCTGAGGGGGTAGAAAGAAAAGAGGAAGCTGAATTCTGTAAAACTATCGGGATCCCACTAGCACAAGGGTACTATTTTGCACCACCTTCATCTAAGCCGATAAGTTCCTTAACGAGTAGTGCTTTGTAAAATCTAGACGCAATCCCACTGATTCGTCCTCCGGTATATCTAGACATCTAAAGGTTTTCAAAAAAAAGGCTTTCCCTATAATTTATTGTAGGAGAGCCTTCTTTAACTATTTAAATTCAGTTTTAATGACCATGTGGATGAGGTGTAGGAGTTGGTTCAGCAAATTTGGAATAACTCTCGTCAATATAGTTTCTAATATCTACTAAAGATACTCCTTGTTCATGTAGTTTTTGCACATCCAGTGCAATTTCAATACAGATACCTCAGCCAGCGCCGTGATCATCATAAACTACTAAATCATCAGTACTTTCAGTGTTAGAGATAAAGCAATCTTTCACGTTATTATGATTAAAAGGATCAATATAACAATTACAATAACACGGAATATGTTCTAATATCCCTTCTTCAGCATCTACAGCATATTGATAGGCTGCCATAGCACCGGGATGTTTTGCATTATAAACGTAATCAGGAAAATTATAAGAATTTGCTTCTTCTGTTGAACTATTACACCCAGTTAATGCTAGAAGCAGAACTACAAACATGAAGAAGAACATCTTATTCAGTCTAATACCCATTTAACTCACCCTCTCTTCTTTGTCTTTCTCTATGCTTTTATTATACAATGTTTCGTTCGTTAAAAAAGTAGCAGTTATTACAAATTCATGATATCCACATAATTAACGTAAATTGTGGTAATTTGTGAGAAAATATGTTTTATAGAAATGCTAGATTTCATTTTTATTATAATGATAGTAAGCTAGATTTAGCTTGAAAAAAGATATAAGGGGGTACATAATGAGTCAATTAGAAATATTGCAATGGTTTACACAATTACAAAATCCATTTTTGACTGAAATTGCAAGAGTTTTAACATTCTTAGGGAATGAAGAGTTTTATTTTTTGATTTTACCGCTTGTGTATTGGTGTTTTTCTAAGACAACCGGTTTTAGGCTATTTTACATTTTTATTTTATCAATGTACGTAAACTCATTTTTAAAAATTCACTATGCAATCACTAGACCAATTGGAGCAGAAGGGGTAAACAATCTTTTTGTGAGTTCAGCTGAAGTAGGAAGTCATTATCCACATGATTCGTTTCCGAGCGGTCATGCTCAAGGATCTGCAACCTTATGGGGTTATCTCGCTTATTCTAGTCGATCCACAAAGATAATGGTTAGTGCGGCAGTTCTAATTTGTCTTATTTCTGTTTCTAGACTTTATACGGGCCTTCATTGGCCAACTGACATACTTGTTGGCGTTGGGCTAGGTCTTGTTATTATTACGATTGCCGTTTTCTTAGATAAGTATGTAACGAATTTATCTCTAACTGTAAAATGGGTTCTAGCAATTATTGTACCTTTATTATTGTTATTTATTTTCCCAGAGGAAGAGGGCTTTAAATTTTCCGGTATCCTTTTAGGCGCTGGAGTTGGTTACTTATTAGAAGGAAAGCTTGTGAATATGAAAATAAGCAAAAGTATTGGGAGAAAAATTCTAGCTTTTGTGGTGGGGATTGCAGGGATGTTTGCCATCCAAGTTGGGGTAAAAGAGATTTTTCCTGAGGAATTCATCTTTGACTTCATTCGCTATGGCTTAATTGGTTTATGGGGCCTTTTGTTAGCTCCAATTGTCTTCATATCACTTAGAATTTATGAAAAGGACAATAAAAAAGATATCTATCCACCAATACAGGGATAAGAAAAAGCATCGGGGATTGACTCCCGATGCTTTTTTATAAGGCTCTTTTCGTAAATATCGTTGCTTTTTTACCCTAAAATAATTGGAAACATACACTAGATGAAGATATCAGCAATAAATTAAGTCAGAAAAGAGCAATGCTTACTAAATTAGTTGTGAATAATTAGTATTTTGTGTAAAAATCCAGTTTTTGGGATTTTTACGAAAGTAATAAACTTTGCGAAAACAGCCTTTTATAATGTAGGAGTAATATAGGCCATATTACCAGTAATCAGTAAAACCCCTAAAATCACCAAAAGCACACCGCTAATAAATGAAATAGTGCGGATATGTTTTTTTAGATTGTTTAGGAATTGGAAGCCAAGTGTACTAATTATTCCGATTACTAAAAACGGTAATCCTAAACCTAACCCATATACAAACAACAGACGTCCACCACGCCACATTGTCTCTGAGTCGGCAGCCATGATTAAGATGGAACTTAGCATAGGTCCAATACAAGGGGTCCAACCAAACCCGAAGGCTAACCCCATCAGAGCGACACTCCATAGACTATTCTTCTTTTTAAATAGAAAATCTAAACGGAACTCTCTATTTAGTAGCTGAAATTTCAATAGGCCAAGTAAATGTAATCCAAATAAGATAACGATAAACCCAAATAACTTAGAGAAGTTCTCTGAATAGCTTAATGCAACTGAACCTAATGAAGAGGCAGTCATCCCAAGTAAAATTAAGGGAATGATCAAACCAAGGATAAACATGCTAATTCGTAAAATAATCCTTGAACGATGATGACGACTATCTTTAAGTTTAGTAATGGAAAGCCCAGTTATAACTGCTAAATAACTTGGAATAAGTGGTAAGATGCAAGCCGATGTAAAGGATAGGATTCCTGCAGTAAAAGCTAGAATATAATCCATAGCTATTCTCCTTTATGGAACTTATGATAAACATCCTCATAGCGTTGAAGAAGCTCAGTTGCATCTAAAATAATAAAAGGATAAGAACCTAGATTATTTCCTTCTTCATCAAAGAATACATAAGTGGGTGAAACATTCGCACCGTAGTGATTTGCGATACTTCTGTCTAAATCTAGTCCATATAAGTGTGTTGCTTTGTACTCATTTTCAAACTTTTCTTGGATTTCTTTTCTCTTGCCATGGAAAATGATTGTAATTACTTCAAATTCATCCTGTTCTCTAGCAAAATCCTGAATAAAAGGCATAGAAAAGGAACAGCACTCACATGGCACGATAACAAACTGTAAAATAGTTTTCTTTTTCCCGATGTAATCGTTTAATAAGATTGGTTCTTCACCATGAAATCGTTCTACAGTTATTATATCCGGGTTTTTATCAACAGCAAAAAAGCCATATAGAGTATATCCAATCCCTCCTAAAATAAATAAAACAAGAACAATGGATATTTTGTTAACCATTTGATAGTCTCCTTTACTATGGTAGTTTAAGTGTTAAAATAGAGTTGAAAAAAGAGATGCATCTTTCTATACAGTCATCATACTAAAAAAAGGGGAAATTATTTTGAGAAAGTTTAACTTATTTATGACATTTTTTATTATGGTAATGGTAGTAACCGGCTGTTCCACTAGTAATCCTCCGGCTGAAGTACAAGTCACGTTTCTAGATGATGGACAAACTATATCAACCAATGATTTTCATACATATACTGTTCAAATAAAGAATAAAGACGGACTAGCTCTAGATGTTGAAAGTGTTTATATGTTTATGAATATGAAAATGATGAACCACCCAATTGAAGGAACTATGAATAAGGTTGACACGGGCTTATATGAGATAGACTTACCGCTAGCTATGAGCGGTGACTGGTATGTTGATGTGAGCGTTACCTATAAGGGTGAGACTATCGTGTATGAAGATTTTTCAATAACAGCAGAAGGACCAAAGCAAATGGAATGGATGAAAGGGTTCAATAAAGATCATAAATAATAACAATGGTCCACACTTTAGAGAATTAGATCTAGAAAAATTAAGTTCTATTTCCTCATTATTGGTCTAAACTTATATAGGAAGACTTTGTCCATAAAATTATTCCGTTTTATGGACTTTTATTTTGGGAGGGAAGAGGTTATGAAGAAATTTTTTTTAGGAGTTTTGATTATATATGCTGTTTATGCAGTTTTGATTAGTTCCTATTTAGTCTTAGTTGAAACTCCTTTGCCGGCACAATACATAGGTACTGAAGCAGATCCGCAAATGTTTATGAGTGAAGAACAATTAGTTTTATCTTCTGAACTATCTAAGTGGAGAAATGTCATTTACTTCATTCATACCCCATTTGAATGGATGATTTATTTATTCGTCTTACTCTTTGGACTCAGTCAACTTTTTGCTCGTTGGTCCGAGAAGGTTGTGAAATATCATCTTTTTCAAACGGGTTTATATGTTATTTTATTATCTTGCGTTAGCTTTATCTTATCGTATCCATTTAAATATCTTTCCTACTCAATTAGTAAGCAGTATGGGATTTCCATTCAAACATTTCATAGCTGGATGAAAGATCAATTTATTAGTTTTTGGGTCGGAGCCATATTATTAATTATCGTGGTCCATGTGATTTGGTTTCTAATTAATAAAAGTCCGAAAAGATGGTGGTTTTATACATGGTTACTTTCTATACCGTTTACATTATTTCTAATGTTTCTTCAGCCGGTTGTGATTGACCCTTTATATAATGATTTTTACCCAATTCAAGATAAGGAGCTAGAAATAGCAGTATTACAAATGGCTGAACAAGCGGATATACCTGCTGATAGGGTGTACGAAGTGAAAATGTCCGATAAAACAAATGCTTTAAATGCATATGTAAATGGCATAGGAAAAAATCTTAGGATTGTCTTATGGGATACAACTCTCGAGAGGTTAACACAGGATGAAGTATTATTTATTATGGCTCATGAAATGGGACACTATGATCTTCATCATTTAAGACAGTTACTACTAGGTACGATTGCTCTTTCCTTCATTGGATTATTCATTGTAGGGAAACTCTATCATGTAACGATCCGGAAGTACGGAAATAAAATGAATCTAAAGCATCATGATCTTGCAGCGATACCAATAATACTATTAATTCTATCTTTGTTAAGCTTTGCAGCAAGTCCAATGTCAAATATGGTCTCAAGGGCCTATGAATACCAGGCGGATCGTTATGCAATCGAACTGACCAATGATATTGAATCGGCAGTTTCGACGTTTCAACGGTTATCCTCAGAAGGTTTATCTGATGTTAATCCACCAGCAATCGTGAAATTCTTTCGCTATACACATCCACCTATGGTTGAGAGAATTACGCAGTTACGAAAGTATTATGAAGAAATCAACTGAATGACGCAAGTAAAAAGGTACCATCTAGGGAGAGTACTGCAAAGTTTGCAGTACTCTCCTAGGCATGGTACCTTTTTGCTTCAATACTAATTGGTAGCTTTTGTTTTTCTTGAACAAAAAAGACTGCTGCTAAAATGCAAAGAATTCCAATAAATTGCCAACTTGTTAAAAAGTCACCAAACATGAAAATGCCTATGCAAGCTGCAACAACAGGTTCAATTGTTGCGGTGATTGAGGCTCTGCTAGTTTCCACTTTTTCTAGCCCTTTGGTATAAAGTAAGTAAGCTAAAACTGTTGGAAAAAGTCCTAAACTAAAGCCATAACCCCAGATTGGCATTGTTGAAGCTATATTTTCGACTTTCCATAGACCGCTCGTTGGTAGTAAAGCAATCGTTGCAAAAATAAATGTGTAGGTTGTAACTGTTTGGGAGTCATATTTTGCTAATGCATATTTACCAAAAATGCTATAAAGCGCATAACCAAGTCCTGAACCTAAACCAACTAAAATCCCAAATAAACTAAGTTGTGTTTGTTCTAAAGGAAATAGTCCGATGACAAGGACACATCCAAATAATGTGAGAAGTAAAGCTAATAATTTACGATTTGTGAGCCATTCCTTAAATAAAAATCTTGATAGGATTGTTACAAATGCAGGCCCGGTATAGAGTAAGACTGCAGCTACTGAAAGAGATACTTCTTGAATAGCCGTAAAAAAGCACCAGTTAAAAAAAACAATCGAAAAAATTCCTGTCCCAATAAAATATTTAAAATCACGCTTTTCAATTTTTAATAAAGATGGATTTTTAATGAGTAACGCTAATAGTAAGATGATGGCAGCGAATGTAACTCTGACAGTAACTACCTGTATCGGTGTTAATCCATACTCATATAGTTTCTGTACGAATATCCCGATTGTCCCCCAAAGAGCAGCACCAATGATGATAAAGAGATATGCTATTTTTTCCATAATTCACCTCTAGATAACTTTATCACAAATCACAAAAAAAAAGAACAGGTCTATAATGACCTGTTCTAAACAACTAAAACGCGATTAATATTTCTTAAAACAAACGGACGACTTATATGCTCTTTCGGATCAAAGTAAGAAATTAATAGAGAAGGTTCATTTATTACTTCATTTGTTGCTAAATAACGGTCTAGGTCAAATGGGATAACCTCAATCATTGTATGCTTAAAAAGATCTTTAATAGAGAATTGCAATGCTAGGAATTCTTCAGGCATTACTTGTTGATTTTCAATAGCATATTCAAACAACTTTGTTTGCTGTTCTTTCGTTAATGTGAAGTCCCACCACGTTTTACGCGGTTTATGCTTATGATGTAAGAAGAAGTCGTAAATCATCAATCCTTTAACAACTTCAAGGTTAACAACTGTTCTAGTTTGTAGAAAGGCCAATAGCCGGATATATAAATCTTCCAATTGGTGACCAATTTTGCCCCAGCCTTGCTCGTCCCAAAAATCGCCGAATTCTTGGAAAAAGTCGAATGCAGTTTCAAATTCGTTTTCAATCAAATACTCAATTGTATTGTCCATTCGATGAGCATTCCAATATTTTTCTAGTATATCCTCCACGCGTTTAATTCTAATAATTTCAGAAAAGGATAAGATATCATTTTTCAAGATTTCATATGGTGAGTGGTCCATGTAAACATACCCATATTTTTCAGCTTGGTTTCGTAACCCTGTTCCACGAAGCATTTTTAAGAACCCTAACTGCAGTTCTTCTGGCCTCATTTCAAATACATCGTTAAACGTTTTCTTAAAAGAGTTATAATCTTCTTCAGGAAGACCAGCAATTAGGTCTAAATGTTGGTCAATTTTTCCACCTTCTTTTACCATTCGAACAGTTCTTGAAAGCTTTTCAAAATTTTGTTTCCGTTCTACTAGGATGTTAGTAGCGTCATTTGTTGATTGGACACCAATCTCGAAACGGAAAATACCAGGAGGTGCATGAGTATTTAAGAAATCAAGCACTTCAGGTCTCATAATATCAGCGGTTATCTCAAACTGAAAGACACAGCCTTGATGATTATCAATTAAGAATTGAAAAATTTCGAGAGCGTAATTTCTTCTAATATTAAAAGTCCGGTCAATAAATTTAATTAATTTTGCTCCGCTTTCAATGAGATAAAGTAAATCAGCTTTGACTCTTTCAATATCGTAATAACGAACTCCCACTTCTACAGAAGATAAGCAGAATGAACAACTAAAGGGACAACCACGACTTGTTTCAAAGTAGACAATTCGTTTACTTAAATCTTCTTTGTCTTCTTGAAACCTATATGGTGTTGGGATCGTATTTAATTTTATATTGGGTCTTTGAGGATTAACGATAATTTCGTCACCCTTTCGGTACCCGGCACCAAAGACAAGATGGTATTTACCTGAACCAGTCATTTCATCTAGTAAATGTTTAAAAGTTTCTTCACCTTCTTTAAACACAATAAAATCAACTTCGGGTACACGTTGTAACCAATCGGAAACATCAAACGATACCTCAGGACCACCAAAGATAATTTTTATCTCTGGCTTTACCTTTTTTAACATCTTTACTACTTCAATCGTTTCTTCAATGTTCCAAATGTAACAACTAAACCCAATAACATCTACGTTTCTGCTATATAGGTCTGTAACAATATTTAATGTTGGATCTTTGATCGTATATTCTTTTATTTCAACATCATAATCTGCTTCTGTATAGGCTTTAAGCAGTCGAAGTGAAAGGGCAGTGTGGATATATTTTGCATTTAAGGTAGTTAATAGTATTTTCAAAGATAAATCCCTCAATTCCAGTATAGTAAGACTATCGTATTTTAACATAAAAAACATATATATTAATACATTATCATCATAACCATGAATGGAAGGTGTTAACAGTCAAAGAAAAAACAAAAAAAATAGAAGGGTTTCAAGTATCTAAATGGAAATACTACTATGAGTAAAATTATGGAGTTGGAATTCATAATGAAAATTTTAAAATCAATCTTGTTAGTTTTATCTGTTTTGTTCCAACTAGCTGCTATCGTATATTTCTTTATCGACGTAGTCACTGCATTATACTTAATAGCTTTTAATGTTTTATGTTTCATCCTAGTAATTGTATTAATAGTCGTGGAAAGAATAAAAGAAAAAAGAGAGGAAGATGATGATGATTATCGCAACTACTGAGAGTATTCCAGGAAAAGAGGTTATTGCTTATAAGGGGTTTGTAAAAGGTAGTACTATCCAAGCAAAGCATATTGGTAGTGACCTGTTAGCCGGCTTAAAAAATATTGTTGGTGGAGAAATCAAAGAATACTCTGATATGATGGATAAAGCAAGAAAGGTTGCCATAAGTAGAATGGTAAAAGATGCTGAAGGAATGGGAGCAAATGCAATTGTCGCTATGCGCTTGCAAACATCAAGTGTAATGAATGGAGCTGCTGAGATTGTTGCCTATGGAACAGCGGTAGTGGTTAAAGAATAAAATAGTAACAGTAAAATCCCTTGTTCAAAAAATGGTCAAGGGATTTTTACATAGTTAAAATTAAAAGTACATAGACCTATCCAATAGTTTACCCATGAGGACGATGTCATCATAACTTCCATCGAAGGTTTTCACTTGGTTTCTTTGCCGTCCTTCTTCAATAAAACCAACTGATTTGTATAATGCAATGGCATGATTGTTAGAAGCTAATACTTCTAGGCAAAGCTTCTCTAACAGAGGATGAAATTCGGCCCAATGAATTAGAGTTGTAAGAAGTGCTTTACCAATCCCGTTTCCACGCCAATTTTTATTGACAATCATTCCTACTGTTCCATGATGAGCATATTTTTGAAACATCCCTCGTTGAAATGTTAGCAAGCCAATTATGTTCTGATTGTGCTCAGCAACAATTATTAAGTTAGAAGGGTCCTCATTATAAAAAAATATAAATTCTCTTTGCTGTTCTTCGGTAACTGTAAATTCTTCAACGGTAGTGATTAACGTATCATTTTCTTTTATTACATCATAACTTAATTTTACAATGGCACCTGCGTCCCTTGGGCTACCTGTACGAAGAATTACTCTATTTCCGTTTCGCGTAATAAACTCATGAGGTATTATTGCACCCATAACAACCACTCTTTTCATATCAACATACTGCAATATATGTTAGGTCCTAAAAAAGTGCTACCCATAAGTATAAATAAGAGAGAAACAAAATAAAATGAACTGCTTTCGTTCATAAGATCTTTGCTTATTGCATAACATTTGATATCTTCACGATTGAAGAAGCAATGTCTTAATTGTGCTAGCTTATGTTGAGGAGGTTATTTAGGAAGTATGGGTAATAAGCCTAAATTCAACGAATTAGCTAAGTTTTAGCACAAGACATTCAACTAATTCATAAGATTGATAGTGTCAACTAGTACCTAGTTCAAAACGGGAAGGGGTAAAAGAATGTCTTGCGGATGTAACAGCAGTAAACCAACACCAGGCATGATGTCACAATATATGGGGATGCAACAACAAGATATGATGCCACAACATATGGGGATGCAACAACAAGATATGATGCCACAACATATGGGAATGCCACAACCAGGGATGATGCCACAACATATGGGAATGCAACAACCAGGGATGATGCCACAGCACATGGGAATGCAACAACCAGGTATGATGCCACAGCATATGGGAATGCAACAACCAGGTATGATGCCACAGCACATGGGAATGCAACAACCAGGTATGATGCCACAGCATATGGGAATGCAACAACCAGGTATGATGCCACAGCATATGGGAATGCAACAACCAGGTATGATGCCACAGCATATGGGAATGCAACAACCAGGTATGATGCCACAGCACATGGGAATGCAACAACCATGGATGATGCCACAGCATATGGGAGAGCAACAACCAGGTATGATGCCACAGCATATGGGAATGCAACAACCAGGTATGATGCCACAGCACATGGGAATGCAACAACCAGGGATGATGCCACAGCATATGGGAGAGCAACAACCAGGTATGATGCCACAGCATATGGGAGATTTAGTGCCTGAAAATACAAGAATGACTGACTTTGACGATGATTTAGAAGAAATACAAATTAATTGGAACAATAATAACAGCAAAAATATGTACTAAACATAAGGTTTTAAAAAGCGGAACACTCAAATGCAATTAGCAACTGAGTGTTCCGCTTTCTCTGTTATTGCTCTATAAGTTCTTTCTCTTTATCTTGTATATAGTCGTTTGCAGAGACAACTTTATCAGTTTTCTTTTCAGGTTGCTTCCAATGTTTCTCGCTACCAGGTAGATCATCAAACCATGCAGCATCTTTAGGACAATCTAGCACCATGAACTTTCCATATTCTTTATCACGAGATTGATGATACTTTAAGTAGGCTTTGCCATCTTCAATAGCCAATATTTCAATTTTACCAGAAGTATGACTCATTGATAAACGAACTCGTTTACCTAAGCCAGAGGTCTGTGCTTTTGCTTGTTCAACAATATGATAGGCTTCTTCAAGAGTAAGAACAAAATCGTTGTTACCCGCTACCGGTCTATTAATAAAGAAGTAATAAGGTGTGACACCTGCCCAACTTAAACGATCCAAGAGTTCTGATAATATAACGGGGTCATCGTTAATGCCTTTAAGTACAGGAGTTTGATTGACAACAATTGCCCCAGCATCATGGAGGGCTTGAAACCCTTTTATAGCTTCTGGTGTAATTTCTCTAGGGTGGTTAATGTGAGCCATGACATAAATACGTTTTTCTGGCGTGGAGTATTTTTTAATTAATTCTAGAAGGGATTTGTCCTCATAAATGCGCATTGGATTAAACACAGGCATTTTTGAGCCAAGGCGAATAATCTTCACGTGATCAATCGCACGGAGCCGTTCAATAATTTGTTCTAGTTTTTTTGTAGCTAGGATTAAAGAGTCACCACCGGTAAGCAATACATTATTTATCTCTGGAGTCTTGGCGATATATTCAATACCTGGATTAACATCGCTCATTGCTTCTTTGATATCGTTACGGAACAATCGTTTCCTAAAGCAGTACCGACAATATGCACCACATACTTCAGAAACAATCAGTAAAGCAGTTGTTCCATATTTGTGCTGGCAACCAGGTACAACATAATTCGTTGCTTCATCGGAAGCATCCCAGCGTCCATATTCTGCAAGCTCTCCTTCGTTTGGTATAACTAGCTTGCGGATGGGATCGTTCGGATCATTCCAATCAATTAAACTTAAATAATAGTCATTGACACGAAAAACATATTTATCGGTAATTTTTTTTAGTGTTTCTCTTTCTGCAGCTGGAATACCTTCAATCTTGTCAATATTAGTAACATATTTAGGCATTGCCATATCATCAGCTCCTTTTCTACTAATCTATAATTAATTATAGCAAAAATGACCAAAAAAGGTCAAAAATGGAGTTATTCTTTTAAATATAAAAATAAATGAAGGGAATTCTTCGTTTTACTAGATCTTTCGTGAAATTAATCATTCTTATAATGTAATTGATGAAATAATTCTTTCATAAATAGATTTTGCTTGTTTAATAGTGTAAGATGATTTAAAGAATATTTTGCCAATAAGGTGAGGTTTGGTCGGAGAACTATATAAAAAGCGGGGCAGTGATTGGTGATGTATACAAGTGATGTCTATCGGAGAATTATTGACAATCGAGAACAAATGAGTAAATCACATAAAAAAATTGCTAACTACCTAATTGAACATTCAGATAAAGTGGCATTTTTAACTGCATCAAAGCTTGCTAAACTTGTTGGGGTTGGTGAAGCAACGGTTATAAGGTTTGCTGTATTTTTAAACTATGAAGGGTATCCTGACTTTCAACGTCATTTACAAGAAGCTATTCAACGAAAGTGGACTGCTGCGGATGTGTTTGCGAGCACTACAGATATAGAAGAAAAAAATGAAAATGTTGTTAGAGAAATCTTGAATGATGATATACAAAATCTAAAAGTGACATTAAAACAAATTGATATAGAAGTGTTTGAAAAGGCTGTAGAGGATATTCGAAATGCCAAACGTATTTACATTATTGCGTATCGGAGTGCTGCTAGTTTAGGGTTATTTTTAGAATTTTACTTAGATCTTGTTCTACAAAATACAGAATTAATTCGTCAAGCCGATGGTGTTTCTGAACACTTGTTAGACATTAAAAGTGAGGATCTAGTGATTGGTTTTGGATTTTCAAGATATACAAAAAGGACGGTTGATGTCTTAAAGTTTGTAAAACAAAGAAACGCCAAAACGGTTGTGATTACTGACCATTTACTTTCTCCACTAGTCCCATATGCTGACCGAGCCTTAGTTGCATCTACTACAATAAATTCTTTTATTGACTCGCTATCTGCTCCATTTAGTATTGTTAACGCTTTAATTACGGCAGTTACAAGAGCTGAGCAAGTAAAAGTGGAAAAACGACTTCAAGATTTAGAAGGGTTATGGGAAAACTTTAACGTGTTTCATGAATAGTATTTAGTAAAAAGCACCCTCATTTTTGAGAGTGCCTTTTGGTATATCATTGATAACTTTTAGGAAGCCTCAGATTTAGTTGAGACAAATGACATCTCTACCCATTTTCTTGATTTCCATCTTCTTAACATCAACAACCCTCTTAGCCATTCGTCAACGATAAATGCGATCCAAACCCCTATTAGCCCTAATCCAAAAACTACGCCTAGAATATAAGATAAAGTAACTGCCACACCCCACATGGACAAAATGCCTACATAGACAGGGTACTTCACGTCACCAGCAGCCCTAAGACAATTAATTACTACTAGGTTAAAAGCTCTTCCAGGTTCAAGTATAATTGTTAGTAAAATTAGTGTGAAACCTAAACTAATAATATCAGGATTATCAGTAAATATACCTAAAAAGGGTCTACTAAATATACTAAAAAGAACGCCCATTCCTAAGGAAACAAAAATTGCTATTTTTAAACTTTTTAAGCAACGGTGGTAAGCTTCCTCTAACTTTTCAGCTCCTACATAGTGGCCAATTAAGATTTGAGTACCTTGACCAATAGCAATTGAAAATAACAAAATAAACATCATAATATTTTGTGTATAAACCTTAGTTGTCAAAGCGATTGTTCCCATTGAAGCAATAAAATAAGTAATAGCTATTTGTGATGTGTTATACGATAAATGCTCGCCAGCTGACGGAATGCCAATTTTTAATAGTTTCTTAAGTTCAACTTTAGGAAAGGCTTTAAAAAGAAATGAGTATGGCAACTGTCCTTTGATCCGGTAACGCAAGACTGCGAACATCGCTATTAGACCAATACAACGGCTAATAGTCGTCGATATCGCTACCCCTGTAACCCCCAAGACTGGAAGTCCAAAAGGACCAAAGATAAATAAGTAGTTACCAATTACGTTAATAAAATTCATACCGATTGTTACATACATGGCATCTTTCGTGAACCCATGACTACGAATAATTGCAGCGACAGTCATAATTAACGCTTGGATAAAAGCAAACCCACCGACAATACGCAAGTATATTAACGAATTATCCATTAATTCGGCTGGTATATTCATTGCTTTTAGAATAGAAGGAGCAAAAATAAACAGGATAAAACTTAATAGTACACCAAAAATTAGATTTGCTATGATAGAAACGACAGCTATCTTATTTGCATCTTGTTCTTGTTTTGCACCGATGTATTGAGCAATTAAGATACTAGTTCCAGTCGCAATAAAACCAAACATAACAATTATGACATTAATTAGCTGATTGGATACTCCAACAGAAGCAACGGCATTGTCATCATACTGACTAAGCATCAGAGTATCTGCATTACCCATTAGCATGTGTAAAAAGATTTCAATAAAAATAGGCCATGTTAGCGCAAATAAAGTTAACTTAGCAGCTTTTTTTGATTTAACAGTCATAGTATTCCTCACTTTATTTACCGAAATTTACCTTTAAAATTGGACAAAATCGAATTTTGAAGTATTCTTATTGTAAAGGTTTTTTTACCTGATTTAAAGATATAATATCGATTATTATTGGACTTTTACGACCTATAATAAAGGAGAGAATTTATGAATACGCTAACATTTCAAGTACCACCTTTTCCTACCTATATAACTGGTGGTGAGGATTATTTTAAAAAAGGTAAGAAACACATGAAGAGGGTTTTTTCAGTGTTCGATATCTTAATTGTAAAAAAGGGTTGTATTTACATGATTGAAAATGACGAAAAATACGATGTGAAGGAAGGAGAGTATTTAATTCTCGTTCCGGGATTTGAACATGCTAGCTATCAGCCTTGCCAAACAGATACCTCTTACTATTGGATCCATTTTCAACTAGAGGTTCCATATGAATTGAAAAACCTTTCTGATATTAACTGGGGGTTGATTGTAAAGCAGGATAGGACGTATACGGAACCTGCAAAGCATACATTTCATTTACCACGATATGGAAAGATAGGAAGTAAGGAGTTTATCTTCCATGAAATTGAACGTCTGTATTCTTTAAACGAAGCCAATACTCCTGAAAAACGGTTGAAGGAACAAATTGTGTTTCAGGAGCTTATTTTACAATTGCAATCTGATTCCATTAGGATTCCATCGAGCGCTGAACAAGTGACAAAACAAACAATAACGTTTATCCAAACTCATTATAAAAACGACAAGATTAAAATGGAGACTATCTCAAAAGAGCTATTGTTTCATCCAGACTATATTACTCGATGCATGCAAAAAACAATTGGAGTTACTCCAATGCAATACTTAAACTTCTATCGGCTTTCCGTAGCAAAACAACTACTTTCAACAACAAATGAAAAACTAGAAGCGATTGCTAAGCAAGTAGGGATATCCGATAGCACCTACTTTTCTAGACTTTTTAAAAAAGTGGAAGGAATTACAGCAATGGAATATCGTAGATTAGTAAAGCGTGAGGGTAGATAATACTAAATCTTTAGTCCTATCTTTGCGTTTTCTTGCAAGAAAACTATTGGAAGCGCTTTTAATTTACGGTAAAATAGAGGTGTATAACTGCAACCGTTTGCGCAATTTAATATTCGGAGGAATGTCTATGAAGCAAAAAGGAAAGCGCACAGTAAAGGTCATCCACAAGTTGTTTTTATTAAATTTTCTATTAATCTTTGTCATTGTGAGTTCAGGGGTGTTCATCTATTACAATAACAATAAGGTTATAGGTCAGTTTAATGATTTTAAGGAGATAGACGTTGTCCAAGAAGATTATAATCATTACATACATTTAATGAGTGCAATTGCGATTAATAACTATGAATTAATTACTAGCGGCTACTCTAAGGCTAATGTAAATAAGCTAAATGATCGCTTAAAAGAAGCAAATGAGCAATTTATTAAAATAGTTCCCTATTTCCAAAGTGTTGACGAACTAAGTAATCATCTTCTTCGTTTGGAAGAAGTTCTAATTTCTTATAATGACATAGCTGAAAATCATTTCTCAAAAATGTTTGTAGGTGAAGAAATCGAAAGAATAAAAAATCGAATTACTCCTATCGTTTCGAGAAATGAAAATACAACAGCTAACGTAAATGATCGTGTCATTAACCACTTCATGGGTATGAAAAAAGCTTCTGAAGAAAGCCTTTTACAATCCTTACAGCAAAGTAACCAAACACTACTAACAAGTATCGTTGTTTCTATTATTTTTTCAGTTTTTATTGTCATTATCTTTGGAAGAAATATAAATAGTGGCGTTAAGTTAATAGTTCAACGTATCCAAGCATACAAGCAAGGAAATTATTCTTATAGAAGTTTAACTAAACGAAAAGACGAATTTGCTTTTATTGATGCTTCTCTAGAAGACTTAGGAAAGACTATTAATAATACGATTGAGAAAAATGTAGCTGCTGCAGATTTAGTCTACAATTCCACAAAAAATCTTATAGTTTATTCAAATAGCAATGTAGCAGCATCAACTAATATTAAAAACCTAATTAGTGAGATCCATCAACAAGTGTCAGGGCAAGTTGATCATACAAATTCAATTTCATCAGTAACTGAAGAAGTTTCGGCTAGTTCCGATGAGATAGCAGTGGCTTCAGATATTATCCAAAGAAATATGGAACAAACGAACAAAGAGGCAAATGATGGGGTTAAGAGTGTAACAAATTTAAATAAGTCCATAAATGAAGTCTCTGAAGAAATGAACTCATTAGTTCCTGTAATAAGCAGTGTTGTTGAAAGGCTCGAACATATTTCTAAGTTCCTACTAGGGATCGACGAAATCACAAGTCAGACAAATTTACTTGCGTTAAATGCTTCAATAGAAGCAGCTCGAGCAGGAGACAAAGGAAAAGGTTTTGCAGTTGTTGCTAGTGAAATTCGAAAGCTATCGACCCAGACAAATCAATTTTCAGAAAAAACAAAAGAAGTGATAGGATTAATCCGGGAAGATACTTCTAATGTAGTTCAGAAATTTCAGGTCTTTCATGACCTGTTTAATAATGCGGAAAAAGTAGCTAACGATATCACCATAACTTTTTATGATATCTCTAAAAATACTAGGAATTTAAACACTCAAAATACAGAGATTACTAGTGCAATTGAGGGGATCTCTGGTGGTATTAATGAAGTTGCTCATTCAATATTAGAGTTAGCGGAAACAACTTCGACTTTATCAAACCAAACAGAAATTATCTTGCAGGATATTTCGGTGCAGGATCAAAATATGATTGAAATGGACGAGTTAGTTCAACGTTTGCAATTGACTGCAAATGATCTTATGAGGACGATTGCACTACTTAAAAATGAGAGACACCTAGATTGACAAGAATTTTTAACAAAGTTCCTTAAAAAATACTTGTAATCTGATTTGGGCATAGTATAATAAAGTTAAAGAAAGATCATGCAAGCGATTTCATAGATTTTTGAGTAGCTTGCTTTTCTTTTGAAGATTTGCGCAACCGTTTGTCTGATGTTTAATGAACGCTTTACATAATTGTCGTTAATCAAAATGATTATTTGAGAAATTCAGGTAACGAGAAATTCACGTAAGTCTATGGTATAGGTTTTAAGAAATGATGATAAATTAAACCTAGGCTAACGCAGTGGGATTGACTCGTTTAATAATGACATATTTAGTAAGCGGTTCATTTCACATACTTAAAAACCTTACAAAAATTAAAGGGGGAAATAAGAAATGTTTAAAAAATCAACATTACTTACACTTGTACTAATGTTAGTGTTCTCACTAATGTTAGCTGCTTGTGGACCACAACGTGAAGAAGCTCAGCCAACTCCAGCACCAGCTGAAACAGGTGACGCTACTACAGATGATGCTACTGATGCTGATCTTCCAGCAAAACCAGAAAGCTTAACTATGTGGGTTAACGATGAAGAAAGCCAGTTACAAGCTTACGAAGAAATCACTGCGAAATACGAAGCTGAAAGAGGAATTACTGTAAATATCGTTCCTTTCTCAATGCTTGATCAACTTGATGCTTTATCATTAGATGGACCTGCTGGTCTTGGGCCAGATTTATTCTTCCATCCGCATGACCGTGTAGGTTCAATCCACTTACAAGGTTTAGCTGCTGAGTTAGAAGTAACTGAAGAAATGCTTGCTGGTTACCCAGAAGGAGCTATTCAAGCACTTAGCTATGAAGGTTTCCAATATGGTATTCCTGCTGTAATCGAGACTTATGGTTTATTCTATAACACAGATTTAATCCCAGAAGCTCCTCAAACTATGGATGAGTTAGTGGAAATTGCAAAAGGATTAACTAATGCTGCAAATGATGAGTATGGTTTCTTAATGGAAGCAACTAACTTCTATTTCACATACCCATTCTTAGCAGGTCCTGGTGGCTATGTATTTGGTCGCGATGCTGAAGGTGGATACAACATCGAAGATATCGGTTTAGGTAACGAAGGCGCAGTACAAGGTGGACAATTAATTCAATCTTGGTTTGAAGAAGGATTAATTCCTCGTGGTATTACTGGAGACGTTATGAATGGTTTATTTAGACAAGGAAAAGTTGGAGCTGTTGTAACTGGTCCTTGGAGTATCCCTGATTACGTTGCTGATTTAGGAGATAAATTAAAAGTTACGACTTTACCTACAATTGACGGTAAAAACTTAAACTCTTTCTCTGGAGTTAAAGGCTGGTTCGTATCTGAATATAGCGAAAACAAATATTGGGCTACTGATTTAGCTCTATTCATTACAAATGCTACTAACGGCGAACATTACTTCAACGTTGCTGGAGAAATTCCTGCTCGTACTGACGTAACAATTGAAGATGAGTTAAGAAATGGTATCCTTGCTCAAGCTGAATTTGCTGAGCCAATGCCAAACGTACCTGAAATGTCTCAAGTTTGGACTCCAATGGGAGACGCGTTACAATTCATCTCTAATGGTGAAGATGTAGCTGAAGTATTACAAGAAGCAGTAGATCAAATTGCAGAACAAATTGCACTAACTGCTGGCAACTAAATTAAATCATGGGCGGGAAAGGAATTCCTTTTTCGCCCCACTTATTCAAGCAGGAGGATGCTGATATGTCGTCTAAAAACGAACAGCAAAGTTTAGAAAGTAAGAAAAAAGTTAATAGTCATAACCCGACTCTAGCTACCCTGTTATCATTTGTACCTGGATTAGGTCAATATTATAACCGAAGATACATTAAAGGTTCGATCCTTTTTATTCTCTTTGCTGCTTTCATAATTGCCTTTTATGACTTTTTAAACATCGGTTATTGGGGTTTATTTACGCTAGGAACTGTACCTCGTATTGAT
This sequence comes from Anaerobacillus alkaliphilus, assembly GCF_004116265.1. Classification (NCBI taxonomy): domain Bacteria; kingdom Bacillati; phylum Bacillota; class Bacilli; order Caryophanales; family Bacillaceae; genus Anaerobacillus; species Anaerobacillus alkaliphilus. The sequence continues at coordinate 654,952 of NZ_QOUX01000046.1, read as the reverse complement.
GACTCAAGGGTTTTATTAAGTCAAGGTATCATTTCACTTATTTTGACAGCCTTCGCTTTAACGTTCTATGTTGCTAACATCATCGATGCACGTAAGGACGCAAAGAGAATACAAGAAGGGTGGACAATTCCTTCAATGAAGGATGCATTCCGTGATGCATGGGATAAAGGCTTTCCATATCTTCTTGTTGGACCAGGTCTATTCTTATTAGTTTTTGTTGTAATATTTCCGTTACTATATATGGTTTTCATTGCCTTTACAAACTATAGCTTATACAATTCACCACCAAGGCATTTACTTAGTTGGGTAGGTTTTGATAACTTTAAGGCACTTATTACAATGCCAATTTGGCGAAAAACATTTTTCACCGTTCTTTCTTGGACAGTAATCTGGACAGCGGTAGCTACATCATTACAAATTGGTTTAGCTATGTTCTTAGCTATTATTGTTAATGACCCAAGGGTAAGGTTCAAACGCCTTATTCGAACAGTGTTAATTTTACCATGGGCAGTTCCTGCTTTCGTAACGATTATTATTTTCTCAGCAATATTTAATGATAATTTTGGTGCAATAAATCGAGATATTATTATCCCGTTGTTTGGTGGTGATGGTATACCTTGGCTGACAGATCCGTTCTGGACTAAAGTAGCTTTAATTTCTATTCAGACTTGGTTAGGTTTTCCGTTCGTATTTGCACTATTTACAGGGGTTTTACAAAGTATTTCTTCTGACTGGTACGAAGCAGCCGACATTGATGGGGCCAACCGTTGGCAAAAGTTTAGTAATATTACGTTCCCGCATTTAATGTTTGCAACTGCACCATTATTGATCATGCAATATGCAGGGAATTTTAATAACTTCACCATAATCTACCTATTTAATCAAGGTGGTCCTGCAGTCAGGGGACAAAATGCCGGTGGAACTGATATCTTAATTTCATGGGTATACAAATTAACATTTGAAACGAGCAATTTTAATATGGCAGCAGCAATTTCCATTCTCTTAGGATTAATGGTTGCAACCTTTGCCTTCTTCCAATTCAGAAAAACAAAGTCCTTTAAAGAGGAGGGTAATTACTAATGGCTATGACTAAAAAAACGAAAAACTTTCTAGAATTAACAGTGATTTATGCAGTTATTGCAGTCATGTTTGTGATTATCTTTTATCCAATTCTTTGGGCATTTGGCCTTTCACTAAACCCAGGAACGAGCCTATATGGAGCGAAAATGATCCCGGATAACTGGTCATTTGTTCACTATGAATGGTTGTTCTTTGATCCAAGAAGTAATTATATTCAGTGGTATAAAAACACGTTATTTGTTGCTTTTATAACATCAGCTGCATCAACGTTCTTTGTATCATTAGTTGCCTATGCATTTTCTAGATATCGTTTTACTGGACGTAAATATGGGTTATACGCATTCTTATTACTACAAATGTTCCCTGCTCTAATGGCGATGGTTGCTTTATTTATTATCTTAAACTTCATTGGTTTATTAGACTCTTTATGGGGCTTAATTCTTATTTACGTGGGTGGATCTATCCCAATGAACGCCTTCCTTGTAAAAGGATATTTTGATACTATTCCAAGAGAGCTTGATGAAAGTGCGAAGATTGATGGTGCAGGACATTTCCGAATATTTTTCACAATCATGCTTCCTCTTGCAAAACCAATTTTGGCTGTAGTAGCATTATTTAACTTCATGGGACCATTCATGGATTTCCTTTTGCCAAGGATCGTTTTAAGAAGTTCAGATAACTTTACACTAGCACTAGGGTTGTTTAACTTCGTTAATGATCAGTTTGCCAATAACTTTACAAGGTTTGCTGCAGGAGCAATGCTAATTGCAATTCCTATTGCACTTATCTTCTTAATGTTACAACGTTATCTAATAAGTGGTTTAACATCAGGAGCAACAAAAGGATAATAACATCCCAAGTGGACGAATAGATACGGGCTAAGGATTCTCTTGATATTTTTCCTTTACCGTATCTTTTTCTTTGCTATTCAAACAATAAGACAAAGCATTTATGCAAATGTATAGGAGGAAACAAAATGCAAGATACAAGCTTTGCAATACATCCAGGAACCAAAAAACAATTAGTCGGTGAAAACTTTAAAGAAGTCGGTAGACTAAAATCTTACTCTGTTAAAGACGGAGTCGTTTCACTAATCACGGAAAGCGGCTTTGCTTCTATCTCAATCTTTAATGAAAACATAGTAAGAATTACAATGAATCCTAAGCAAGAGCCCATTACAAAAACGAGTTTTGCTGTAATTGGAACAAATGAAAAAATTACACCAGATGTAACTGAAGAGGAAACAGAATTAACTATTAAAACAAGTAAGTTTATGCTTAAAGTAGCTAAAGATCCATTACGCATCTCAATCTTTGACAAGGATGGCAATGTCATCGTTGAAGAAGAAACAAAAGGCATGGCATATAATGAAACAGGTGAAGTCGTTTGTTTTAAAAAAATGGAAGCTTCTGACCACTTTTATGGTTTTGGAGAAAAGACTGGTTTCTTAGACAAGCGTGGCGAAAAAATGGAAATGTGGAACACTGATGTTTATGCTCCTCATAACCCTGAAACAGATGCTCTTTATCAATCAATCCCATTTTTCCTTACACTAAGACAAGGGAAAGCTCACGGAATTTTCTTCGATAATACAGGAAGAACACACTTTGATTTGAGAACAGAAGTTGATACATACTCGTTTAAAGCAGAGAGTGGACAACTTGACTATTACGTTTTTGCTGGACCTTCATTAAAGGATGTATTAGGGCAATATACTACCCTAACAGGAACAATGCCATTACCTCCAAAGTGGGCATTGGGTTATCACCAATCACGATATAGCTATGAAAGTGAAGAGGAAGTAAGGGAGTTAGCAAATAACTTCCTTGAAAAGAAAATTCCTCTTGATGCTATCTATCTTGACATACATTATATGAATGGTTACCGAGTGTTTACATTTGACCATGATCGTTTCCCGACACCTAAAGCACTTATTGAGGATCTTAAGAAGGCCGGTATTAAGATAGTACCAATCGTAGATCCAGGTGTGAAAGAAGATCCTGAATATCCAACGTATCAAGAGGGTGTTCGAGGCAATCATTTCTGCAAATATATTGAGGGTAATATCTACTTTGGTGATGTTTGGCCTGGGAATAGTGCATTTCCTGATTTCACATCTACAGAAGCACGAAAGTGGTGGGGTGAAAAACACAAGTATTATGCTGACTTAGGTATTGAAGGTATCTGGAATGATATGAACGAGCCTGCCATCTTTAATGACACAAAGACGATGGATGTGAAAGTTATTCATGAAAATGATGGTGATCCAAAAACACACCGTGAATTGCATAATCTTTATGGTTTTTTCATGGGAGAAGCAACTTACGAAGGAATGAAAAAACTGCTAAACGGCAAGCGGACTTTCTTACTTACGAGGGCTGGGTATGCAGGTGTTCAAAGATATGCCTCAGTTTGGACTGGTGATAATCGAAGCTTCTGGGAGCACTTACAGTTAGCCCTACCAATGTGTATGAATTTAGGAATGTCTGGCGTTGCTTTTTGTGGACCTGATGTCGGTGGCTTTGCTCATGATACCTCAGGGGAATTACTAATTCGTTGGACTCAATTTGGAACATTTACACCGTATTTCAGAAACCATAGTGCTATTAATACACTTCGTCAAGAGCCTTGGTCCTTTGGTGAAGATGTTGAAGGGCTAGTAAAAAAATATATTGAGCAAAGATATGTTTGGTTACCACATTTATATACGTTGTTCCGTGAAGCTAATCAGACCGGTGTACCTGTGATGAGACCGCTTGTTCTAGAGTATCCAACAGATGAGAATACGTTCAATTTATCTAATCAATTTATGATTGGGGATAATGTCATTGTCGCTCCAATTATGACACCAACTACGAGCCATCGTGTGGTTTATTTACCTGAGGGGAACTGGATTAATTATTGGACAGAAGAATCGCTAGTTGGTAATAAACATCATCTCGTTGAAGCTCCGATTGATATTTTACCGATCTTCATAAAAGAAGGTACAATTATTCCTCATGGTTCAGTAAAACAATCAACGGCAACACCGGAAGATGAAATTACGTACCATGTTTATCTTGGCGAAAAATCAAATGCCTCATACCGCTTATACGAAGATGATGGTGCAACCTTCGGTTACGAGTCAGGAGTTACATTCGAGCAAGAAGTTACATGTGAGAAAGACGATAAAACAATTACTATCTCAGTAAAAGAATCTAACGGAAGCTATGACCCAACGTGGAGCAAAGAAACGTTTGTTATTCATCATTGTGATGCAAGTGTTGAAGTTGAAATTAATGGAGACGTAATTGACAAAGGTAACAAAATCTATAACGAAAGTAATAAAACTTTAAAAATTACGATACAAAGGTAAAAAAATACATTGTTAAGCTTTAGAATAATAGCTAAACTAAAATATAGAATATGCAAGAAATGAGGAGGAACTATGGCGGTAACAATAAAGGATGTTGCAAAGTTAGCAAATGTTGCGCCTTCCACCGTGTCTCGAGTAATTGCTAATAGTCCGAGAATTAGTCAAAAAACAAAAGATAAAGTACGGGAGGCAATGGAGAAGCTAGGTTATCATCCAAATTTCAATGCTAGAAGCTTAGCTAATAAAAGTACCAATACAATTGGAATAGTGATGCCTAGTTCTGCAAACAAGGCATTCCAAAACCCGTTTTTCCCTGAGGTAATTCGTGGGATAAGCACGAAAGCCCATCAAGAAGGATATGGTTTATACTTATCCACTGGACAAACAGAAGATGAGATATTCCAAGAGGTTGTTCACATGGTACAAGGTGGCAGAGTAGATGGGATTATCTTACTCTACTCTCGAATAAACGACAGAATTATGCCATATTTGAAGCTACACGATTTTCCTTTTGTCCTCATTGGGCGCCCCTATGGTGAGCAAGAGCAGGAAATCACATATGTAAATAATGACAACTATAAAGCGGCAAAAACAGTAACGGAATATTTGATTTTACTTGGACATCAACATATTGCCTTTATCGGTGGTGAACTAGACTTTGTAGTCACTATTGATCATAAAAGAGGATATGAACAGGCACTCCAAAATGCCAATATCCCGTTAAAAGATGAATATGTCGTATTCCATCAGGAGCTACAAGAAGGTGGGCAAGATGCAATCATAGAGTTGATGAGTCTCATGCAACCACCTTCTGCTCTTGTAGTCTCAGATGATATTATGACATTTGGTGTAATGAGAATGTTAAACGAAATGGGCATAAACGTACCAGATGATATATCGATTATTAGCTTTAACAATGTGTTAGTTTCTGAAATGTCGTCACCGCCAATGTCTACAGTTGACATTAATATATTTGGGTTAGGTTTTGAGGCGACGAACTTAGTAATTGAGAAAATTAAACAACCTGAACTAGAGCCAAAAAATGTGATTATTCCTCATAAATTGGTGAAACGTCAAACGTGTAAGAAAGTTGTTTATCTGAATAGTTAAATCAAAAAAGAGTAGGAATTAATAATTCTTACTCTTTTTTGTATATGGCTGTTTTCGCAAAGTTTGTTGCTTTCGTAAAAATCCCAAAAGCCGGATTTTTACACAAATTACTAAGAATTCACCACTAATTTAGTAAGTAAAGCTCTTTTCTTACATAATTTATTGGCTGATATCTTCATCTAGGGTATTTTTCCGATAATTTTTTAGGATAGAAAAGCCACAATGTATACGAAAAGAGCTTTGTATATAGAATACTGTAGACTAATGCTGTAATATGTAAAATATTCCATGTCTATGGTATAATTGTCTTATTGTTAGAAAAGGTAGGTGTCTAGTTTGGCTAATTATAAATGGTTTCGTGTAAGTTTAGGTATTATTATGTTTTTTCTCATTATATATTTGGGAACGCTTGTACAATTTATGTTTCGACCAATCGTTGTATTTGTGGAAACCTTATTTTTCCCGATGTTACTAGCAGGTGTCTTATATTATCTATTTCGTCCAATTGTCAATCTATTGGATAGGAAAAGAGTTCCAAAAACCTTAGCAATTATCATTATATACTTAGCAGTTGTTGGGCTAGTTACCCTATTAGTATTAATAGTAGGGCCAGTCCTACAAAGACAGGTAAACAGTCTTGTCAACAATTTTCCATACTTGATCAATGAATTCAGAGCGCTTATTATTCAATTACAGGAAAACGAATGGTTTAATCGTTTTCAGGCAACTGATACTTTTTCTTTAGACAAATTATCAGCAAATATGACGCAGTATATTAATCAAGCCTTTAATATTATTAGCACTAATATATCTGGTTTGGTAAGTTTTATTGCAAACTTAGTGATTATTTTCATCATTATTCCATTTATTCTTTTCTATATGCTTAAAGAAGGGGAGAAAGCTCCACAGCAAGTGATAAGATTTTTACCTGAAAAGCATAGAAATGAAGGAAAGAAGATACTTGGCGATATGGATGTAAAGCTAAGTTCTTATATTCAAGGACAAATTTTAGTTAGTTTATGTGTTGGTATTTTAATGTATCTGGGATTTTTGATTATTGGAATTGAATACTCGTTAATTCTTGCTTTAATTGCGATGTTTACAAATGTAATTCCCTTTGTAGGGCCTTGGATTGGTACTGTACCTGCAGTTATCGTAGCATTAATTCATTCACCTTTCATGGTGGCTAAAGTATTAATTGTAATCATTGTTGTCCAACAGTTTGAAAGTAACTTTATTTCTCCACAAATAATGGGGAAAAAACTTGATCTTCATCCTCTGACAATTATCTTGTTATTAATTGTTGCAGGTAGGTTTGCGGGTATTATCGGTATGATTTTAGCTGTTCCAACCTATGCAGTACTTAAAGTGGTGATTAGCCATACATACCGACTAATAAGGCTTAGGAATAAATTTGAATAAGTGATACTAGAGTGTGAAATCAATTCACACTTTTTTTTGAAAATATAAATAAGGAATTATTTGTTATTAAAAACTATTTAACGTAAATATTAATAAAAGGTCTTAGTAGTTATGTAAATAAAAGGAGGTATTTTATGAATATAGGGATTTTAACTTCAGGTGGAGATAGTCAGGGAATGAATAGTGCTATTCGCGCGATTACTCGAACTGCGATTGTTAAAGGGCATAAGGTTTTCGGAATTCAAAAAGGTTACCAAGGGTTAATGGAAGGCCTATTTATTCCTCTAGATTTACGTGATGTGGGAGATATACTTCATCGCGGTGGGACGTTTCTACAATCGGCAAGATCATTAGAGTTCAAGGAAGCTACTGGCCAAGAAAAAGCGCTTGCGAAATTAAGAGAAGCTAACATAGATCATCTGGTCGTAATTGGTGGTGATGGAAGTTATCATGGTGCTTTAGCATTATATGAGAGAGGCTTTCCTACCTATGGGCTTCCAGGAACAATTGATAATGACATTGCTTGCACAGACTATACCATTGGTTTTGATACGACAGTTAATCTAGTTGTAGGTCTGATAAATAATGTTCGTGATACGTCAACCAGTCATGAAAGGACAAGTATCATTGAAGTTATGGGAAGAGGTTCAGGGGATATAGCCTTGCATGCTGGAGTTGCTAGTGGAGCAGATGTGATCATTATTCCTGAGGTTGAATGGTCAATGGATGAAGTCTGTCAAGTAATACACGAAGGCTTTAATAGAGGAAAAAAACATGGAATCGTTGTTGTTGCAGAAGGAGCTGCAAGTGGTGAGCATGTAGCCGAAGAAATAGAAAGAAAGACTGGACTTGAAGCAAGGAGTACAAAACTCGGATATGTTCAACGAGGTGGTAGCCCTTCGGCTTTTGATCGTATTCTAACAAGTAGAATGGGTGATAAAGTAATTGAATGTATCGAGAGTGGTATCTCAGGGGTAGCTATAGGAATTGAAGGTGGCGAGATTACTTCCCATCCTCTAAAGGAAGTGTTAAGTAAAAAATCTACATTTGATGTAAAGCTTTATGAGATTGCGAAAAACCTATCTAAGTAAAGCATAATACTTGTTTTTGTATGGGGGATTATGTAAAGTTAAAGGAACAGTAAAGCTTTGAAAGTGAGGAACAAATATGTCCTTTATGCATGAAGGTGTGAAACAAATTGAGCTTAATGAGCTTAAGGATATTCTAAGTAACAAGCCTGAAAATGTAATTATTATTGATGTTAGAGAACAGGAAGAATATGATTCTTTTCACATTCCTGAAATACCATTAATACCAATGTCCAATTTCCCAAATATAATTGATGATTTAAAGAAAGATAAGGAATATATATTAGTTTGTCGTAGTGGTAGTAGAAGTCATAATGTTGCTCGTTTTCTGAAAGCGAATGGGTTCGAAGAGGCTCATAATTTTTATGGTGGTATGCTAACTTGGGATGAAGAAGTCCATACAGGTCCAGAAAATGTAATCACTGATCTAAACAAATTATACGAGTAAAGAAATGATAAGGGGGGCAAACATTGTCCCCCTTATTAATTATAAGTGATTTGTCTTCTTTGAGTACTGTCGCTCACCGCGTTCTTCCGCATTTTTTTCCTTTAATACATTTTTCAAATGACGTTCAGCATTATGATCTTGTTTCTTTTTGTCATCGTCTTTTGTATGTGGCATAAAAATTACTCCTTTCACCTAAGTTTCGTTATATTATGTCCTTGTTGAAAATGACGTATGTATAGAGTAAGTTTAGCATTAGATCTGTAAAATGTAGGTATTTTGTTAAAGATTGGGTATAGTAAAAAATAATGAAAGGTGGTTAGAGGTCTTGGAATTACTTAAAAACATGGTGATCTATATCGTTGGAACTTTTCTAATCGCTGTAAGCTTAAACTTTTTTCTCATCCCAGCAAATGTTTTTGCGAGTGGATTTACTGGTATTGCCCAGATACTAGCAGCAATGACACCAATTTCAACGGGAATATCACTTTTTTTGTTGAACATCCCGGTTGCTATTTTAGGTTGGATGAAGATCGGTAAAAAATTCACGATTTTTAGCTTCGTGAATGTTGCATTATCAACTGTTTTTCTAGAGATTTTACCTATTGTAACAATTTCTGAAGACATCTTACTAAATTCTGTTTTTGGTGGTGTCATTATGTCTATCGGAGCAGGAATGATCTTAAAATACGGATCATCGACAGGTGGAGTTGACATTATTGCATTAGTCTTAGCAAGATATAGTGATCGACCATTAGGTACATACTTCTTTATAATCAATGCGGTTATCGTTTTAACTGCAGGACTAATTTTTGATTGGGAAAAAGCCTTGTATACTTTAGTTACCTTGTATGTTGGATCCAGGATAATTGATGCTATTCATACCCGCCATGTGAAGTTGACAGCTATGATAGTCACTAGCAAACCTGAAGAATTACAACAGGCTATACATGAACAACTCACTCGCGGGATAACTAGAATTCCCGCAAAAGGTGGCTATACAAAGGAAGAAAAAGAAATGTTAATGATTGTTATAACCCGTTACGAATTATACAACTTAAAACAAATTATTGCGGCAGTTGACGATAAAGCATTTACTAACATTGTTGAAACAGCAGGTATATATGGCTTATTTAGAAAAGAAGACTAGTCTTTTGGCTTTTATTTGTATGTTTAGCCTGTTAGTTGGTTGTGGGACAAACGAGAGGAGCATAGAATATAGTGTTGGTGGTAACGACAATATGACATCAATTCTAAATGTTATGAAAGTGGGGAATGTAATGAGGTTTAAACTTTCATTAACGAACGAAACAGATGAGAAGGTCTTCTTGCAATTTCCTTCAGGTCAACAATTTGAAATCATTGTAAAAGATCAAAGTAGCAACGTTGTCTATAAGTATAGTGAAGGAAAGATGTTTACGATGGCAATTGTTACGAGAGAAATGGCACCAGGTGAAACGCTTGTATGGGAAGACGAATGGAATGAAGCGGTCCCTGGTACATATGTTATTACTGGTGAACTTCAAATCATTTCTGTTAATGGAGAAAGTGTTGATCGAAATCAATTCATTACTAAGAAAACGATTAATTGGGAGAAATAGGCGCACCTATTTCTCCTTTTGTATTAAATCATCTTCTACTCGGTCACCCACAGCCTTTAGAAAGTTAACCCATTCCTTGCTTAGTACTTCTTTGTTTAATGGGGCAGTTTCAATCATTGGGGTTTGTTTCATTTTCCAATAAGAGTCGAAAGGTTCTGGTAAATTATCTTTTGTCATAGAGATTACCTCGCTTACTGTTTGAGTTTAGACGGCTTGCGCTAGGATAAACTTGAAATTCTTAGCTTTAAGAAGTGTTCTAGTTCATCTGTTGTAAGCTCTGACATTTTATTTTCATTAGTATTTAAGATTTGATCTGATAGTGCTTGTTTCTTTTCAAGCATTTGATGAATTTTTTCCTCAAGTGTACCTTTGGTTAATAACTTGTGAACCGTAACATCCTCTGTTTGACCGATTCGATAAGCGCGGTCGGTAGCTTGATTTTCAACAGCCGGATTCCACCAACGGTCATAATGAATGACGTGGGTAGCAGCTGTTAAGTTTAAACCTACACCCCCAGCTTTTAAAGAAAGAATAAAAAATGGTACATCTTCATTCATAAATTTCCAAATAAGCTCTTCGCGTTTATGTCGTTGCAAGCTTCCATGTAGAAATGGTATTTCAGTATCAAACATTTCATTTAGCCCTTTTTGAATGAGGGTACCCATTTCTTTGTATTGGGTAAAGATAAGCGCTTTTTCCTGATTTGAAGCTATAGTTTCACATAAAAGTATTAGTTCTTCCCACTTTTCTGAGCGATTTTCTAGGTTACCGCCATCTTTTAAATAGTGGGCAGGGTGGTTACAGATTTGTTTAAGTTTTGTTAGACTACTTAGGATTAAAGCACGTCTTTCCATTTCAGAGACAGTGTCTATACGATCAAAAAGATCATTAATTACTGCCTGATATAAACTTGCCTGTTCAACCGTTAAACCAACGCGATGGACAATCTCACTTTTACTTGGTAATTGTAAATGTATATGTTTATCCTGTTTTGTTCTTCTTAGTAAGAAGGGTGATATCATTACTCTTAATTCATTAAGTTTTTCATTTGATTGTTCAACCCCTTCAATTTCCTTAATATAGACTTTGGAAAATTGCTGGTATGAACCTAAAAAATGATCATTAAGAAGATCAATAATTGACCATAGTTCTTTTAACCGGTTTTCAATTGGAGTTCCTGTTAATGCGATTCGATGAACTGCCTCAATTTCTTTAATGCTCCGTCTTTGTTTCGTTTCTATATTTTTTATGTGCTGGGCTTCATCTAAGATGAGAGTTTCCCATGGTTGCCCAGTCCAGATTACCTCGTCACGGACGGCTAAGGAATACGAAGTGATTACGATATCTACATCTGTTAATGTTTTCAGAAGTTCTTCATCTGTTGAACGTTGCTGTCCATGATGTACGTAAACCTTTAAGGACGGAGCAAATTGATGTAATTCGTCTTCCCAATTCCCAATCAGTGATGTCGGACAAATTAGCAAATACGGGTGCTTTAGTTTCCCACCGTATAGTTCCTTAACCGCAAGTAAATAAGAAATGGTTTGAATGGTTTTACCAAGACCCATGTCGTCAGCAAGACAAGCACCAAAACCAATTTTTCGCATATTTAACAACCAAGAAAAGCCGGCATGTTGATAGGGTCTTAAAGAACCATTAAGACCTTGTGGGATAGGTGCCTTATCCCAAGAATGTTTAGTAAGATCACTTAGCATAGTTGTAATTTTTTTGTTCCAATGAGCTTCCCAACGAATATTTTTTTCGTTTTCTTCTTGAAGTTGTAGTTGAAACGCCTCTATATAAGTGAGCTTTTTTTTATTTTTATAGGCTTCAATTTTAGACTGTATTTGTTGGGCTGCATTCACGTCCCAAAACACCCATTTGCCTCTTAATTTTACAATTGGTCTTTTATGGTTGACGAGTTCTTGAAATTCTTGTTCAGTGACAGATAGACCAGCCACTGAAATGGAATAATCAAAATCGGCAATCGCTTGCCAATTTAATAGTGGTTCTGCCGTTCCTCTTATTTCATGTATGTCCTTTTGCTTTAGGGTCACAGCAAAATGATCCTCTTTTTTATTCCACCAACTAGGAACTAGAACAGCAAGGCCTAACTCTTGGAATGCTAAATCATTGCTTGCTACTAGTTCATATGCCTCATCGATAGACACTTTAATAGATGGTGTTGATAGTGAAAAGCGCTGAAATAGTTCTATCCTGCTTTTTCCCTTTTGTAGTACATCTTTAAAGAAAGTAATAGGGTTATCTCGCCATGGGTGCTTTCCTACTAGAAGATCAGCGACATCAATCATTAATGTTTGATCAACACGATCTTGAATAAAAAGTGTTAAATTCCAAAGATCTGTTCCTCTATCTTCTTCAACTCTTAGTCCAAGTTTAAAAGGAGCTACTTCTACAGCACCAATACTCTCTAAAAATTGTTGATGAATTTCATGTGAGGTAGTCATTTGAGCATCTTCTTTAATACTGGCTAACATAGTTTTTATTGCTGGTGTTTGACTTGTATTTAATTCCTTATAAGCCCTAACGACATTTGGGTCTGTATTTAGGATGTGAGTAAGGTATTGGTTTACAAATTCAAGACAAAATTCTCTTAACGATGTTTTTTCATTTGCTTTGTCAATCAGTGAAGAGTTAACAGGGATAAGCGATAATAGTGAAGGTGGTACAGCCTCCAGCCAATCAGCAAACTGAAACGTGGGTAGATCCCACAATCCATTAGGATTTGGTAATAGATTTCCTGATTTAATTTCGTTCAAAAGCGTTTTTAATAGAATTTGGATAAATAAGAAATCATCAGCTAGCTGCCATTCTTCATTATTGGTGATATTTATGAGAGTTGAAATGAAAGAGTAACTCTCATTTAGTGAAATCTCAAGTCCCTGTATAGGGAATAAATGATGCTCATAATTGGCTGGTACATGATATACAGGAACATTTCCTGCTTCACTATAAAATAAACGTTGATCAAGTGGAACCTGTATATGACATTCACAAGTTGGTAGAAACGTCCCGTAAAAAGAAGCTTGGTGGGAACGGAATAAAGCTAACTTTAATTCAAAGGGAGAATATAGAAAAGGATATTTAAAGGGTTCGATATCCACATACTTTTTGTGTTTTTTCTGTTCTCCCCATACCACTAGACTGTAGCTACCTTTTCCTTTTAAGATACCAGCATGAACGATAATTGGATTTGGATTGTAATTATTTATCAATTGTCTTCAGCTCCTGAATAAATGCCCGAAAAGTTTTAAATCTTTGTCTTAAGCCGTGAAGGTAAGTAGCAAATATTGCAGTTTTGTCTATTTTTTCATAAATAATCTTTAATTGTTTTATGTAATAAGCCGCTTCTTCGTAATGTACACGAGATTTTTTTTGAACTAATCGTTCAACTAATTGGTGGTAAAAGGGTAGAAGTAAAGCAGGTTGCTGTTTCATAACCATTTTTAATAGTTTTTCAATTTCTGGCGTAAGGGAATTCACTTCTCGTTTCTGAATTAGTAATGAAGCAATACCTTCTTGAAATAATTCTTCTTCGCTTATGATTTGATAATAGGTTGCTTCGGTCTGTGGTCGAAACAGATTTTCCTTTAGGTTTGGTAGGATATATCGTAGAACAGTTTTTTTTTCAATATCCCCCATTTTTTTCATACGTGATTTATAGCTTATAAAGGAGGGTTGCTCAAGCCAGTTCTTCCAAACGATTGTTAGTTTCTCTTCGCTTGTTCCTGTTTCAACCAACATATCCTCATAAAGGTTTCCAAGAATAGTTCCTTGTTTTGGTTTCTCGTAGGGAAAGAATAAATCAAACCAGTGCTTCATCATCACATAATCATTTTTTTGCTCCATAATAAAGAAGTGATCAATTAAATCGCTAGGATGTAGTCTTGTTTTTAATTCTTTTAATAATGAGAGTGAACGTACGCCATCATTTGCTTGAAGAAAAAGTAGACTAGCAAGCTTTGTTATGAAGAGATTGCTGTTGTTATTTTTGACTAATAATAATTCAGCATATTTAATCAAGGTAGTTTCTCTCTCTTCACAAAGTAGCCAGGTTGCAATTAATTTCTCGTACGGTGAACCATTTTCTTGTTTTTCCAATAACTCAAAAAGTAAACCAGTATACCATTCGTAAAAAGCTGATCCTTTAAGCACTTCTTCCTTAATCGTGGGATATGCCTGCTGTAGTAATTCATTAAAGAATGCTAAAAAGCGATTTTGTCTGAAACGATAGGTTTCATATTGATTGGCTTTTTTATATAAGCCATCAATTAATACTGTAAGTGCTAAAACCTGAAGCTTAGTGTTTTCTGGATTAACATTTTTTTTGATTTCCTCAAAAAACTGTTTAATGATTAGGTTTGAATGTTCATTACTGAAATGACCACTTTTAGAGAGTAACTGATAGATACTTTCTACAAAAGGTATCAGATCGTGTCCTAATTGAGCCATTGTTTTAGCCGGATTTTCGAATGAATAATCTGAGTTCACAATTACTGAAAGCGTTGAAGCATTATTTAGTAGTTTTTTTAGTTCATACAGGACAGCTACCATATGTTTGCATTTACTCTCATACGGACAATCACAATGACTTAGTGCTAAGTTCTCTAAATTTAACTCCACATTGTAAGTGTTTGCTCCAGTTACAGATGCCCTAAGTTTATCGTTGTTTATATCCATCTTGGAAACATTTCCGTTGTAAAAATACTGTTGACCTCTCTCAACAATTCTACTCTGAAAAAACTGTTGCAAAAAGTTATCTACATCCATTTCTAATTGCTCTTTATTCATAAGTCACCACTTAGTTTACAAGTTTTAAATTACTCTATTGAAAAGCGCAAATGGGAATATCCCCCATGAACTTTTCTTATCATCTCTTTATTGTAATACGAAAAGGTACAAAAAAACAAATGACCCATATACATGGGTCTAAAATAAAAAAGAATATATAGTTAGTACGGTAATGGAACTTATGACAACAATTATTAAATTAGCTCCGAAAAGAGCAACTGACAAGGCTGTGATACCACCAATAATTCCAAACCAAATATCCTCTTGGATATACAAAACTCCCGGGAAGATTAGTGCTCCTAAGGCGGCATACGGAACGTTTTGTAATACTGCTTTTACTCTAGGGGGCATTTCTTTTCCGTTCATTGTTATAAGAGGAAGTACTCTAGGAATATAAGTTACAATCCCCATTCCTAAAATAATGATTAGCATTGTTGTTGACATTATCCACACTCCTTATCAATGTTTTCCTGATGAGCATCCATCATGTTTGTCTTCTTCGAATAAAGTACCTCAATTCCTGTTGCTGAAGCTAACGTAGCTATAATAATTGCCCACCCGGTAGGAATAAACAACGTAAGTATTGCATTAAGAAAAGCTGCAAAGCATGCGAGCATGATTATTTTTCGATGTTTTTTTAATGATGGAACTAAAAGTGCGATAAATAATGCGTAAAGTGCAATGGACATACTTTTTTGCAAAATCTCCGGTAGCGAAGTACCAATGATATAGCCAATTCCTGAATTAATGACCCAACTTGAATAGGCGAGACAACCAACCCCTAATATATATGGACTTGTAAGTTTTCCAGCTTTTGTCGAGGTGACCGCAAATACTTCATCAGTCATTCCAAATGCATAGACCCCTTTAATAATTGGGTTATCTTTCTCGGCTTTTTCACTAATTGCAGTACTCATTAATAAATGGCGTATATTAATAATGAACGTAGTAAAAATAATCTCAAGAGCGCCGGTTCCAATCGCAATTAAACTCAATGCCATATATTGAGAAGCACCTGCAAAAACAAAAGCGCTCATGCCAATTGTCTCAAGAAGTGTTAATCCGGTTGTTTCGGCTATGAAACCAAAGGTTAAAGCAACTGGTAAATACCCAAGGGCAATACTTAAGCCCGCATAAATTCCCTGAAGAAATTCAGACTTTTGCTTATGTATAGAAGGAAATAACATTGTTTTAAAATCTCCTTTATCGTGCATAATAGAACTATTTTACTCCTGCAGGGGTAAATCTGTAAATGTAGAACGTGAAATGTCGTCAGTAAAAATTGATCTACGCTACTCTACATAAATGAAAGGGTGATTTGTTTGAAGATGATCCATGATGTTTATAAGATGTATAAGGATCACTTAACAGGTGATGAAGAAGATATATTAGTCATTGTTTATGGTATTTTAGATGGGTTTAAAAACGAGGATTATTTGCGTCTGTTCCAGGAACTTCATCCTGATGAAAAGTTTGAGATGACTGTTCTTTATTTATTTGAAAAATTGCGTTTGAAAATCGCTCAAGAGGGGTTAGGACATATAGGTAATGGGGACGATCAGGATGATCGTATTTTACACTAAAAAGAGGAATTTTGATTGAAGTATTCACATTCAATCAAAATTCCTCATATTATTTTTTAAACCAATTGTGCAAATTTATTAGAAAGTTCTATCTTTTCATCGTCAGATAACATTTGTTCTGCCATCGGAAATAAAATGTTTTCTTCCTTCATAAAGTGGTCCGTTAAAGTCATGTAGACGATTTTCAAGTGGCGGAAAATAGTAAGTGCTTCATCTTTAGTAATGATTTTCTTTTCATTTTTAATGCTTTCTACCTTGTCCATAAATTCTTTTAAATTTAATTTTGCTGTATTGTGTTCGTACTCCATAACTGCTATTGGTCCACCTTCTCGACCAATATATTTTACCATCATTTCAAATAAGATATCTTCCTCTCGATCAGAATGAGGCTCTAATTCTTCAATAAAAGCTGTTATTTTAAGATGAAGATTGTTAATAGCATCGTTCCAATCTTCTACCGAATTACTTGATTCGTAAGACAATACCAGCTGATTAAATTCAGCCATTTTTGCAAGTAGGGAAGGATGTTCATCAATTAATTGTTGTAAGGGAGCACAATAATTTATTTCTTTAGGATTGCCAAAGCCTCCAAAACAAGGTGAGTTATGATTCATAATTAGTTCCTCCTTGGATAACAAGTGATATTTCATTTCTATAATGTAAGTTTAGCTTAATCTCTACTTGTGGGAGGTGATAAACGTCACAATAACAGAAAAAGAAATGTGCATGTAGAAAGTTCCATAGGGGAAATTTATATACGAGGTGATAAAAGTGTATACAAATGAAGAACTAAAAGAAATCTTACAATCATCATTAGATCACGAAGAAGAAATGATGAGGACCTATCTAATTGCTGCTGAACGAATTGATGAAAGTGAGGAATTAAAGCTCAGGCTTAGAGAATTTGCAGAAGGAAATGCGAAACGTTCGCGCCAATTAATCGATGAGCTAAAACGATTTATTAATTAATGGTGGCTGTGTTTACTCAAAGCTTGGATGGCTTTTGTTCCTACACCAACGAATGTCTCGATAATGGTTTGTCCACCAGCAATAGCAAAAATAAATATGATTGGAATAAAGATGGTAGGGTAAAGCAAATAACCTAATCCAATAATAATTGCACTCCATACTCCTGCACACCAATAGCAATTTAATAGGTAACCCAGCTTAGAGTCAGGAACGTTCTTAGTTCGTGTGTGTCCATTTTCTTCAACAACAGTTGTTGCTTTTAAAAAAGGTTTTCTTATAAATTCAGTGATTTTATCAAATACAATTAAATGAGTAAATCGATAACTCGCTAGAATAATCATAATGAACATCATCCAACTTATCTCAACCATTACCATTTCCTCCTAATTATCGGTGCTGTACTTTACATGGTATTTACTAAAATCATTAATTTAATACAAAACTATTTGAAGCAGTTTTATTTAATTGCAAGCCCTCTATCATTGAAAGATAGGGGGCTTAATCTTTTTCGATTAATGGGAAAAAGTAATTCTTTTTAATATTTTTTTTGAGATTTCACAATATGAAATAATCTGATAGTTTGCAATATTCAAAAACGTTAAAGTAGTAATATAAACAAGGTGTTAATAGTGCAAATCTAGTTGAAAGGTAGTTCGAGACTATTTTTTTAGATTTCATTATTTTAAATTCTTATTAGTATAAATCCTTGTATGAAATTTGGAGGTGGTTGAGTAATGGATGTTAGAGAACTAAGAAATTGTTTTGGGCGTTTTGCTACTGGTGTTACAGTTGTGACCTGGAAGACAGATGATCATGAATACAACGGTATTACCGTTAATTCGTTTACTTCCGTTTCCTTAGACCCTGCACTAGTATTAGTTTCAATTGATAAGAAAGCAAAAGCTTGTCAAGCGCTTGAAAACAGACCGTTTGTTGTAAATATTCTAGCAAGCAATCAAGAACCAATCGCTTGGCAGTTTGCCGGTCGACCACAAGAAAAGCTTACTCTTGAATGGGAAGAAACTGAAGTTGGACCTAAAATAGCTGGTGCAATAGCAACAATAGAGTGTATACCATGGAACGCCTATGAAGGTGGAGATCATATTCTTTTTGTTGGTGAAATAAAAGCTTTTTCTTATAACGATAAAGATGCCTTAATGTTTTTTAAAGGGAAATTTATTAATAATTAAGCTTATAAAGAGGAGGAATATTATGGGTATTAGAACAGGGCAACAATATATTGAAGCGATTAAATCACGCCAACCTGAAGTATGGCTTGGAGGAAGAAGGGTAACAGACGTCTACAACGAACCTGTATTTCAACAACCGATTAAAGAAATTGCTAAACTATATGACCTTCAACACGACCCAGACTATCAAGACCGAATTACCCACGTTTGTGAAGAAACTGGAGAACGAGTAAATAATGCATTCCTAAACCCAACTTCAAAAGATGATTTGAAAGCTCGGAGCGAATTGTTTGAAGTATATGCTAGAGCTACATTCGGACTTATGGGCCGAACGCCAGACTTCTTAAATGTTGTAGTTACTGGAATGGCAAGTAACTCGTGGTTCCTCGATAAATACAATCCGGATTGGTCAAAAAATATTAGAAACTATTATCGATACATTCGTGACAATGACTTATTTTTAACGCATGCCATCATTAATCCTCAAAATGATCGTAGTAAAGCTTCCTACGAGCAAGAAGATATGTTCACTCATTTAGGAGTTGTGGAAGAGAAGCCAGAAGGTCTAGTGGTACGCGGTGCAAAAATGCTTGCAACTCTAGCACCAATTACTGATGAAGTAATCATCTATTCTTTTCCAGGGTTTCAGCCTGGTGATGAAAGATATGCTTTAGCGTTTGCAGTTCCAATTGATACTCCAGGATTAAGACTTCTCTGTCGGGAACAGATGCAGGATGGCAAGCGTTCTTACTTTGATCATCCTTTAGCATCACGATATGAGGAGATGGATGCCGTATTAGCCTTTAATGATGTTGTCGTTCCATGGGACCGTGTCTTCTTGTACAACAATGTTGAAGCTGCTAATCTATTATATCCAAAAACAGGAATTGCCCAGCAACCTGCGCATCAATCAGGTGTTAGAGGATATGTAAAACTGGCATTTGCAGTTGAAGTAACTTGTAGATTAGCAGATTCAATTGGAGTCGATAATTTTTTGAACGTTCAAACTGACTTAGGCGAACTTGTCCAATCGGTAGAGGTCATTCGTTCTCTCTTACGTGTAGCTGAGTATGAGTATGAGACTACAGAGACTGGAGAAGTAAGGCCAGCAGCTGCACCACTTGAAACTATTAGAGGGATGCTACCAACAATGTATCCACGTGCGATAGAGGTCATGCAAACCATCGGTGCAGGCGGGTTATTAATGTCACCAACTGGAAATGACTTTGCAAATACTGAACTAAGAGGAGATCTTGATAAATATTATGCAGGCCGTGCTGGAGTTTCTGCAGAGGATCGAGTCCGTCTTTTTAAACTAGCTTGGGATTTATGTGGAGAAGCATTTGGCCAACGTTTACTACAATACGAGCGTTATTACACGGGGGACCCTATTCGAAAGAGAGCAATTTTTTATAATCAATACAAGCGTAAAGCTACATTCTCAATGGTCGATGATGCTTTAGATGGAGCAGCCGAATTGTTGAAAAATGACGACAAAAAAATAGAACGAACTGTAAATTGATAAAGGTATATCCATAATTATCTAGAATACGTTAGCAAATTGTAGATAAAGTGGGTGAAGTCGTGATTTCCTCAGTTCGTAAGATTGCGAAGATTTTAGATTGTTTTACTGAAGATTCACCAGTATTAGGTAACCTTGAAATAGCCGATAAATTAGGAATGAATCCGAGTACTGTTCATCATTTAGTCCGTACATTGTGCCAGGAAGGGATATTAATTCAAGATAGCCGAAAGAAATACAGACTAGGTTGGAAGTTACTTGAATGGAGTAACCATGTCATGTATCAACAAGAAATTTACAGTGAAGCGATACCTTTAGTGGAAGGCCTTGTAAGCAAATACAAGGGAACTGTTCATATTGGAATGTTTGATGCAGGAGAAGTTCGATTTGTCTTGAAGGTTGCTTCAAAAAATTCTGTTCAAGTACCTACATACGTGGGTGCCAAAAAACCGGCGTACTGCACGAGTACAGGGAAAGTACTTCTTTCATACAACCCATCCTATATACAGCCGACAATATCAAAAGGGTTGTTACAACGGGGACCGAATACAATTACATGTGTGAAAAAACTTAAGGAAGAATTAGAAATCATTCGAAAACAGGGTTATTCAATTAGTAATAATGAAAATGAAAATGGTCTTTATGGGATCGCAGCACCAATTCAATCGTATACGGGACAGACCGTTGCCGCTTTAAATATGGTTGGACCTGTTTCTTATATGCAAGGGAATGAAGGGCACGCGATTATCCAAAGCGTAAAAAAGACAGCGCAGTTAATATCACGAGAACTAGGATATATTAACTCTATTTGAAAACGCTTACAAGTGTATTTGTTAATAATATTCCACAAAAACCTATAAGGGGGAATTTCAATTGAGATTGAATTCAAGAGTATTTAACATCTTAAAAGTAATCGAGGACAACAAAGATTTGTTGAAACCGCCAGTGAATAATAAAGTTCTTTGGGAAGATTCAGAATTTATTGCGATGTTACTTGGGGGACCGAACAAACGTCGGGATTTTCATGTAGATCCTTCTGATGAATTTTTCTATCAAATTAAAGGTGACTGTTATGTTGAATGTATTAATGAAAAAGGAGAGCGTGAGGTTGTAACGGTAAAAGAAGGTGACATGTTCATGCTTCCTGCAAATGTACCACATTCTCCACACCGAGTGGCAGACACTTACGGTATTGTACTTGAGAGAAAGCGTGCGACTGGAGAGCTAGAAGATTTTGTCTGGTTCTGTGAAAAGTGTAATGCTGAGATGCATCGGGCAACTGTCCAATTAACGAACATTGAGACACAGGTAAAGGGTGCTATTGAACAGTTTAATGGAAGCTTGGAATTGAGGACTTGTAATCATTGCGGTCATGTTATGTCCGAGGAAGCGGCTGAGTGGGTATGCGAATAGACTTTCATACACATATTATTCCACCAGAGTTGCCAAATTTCGTTGAAAAGTATGGTCAGGAGAAATGGCCGCTACTTGAGCAAACGTGCACATGCGGAGCGAACATCATGGTTGCTGGAAAAGTTTTTCGAGAAGTAACCGATCAAGTATGGTGCGCTCATAAACGAATACAAGATATGGACCGTGAAGGTGTTGATATTCAAGTTCTCTCACCAATACCTGTGACGTTCTCGTATTGGGCACCAATAGAGCAAGCATTAGAGATGGCGCAAATCCAAAATAACTTTATTGCGAATACCGTCAACGAGTTTCCTAATCGCTTTGTTGGCCTCGGAACAGTACCAATGCAGGACAGCAAAGTAGCCATTCAAGAAATGGATCGTTGTATGCACGACTTGAAACTTGCTGGTATTGAGATTGGTACAAATGTGAATGGGAAAAACTTAGATGCCCCAGAACTAACTGAGTTTTTTCGAAAAGCTGAAGAGTGGCAAGTACCTTTGTTTATACACCCATGGGAAACGATGGCGAAGGAACGGACCCCAAGACACAACTTTATGTACACGATTGGAATGCCAAGTGAGACAGCTCTAGCCGCAGCAAGTCTTGTTTGGAGTGGCGTTATGGAGAAGTTTCCGAATTTGAAAATTTGTTTTGCTCATGGAGGTGGATCATTCCCATACATTCTACCTCGCCTTGATAAGGGTTGGGAAGTATGGCCACATCTACGTCTAACAACAGAACCACCAAGTTATTATGCGAAGAAATTTTACTTTGACTCATTAAACTATGATCCTCTAACCATAAAATATCTCATTGATAGATTTGGAGAAGATAAAGTGCTAATGGGTTCAGATTATCCGTTTTTATTACGCGAAATTCCCCCGGGGAAGGTCATTGATGAAACCATGGACCTTTCTGAAAAACAACGTAGACTTTTGCTAGGGGAAAATGCCATGAGGTTTCTAAATCTAAAGGAGAGGGTTGATGAAAATGGAACAACAACTCATGCATCCAGAGGAGAAGCTTCGAAACTTGGGAATTGAGCTTGCTCCAGTACGAACAGCTGTCGGGAATTATGTCAGCCATGTTCGAGTTGGTAACTTAATTTTTACATCAGGCCAGGGTGTCGACCAATACCACGGAAAATTAGGGCGTGAACTTGATATAGAGACAGGGTACAAGGCTTCTAGGCAATCTATGTTAAATCTATTAGCTGTATTAAAGCATGAACTAGGGGATTTGGCGAAAGTGAAAAGAATAGTTAAAATCCTAGGTTTTGTGAACTGCACGGAGGATTTTAAGGATCAGCCTAAGGTAATGAATGGGGCATCTGACCTATTAGTTGAAGTGTTTGGAGACAAAGGCAAACATGCAAGGTCAGCAGTTGGGATGGCCCAATTACCGAACAATACGGCGATCGAAATTGAAATGATTGTTGAAGTAGAGGATGAATAGTAGTAATTACGGTGGCAATCTCCTTTGTCACCGTAATGTAATCATCTATTGACCTAGAAATGGAGGGAGAAGTTATGCAACTAAAGGAAAAAAACATCCAGAGAATACAACCGATTGATTGTAGGCACTTTATAGATGGGCAATATGTTGACTCTACAAGCTTGAAAACATTTGATAATATCAATCCCGCTACTGAGACAGTGATTGGAAAAATCGCTGAAGGTGGGAAAGAAGAAATAAATTTGGCGGTTGCAGCAGCCAAAAAAGCTCTCAAAGGACCATGGAAAGATCTGACTACTAGAGAAAGGTCTGATTTGTTACGTAGAATTGGTGATGGGATATTAGCTAGAAAAGAAGAGTTAGCAGTCTTGGAAGCTATGGATACTGGTAAACCATATGAGTTAGCGCTAGAGATGGATATCACTCGTTCAGCACATAATTTTTACTTCTTTTCTGATTATCTTACATCATTAGGGAATGAGTCGTACCAACAGGACGATAAAGCCATCCACTATTCTATTCGTAGGCCAGTTGGCGTAGTTGGTATGATTAACCCTTGGAATTTACCTTTGTTATTGCTGACATGGAAATTAGCGCCTTGTTTAGCAGCGGGAAATACAGCTGTTATGAAGCCCGCTGAATGGACGCCTATGACCGCAACGGTATTAGCTGAAATTTGTCAAGAAGCTGGTGTGCCGGATGGAGTAGTTAATGTCGTTCATGGCTTTGGAGCCAATTCAGCAGGTTCAGCGCTAACTGAACACCCTGATGTGGATGCAATTACATTTACCGGTGAGACAACAACCGGTACAGCAATTATGAAGGCTGCGGCTCCAACATTAAAGAAGCTTTCCTATGAATTGGGTGGGAAAAATCCAAACATTATCTTTGCAGACTCTGATCTCGACGAAGTGATTGAGACTACATTGAAATCAAGCTTTATGAACCAAGGTGAAGTATGTTTGTGTGGTTCTAGAATTTATGTTGAACAGCCAATCTATGAAACGTTCCTAGAAAAATTTGTAGCGAAAACGAAAGAGCTACGAGTGGGTGATCCTTTTCATAAGGAAACTAGAGTTGGCGCCGTAATTAGTAAAGAGCATTACGAAAGAGTTCTAGGTTATATAGAAATTGCTAAAGCTGAAGGCGGTACAATTCTAACAGGTGGAGGTCGTCCTGATGGTGAAGAAGTTGGTTACTTTATTAGTCCAACAATCATCACTGGCCTAGACCGAAACTCTCGATGTGTACGTGAAGAGATCTTTGGCCCTGTGGTTACCGTTCTACCTTTTGAAACAGAAGCAGAAGTGATTGAACAAGCGAACGATACTCATTATGGTTTAGGCACATCGATATGGACGAATGACTTGCGTAGGGCACATAGAGTTGCTCACCAAATTGAGGCAGGGATTATTTGGGTAAATACGTGGTACTTACGAGACTTACGCACACCTTTTGGAGGAATGAAACAAAGTGGCTTAGGTCGTGAAGGTGGTATGCATAGCTTTGATTTTTATAGTGAAATATCTAACATTACGATCAAGCTTTAGATGGGGGTGTATTCTTGACAGTGACGGCAAAAGAATTTTCAGAGTATCTAGCAAATGCGGAGTGTAATCGTAGGGGAGTTCAGCCCTTAACTGAGATAGAACCAAATTTAAGTGTGGAAGAAGCATATCAAATCCAATTAGCGACTGTTCAAAGAAAAATTGATCAAGGACAATTCGTAGTTGGAAAGAAAATAGGTCTTACTTCAGTTGCTATGCAAAATTTCCTTGGTGTTAATGAGCCTGACTACGGACACTTATTTAACGAGATGGTTGTTGAAGTTGGAAAAGACATTTCTTTTTATCGTGTTATGCAACCTAAAGTTGAAGCAGAAATTGCGTTTATATTAAAAGAGGATCTAGTTGGACCGAATGTTACTGCGGATGATGTACTCCGTGCGACAGATTATGTTGTGCCGGCCTTAGAAATTGTAGATAGTAGAATTCTAAATTGGAAAATAAAACTAGCAGATACGATTGCAGATAATGCTTCTTCTGGATTATTTGTACTTGGAAAGATGCCGGTCGATGTACAAAATATAGACCTTGCTAAAGTAAAGATGTGCTTTTATAAGAATGGAGAGCTAGTAAATACTGGTGTCGGTTCAGATGTTCTTGGTCATCCTGCTAATTGTGTAGCTTGGCTAGCAAACAAAATCTCTCATTTTGGAATTTCATTGAAAGCAGGAGAGGTTATATTATCAGGAGCTTTATCTGCAGCTGTTGATGCAAAACCTGGGGATGAGTTTAAGGCAACAATTGATGCCTTAGGGGAAGTAAATGTTCGTTTTGCTGAGGGGGAATAAACAGCTATGAGAAGAGTAAAAGTTGGGATTATTGGTTCTGGGAACATAGGAACTGATTTATTAATGAAACTCCAGCGCTCAAGGCTAGTAGAGGTTACGACAATGATTGGGATTGATCCTAAATCTGACGGATTAAAGCGTGCCAGTGCTTATGGATGCACAATTATTATGAATGGGATAGACGGTTTCTTAGAGAAACCAGAGTTAGCAGATATATTATTTGATGCTACCTCAGCTAGTGCTCATTATCGTCATGTTGAAGCTTTAAAAGGTACAGGGAAACAGTTAATTGACTTAACACCAGCTGCAATCGGTCCTTTTGTTGTTCCATCTGTGAACCTAGGTGAACACATGGATGAGCCGACAATGAATATGATTACATGTGGTGGTCAAGCAACTATTCCAATAGTTTATGCGATTAATCAAGTGAGTCAAGTAGAATATGCTGAAATTGTCGCCACAATTTCTAGTAAGAGTGCAGGCCCAGGAACTCGCGCAAATATTGATGAATTTACGGTTACGACTGCTAGAGGAATTGAAGAAATTGGTGGTGCCAAAAAGGGAAAGGCAATCATTATACTTAATCCTGCAGAGCCACCGATTATCATGAGAGATACAGTCTACTGTTTAGTAGATAAAGAAACTATAAACGAAGCTAAAATTCTCATATCTATCAATAATATGGTAGAAAAAATACAGGAATACGTCCCAGGTTACCGGCTAAGAACAGAACCGATTTTTGAAGGGAATAAGGTCACAGTCTTTTTGGAAGTAGAAGGGGCTGGAGATTACCTAGCTAGCTATTCAGGAAACCTTGATATTATGACAGCTTCAGCAGTTAGGGTGGCTGAGGAGTTGGCAAAACACCGACAAGTAACAACAACGCAAAATAACTAAGCTGGCTCCTCATAAAACGGAAAGGAGATCAAAATGATAGAACGTGACGTAATCATTACGGAGGTAGCGTTAAGAGACGGTAGTCATGCCATGAAACACCAATATACTGTTGATCAAGTTGTAGATGTAGCAAAGGCACTCGATTTAGCAAGAGTCCCTTATATCGAAGTATCACATGGCGACGGATTGGGAGGTTCCTCGTTACAATACGGACTTTCTGCTACTGATGAATTTGAGTTAATTAATGCCGCAGTATCTGTATGTAAGCATGCGAAAATCTCAGTTTTGCTTCTACCAGGTATTGGCACAGTTGAAGATTTAAAAAAGGCAGCAAACCTTGGCGCAAAAATGGCGAGGATTGCCACCCATGTGACCGAAGCTGATGTGTCCAAACAACACATAATGGTTGCCAAAGAATTGGGAATGGAGACTGTTGGTTTTCTCATGATGGCCCATATGGCTCCAATAAACACCTTAGTTTATCAAGCAAAATTAATGGAAAGCTACGGAGCTGACACGGTATATGTCGTTGACTCTGCAGGCACTTTATTGCCTGATCAAGTGAGAGAACGTATCAAAGCATTGCGTAATAATTTACATGTAAACATAGGCTTTCATGGACATAACAATCTTTCATTAGCAATGGCAAATACACTAGTGGCCATTGAAGAAGGTGCAACTAGAATTGATGGCAGTGTTCGCTGCCTAGGTGCAGGAGCTGGAAACACTCAAACTGAAGTATTAGTAGCAGTTCTTGATCGCCTTGGTTTAAAAACTGGAATTGATCTTTATAAGATGATGGATTTAGCCGAAGAGATTGTAGCACCAATTTTGCCTATACCGCAGGAAATTACGAAAGGTAGTCTCGTCCTCGGGTTTGCAGGAGTGTACTCTAGTTTTCTACTACACTCAATTACAGCCGCTAAACGCTTCGGGCTTGATCCAAGGGATATCCTTGTAGAACTAGGGAAACAAAAAGTAGTTGGTGGGCAAGAAGATATGATTATAGACGTTGCTAGTGAATTAGCAAAACAAAAGACAAATGCAATTTAAGGAGGTTAGGCGGGTGAATTTACAACAAATTGCTAAACACATCGATTTCCATCAGCAAAACGGAACTGAAATGGATAAAATTACAATTGAATACCCTTCCTTACATGTAGATGATGCCTATGAAATTCAGAGACTATCTATTGAAGAGGCAATAGCTCGCGGTGACGAACTAATAGGTATGAAAATGGGTTTAACAAGTGTTGCAAAGCAAAAATCAGTAGGTGTAGAAGAAGCGATTTATGGCAGGCTAACACGGTCGATGGAGCTCATGGAACCAACTCTAGGTATGAAAGGTCTTATCCATCCTCGAGTAGAACCGGAAATCGCCTTTGTCTTAAAGAAAGACTTAGAGGGAGAAAATGTAACAGTTCGTGATGTTTGGGCAGCGACAGAATGTGTCATACCGGCTTTAGAGGTCATTGATAGCCGTTACAAAAATTTCTCTTTTACACTAGAGGATGTTGTCGCAGATAATGCTTCTTCTACAAAGTTCTTACTTGGATATCAGGCATATTCTCCATATCATACCCAATGGGATCAAATAAAGGTTGAAATGTTTCGTAACGGTGAGCTTGTACAAGAAGGCGTTGGTGCTGCAGTTTTAGACCACCCAGTTCGCTCTGTTGTCGAACTGGTCAAAATGTTAAGTAGAAGAGGCGAATCACTAAAAGCCGGTATGGTGATTTTTACGGGTGCAATTACCGAAGCAATTAATGTGTACGAAGGAGACCAAATTGAAGTCAAGTTTGATCAGTTAGGTATCCTTAGTTTAAAAGTAGAGGAATAAATGAAATTATGCCAATTGCACATATTCATATTCTTGAAGGAAGAACTCGAGAACAAAAGAAAGACTTAATTAGAGAAGTAACGTTGGCAATCAGTCGTAGTCTTCAGGCCCCACCTGAAAAGGTGAAAGTCTTAGTTATTGAGATACCAAAAGATAATTGGGCTACCTCGGGAATTACGAAGGCAGAAGAGGATCAATAGTAGTGGAGTTAGGAACATGTTTTGAAGAATAACCTACAATTTTCATTCCATTGGATATTGGATACAAAAAAGTCACTGCAAATTATACAAATTTTGATTTACCACCCTATCAATAGTTGATATTTCCAAAAATAGGAGGAGATTTATGTGAAGAAAATCAAAAGAATTGCATCCGTCTTGGCAGTGTCTACAATGTTATTATTTGCAACAGCGTGTGGAGGTGGGACGAGTAAAGAATCAAGTTCAACAGAAACCTATTCCTTTAAATTGGCCCATATAACGCCTACCAACCATATGTGGCACATAGCTGCAGAAAAGTTTGGTGAAGAACTTAAGGAACGCTCTGGTGGAAGAATGAGTTTAGAAATATATCCAGCGAGTCAATTAGGAACAGAAGCAGACATGGTGCAACAGATTGCCTCCGGTTCAGTAGATTTCGGTCTAATAACATCTGCATACATGAGTTCGAGGTCGCCATCATTTGCTGCGTGGTTTATGCCATATGCGTTTGAGACATTAGAGGAAGCACATGAAGCTCGTACCTCCGAAGTTGCGAAAAAAATTCTAGGAACGTTAGATGAGCAAGGATTAGTTGGTTTAGATTATCTATTTGCAGGACAACGTGTCATGCTCTTTAAGGATAGAGAAGTATTATCGCCTGCTGATATGGCAGGATTACAACTTAGGGTTACACCAAGTCCACCGATGCAAGATTTTTATCGTTCAACTGGAGCTTCTACAGAAGGACTACCACTGCCAGAAGTTTACGCAGCAGTTCAGACAGGAGTCATTGATGGTATGGATATGGACCTTGATGCAACTATAACAAACAAATACTTTGAAGTAGTTAAGCATGCAGCTGTTACTAACCATATGGTCTGGCCATCTGTTGCCATTGTTAATAAAGGTATGTTTGAAGGAATGTCTGAGGCTGATCAAAAGATTGTTCGTGACGCCTTCAAAGTAGCGGCGGACTTTGCTGTGACTACTCGTGCTGGTCAAGAAGAAGAGTTTAAACAAATCTTGCGTGATGAAGGTATGAATGTCTATGAGTTAGACAGCAGTGTTTTTGCAGATCAGATTAGAGAATTTGACGAGAAGTATGGTGCCGTAGATCCACTCATTAAAGAATTTATTGAAAAGTTTAGAAAATAATGTTAAGAAGGGGGAGATCCAGTGAAAACGTTAAGCAATGGTATTTCAATCATTGAAAAATCGCTTGCCGTTGTCCTTATGTTTTCCATGGCTGTAATCGTTACAATGGCTGTTTTTTTTAGATACTTCCTTAATTCCCCCTTATCTTGGGCTGGGGAAGTATCAATATTTTTACTAGTTTGGATAAGCTTTATTGGCGGTAGCTTGGGACTAAAATACAAGTCTCAAGCTTCTGTTACTATTCTCGTTGAATATGTTTCTTTATCTGTAAAAAGAATTCTATTAATTATTGGACATTTATTAATGCTGATGTTTCTCATCTTTATTCTTTACTACAGTTATAAATGGGTGCTGTCGCCTAGTGTAGGTTTTCAAAAGTCTAGTGCAATATTATTGCCGATGTGGATACCGTTTAGTGCAGTACCTATTGGTTTAACTTTTGCCACGGTACACCTACTAGCGAACCTCTTAGATATTTTACGTGAGGGGGATGCTAAATGACGTTCTTAGTGGTACTAGCGTTTTTTATTTTACTTTTATTAGGGATACCTATTTCTCTTGTCTTGGGAATGACAACAGTATTATACTTTTTACTCGTTGGAAATCCAATCTTATTAGAGTCCACTCCTATGAGGCTTTTCTCAGGTTTAGAAAATTTCGGATTACTAGCAATTCCGCTTTTTATGCTTGCTGGAGAATTGATGAATAGTGGGGGGATTACAACGAGGCTTGTGAAGTTTTCTAGGGTGTTAATAGGTCATGTTCGTGGTGGGTTGGCCTATGTCACAATCATCTCCAATATGTTCTTAGCGTCAATCCTTGGCTCAGCAAATGCTCAAGCAGCGATGATGAGTAAAGTAATGGTCCCTGAAATGGAGAAGGAAGGGTATAAACGAGAATTCTCTGCCTCACTTACACTTGCATCTTCAATCGTAGCTCCTATTATACCACCAAGTATGATCTTTATTATTTATGGGACATTATCTGGAACATCCATAGGTGGACTATTTATGGCCGGTATTATTCCTGGTATTATGTACGGAATTGGGTTTGTTTCTTTAATCGCGTATTTAGGATATAAGCACAACTTTCCAAAGAGTGAAAAAGCGACTACTAAAGAAATTATATCAAGTACAATTAATGTACTTCCTGCATTACTTGTTCCAATAATTATCGTTGTCGGTATCTTAAGTGGGGTATTCACTGCGACAGAGTCCGCTGCTGTTGCCTGTCTCATTGCTTTCTTAATCGGGGCTTTTTGGTACAAAGAATTAAAGGTAAAAACCGCCCCGAAAATCCTTATAAACACAGTAATAAGTACTGCTACTGTTACGTTCTTAATTGCAATGGCAAATATATTCGGCTGGATGATTGCTTTTGAACAAATTCCTCAATTAGTAGCAAATTCGATGCTATCATTCACTGAAAACCCACTTGTATTCTTACTTCTAGTTAACCTTATGTTGTTATTGTTAGGAGCAGTTTTAGACGGTATTGCCGCTCTTATTATCTTAATACCTGTTTTAATGCCGTTAGTGGTAGCATTCCAAATTGATCCTAT
This sequence comes from Anaerobacillus alkaliphilus, assembly GCF_004116265.1. NCBI lineage: Bacteria > Bacillati > Bacillota > Bacilli > Caryophanales > Bacillaceae > Anaerobacillus > Anaerobacillus alkaliphilus. The sequence continues at coordinate 623,898 of NZ_QOUX01000046.1, read as the reverse complement.
TCATTTTGGAGTGGTCATCTGTATTAACTTGACAATTGGACTATTAACTCCTCCAGTTGGTACTGGTTTGTTTATTGTCTCGTCAATTGCTGAAGTAAGGTTTGAAAAACTAGTAAAGGCAATTTTGCCATTCTTAATTATGGGCATTTTGGTGTTGTTTGTTATCACATATTGGGAGGATGCTGTCTTACTAATTCCAAGGTTACTAGGATTTTAATACGTCGAGACATGTTTGTAAGTTTTCAAAAGAATAGGTGAATAAGTCTGAAAAGGAGATAAGTTCTCCTTTTTTTCTTTTACAAACATTTAATTAGGATATTTCCTTAAATTGTGCTAAATTATATTTACACAAAAGATGTAATTTTATTGTACATAAAAAGGGGTTAGGATAATGGATATAGCTATTAAAAAACCGAAGATTACCTTAATGTTCTTGGTTTTACTGCTAATTGTGGGGACAATTACGTTTTTTCAATTACCAAAGCGGGAAATTCCTGAGTTTACCTATGACATTGGATCAATAACGACAATCTACCCTGGAGCTACTCCAGAAAAAGTAGAGCGAGAGATAACATCTCCATTAGAAAGAGACTTGCAGGCAATTATCGGGATTAGGGAAATGACATCCGTTTCAGCAGCAGGTGTTTCTAATATTACAATTCAGTTACAAGATGGCACGGATAAGACTGCGGTTTTTGCTAAAATTAGAAATGTAGTTTCACAAGTTAGTAGTACATTTTCAGACGAAGTTATTTCGCCGACGATTCGTGAAGATATTCAAATGGGTGCCTTAAGCTCGTATCACATATTATCACCGGATAGAGAAAAATTATATCAACTCAGGGACAGTATTGAGCAATGGCAAACGGAGATCGAGGGAATTCCTGGAGTCCGTGGAACTATTGTCAAAGGTATTCCTCAAGAAGAGTTAGTTATTAGTCTAGAAACGGAGAAGATGACTAGAAAAGGTATTATTCTTCCTCAAGTGTTAAATAGTCTTAAGGGAGAGTTTGAGACAATTCCTCTGGGGACTCAACAATCCAATGATTCAATAGTCCAATTAAGCATTGCAACATATCAATCTATTACAGACATAGAAAAAATATATGTAGGGTTATCAGCTGGAAATGAGGCAGTCTATGTAAGTGATATTGGTAATGTTGAATTACGAAGTTTAAAACCAAAGGACTATATCACATATAATGGAACACCAGCCTTATCATTTACGGTTTTGCCAGAACAGGGTGTTGATATTCCTTCTTTACAAAAGAAGGTTGATGAAAGACTAGAGCTATTAACTAGCGATCTTCCAGAGCAAGTGACAATAGATTTATTCTATACACAAAATACGATTGTCGCTCAAATATTCAAGGATCTCTCAATTTCTTTTATCATTTCTATTTTTGCCGTCATTATCATTACCTTATTGGGAATGAATTTAATTTCTGCAATTATTGTTGCCTTAGCCATTCCTACATCTATCATATTAGGTCTCATACCTCTCCCATATTTAGGGGTAGACTTAAATCAAATTTCAATAATTGGATTTATCATTGCCTTAGGAATACTTGTTGATGATGCGATTGTTGTAAATGATAATATTCAACGTCGTTACAGGCTTGGAGATGGCGCATTAAAAGGAGCATTAATAGGTACTAGAGAAGTTAGAGTATCAATTATTACATCAACACTTGCAGTTGTCTTTACGTTCTTTCCGTTGTTATTTTTATCTGGAGGAAACGGTGATTTTATTCGTGCTTTACCTAGCGTACTAATTACGACAATCATTGCCTCTACAATCGTTTCATTAACACTTGTACCAATTTATTCAAGTTGGCGTAGAAACAACTCCAAGAATGAACAGGTAGTAAAACTAGGCATTTTAGGTGGACTGATTGAAAGATTAGCAAACTGGTACAGTGAAAAAATCTTGAAAAGAGTAGTTAAAACTCCAGTGAAAATAAGTATCATTGGTCTTGTTGTTTGTACATTAGCATATGGGCTTATTCCGTTTATACCTATTGTCTTTTTTCCAAGTGCTGATCGAAGTGAAGTGACTGTTGACGTTACTTTACCTGTTGGCATAACAATGGAGAGAACAAACGACTATTTACTAGAGATAGCAAATCAACTAGCTGAAGACGAAGCAATAAAAGAAATATCTATCTATACAGGAGCAGGACTACCAGGTCTATTTGGCCAAGTGATGACTGGATCAGGTGAAAATACAGGTCAAATCTTGCTTAGGGTAGATAGAGAAAAACAAAAAGCAGACGAAACAATTGCCAAATGGACGGGGCAACTAAGAGGTACATTTCAAGATGCTGAAATAAAAATGACTACAATTGAAACTGGACCGCCAGTAGGTGCTCCAATAGCTATTAAAGTGGCTGGTCCACAGCTTAATGAGTTAATGAAGATCGTTACTGAAATTAAGCAAGAAATCGAGTTACTAGAAGGAAGCGGTGTAGTGGTTGATGACATTGGTTCTCCATTAACGACGATTGTCTATGAACCAAATCGAGAGGTCGTAGAAAAACATGGATTTACATTGCGTGAGATAAGTGAACAAATCCGTTTAGTAACTCTCGGTTTTCCCTTTGGTAACTTTGATACAGGAAAAAATAATGTAAATATGAGGGTTATTGTTGACGAAGTAGCAAAAGGCGAACAAGTAGATATGAGTGAACTATTTTTACCTAGTAAGCAAGAGATAGAGGGACAGCAACCTATCATTGTGAGTTTTAGTGAATTGCTAGTAGAAACGAAAACTGACCAAATTCAAAAAATTCCTCACATAAATGGGCAACGGACAATAACGATTAGAGCTTACCCTGGAGAAGAACAAAAAGCAGCATTAGAACAACAAATTGACAGGATTATTAATGGGATCAGTAAAAGCGAAGAGTATTCAATAACTGTAGGCGGGGAGTCAGAAGCTAGAACCGATTTCTTTATAGAAATCACGAAATTATTTTTTATAGTGATCTTCCTAATCTACATTGTAATGGCCATTCAGTTTTATTCCTTAATAACACCAATTCTTGTCATGAGTACAGTTTATTTAGCCATATCTGGAGCTATTTTCGGGTTATTTATTACCCAAGTAGGGATAGGTTTTATGGCGATGATGGGAATTGTTTCCTTAGCAGGGATTGTTGTTCGAAATTCAATAGTCCTAATAGAGTTTATTGAACAAAGATTAAGAGATGGTTATGAGCTAACAGAGGCAGTCATAGAAGCAGGAAGGACTAGACTTCGTCCAATTTTGTTAACTGCACTTACTTCAATAGCTGCTTTATTACCAATTGCCTTTGGTGGAGATGTATTATTTAAACCATTAGCTATCTCAATTATTTCTGGTTTGCTTTTCTCAACAATTTTTACAGTAGTTTTAGTACCTGCTTTTTATATATCTGCGTTTAAAAATAGAATTGCTAAAACGAAAGAATTAGAGAGCGATATTTAACTACAATAAAAAAGCTAACTGGATCAAATATCCAGCTAACTTTTTTAAATATCTGTAGTATAATAATTATGGTTTTTCAATTTTTATTATTGAGATTTATTCAATGCAATTCGAATAAATCTCTTTTTTTTATTTCATTCCAGGTAATTGTGGCTTTGTAAAGATTGGTGGTTGACCTCCTAGTGATCTTAAGAATTCAGCTAAGTCAGCTTTTTCGTCACTTGTTAAGTTTAGTGGATTGATTAATCCACTTTTATTCGGATGATTATCTCCGCCTCGATTGTAGTACTCAATAACTTCCTCAAGTGTTGCGATACTTCCGTCACTCATGTAAGGTGCCGTATGCGTAAGACCATATAGTCCAGGAGTACGAATTGCACCTAGATCACTATCATTTCCAGTAACCGCAGCCCGACCTTTATTGTCTCTCTCAATCCCAATATTGTGGAACAAGTTATCAGATAAATTTTCCCCTTGGTGACAAGTGATACAGCTAGCTTTACCAGTGAATAAATCTAAGCCACGGATTTCCTGGGCAGTTAGGGCATTTCTATCGCCTTCTAGGAAACGATCATACGGTGTATCTTTTACAACTACTTGACGTTCAAATGCAGCAATTGCTTTACCGATATTTTCAGCTGTAATGCCATCCTCGAATCCGGCGGTAAAGAATAGGTCTTCATAGCCGTCAATCTCTTTTAATTTTTCGATCAACTCATCTAATGGCTGATTCATTTCACCAGGGTCCTGGATTGGTCCTAATGCTTGTTCTTCTAGTGAAGCAGCGCGTCCATCCCAGAAGTTAGATGTATAGTAGCCTGAGTTAATGACTGTAGGTGAGTTCCTTGGTCCATCGCTACCATCAAACTTTTCAAACGTAGCTCGAGCGTCTCCGTAGCCTAGTTCAGGGATATGGCAAGTCATACAACTTCTTTCATTATTACCCGACAAGCGAGGATCAAAGTAGAGAATTTGCCCTAGTTCCAAAACTTCTGCTGTCATCGGATTTTCTGCAGGAATTGGAATATCACCTAGTGGAACAAGGAGGTTATTGCCTAGTAACCTTTCAATTATTTCGTCAAGATTGTTAGCCTCTGATATTTTAGTCGAGGCATCGCTACTACCACAACCAACTAGACCTATACTTAGCAATAATAGTAACAAACAGCAAAACAAAAAATTTTTCATAATAGAGTTCCCCCTCCAATATGTTTATTGAGAATTAGATTAATAATAGGATTTATTAATCATCCTTCTTTATCATTATTATAATTTAAGTTTTATTAAAAAAGAGTCAAGAAATGTGAACGATTAATGAAATTGTGGGAAAATGTGTTAAAACGCACTGAAATTCTAAAAGAGTATGTAATGTGTGTGATAAATGCAAAAAAACACCTAAAAATTAGGTGTTTTTGTTTATAGGAGCAACTCTATTTCTTTTTTACGTTTCAGTAATCTACGTAATTTTTGTTTTAATTGTTGCATGAAGTTCTTATTGTTTATTTGAATAGCATCGTGCAATTCCATTAATGTGTAGTCTATTTCAAGATTAATAATGTTTATTATTGTCTCTGGTTCAAGGTCATGGTCAAAATCCTGGTACTCAACAATAGCACCATATTGATTCATAACGATTTTCTCACCCCCACTAATTTCGGTAATGGATTGTATAATACCATCCTTAAAGAATGTAATATACTGAGGACCTTCCGTGTAAGTCTTAATAAAACCGCTCCCTTGGTATTCAGTCAACACCAACTCTAGGGCTTTTGCTACTAATTCTTCGCTCACTTTAAGGCAATCGACATTAATCGTAAGTTTTGATCCATTCTTTTTAAAAGGAATTTCATGGATCGATTGGTTTGTATCTATAATTAGGTAGATAATATCGTCGTTGTAGCGCCAATAAAGGGAGCATTTATATTCCATCATTTTATTAATAAATTGTTGGAGCGATTGTTTTGATAATTCTACATGTACGTCATGGAATTCAGCCTCATAAAAATGTGGAACCATCAGAAACCTCCTTACTTAAAAAAGTCAAAAGCTTTTTTTATATCGTATGAAGGGGACTGTTTGAAAAGAAGTAAAAATAACTATTTAATTGCAAGAAAATTCAAATTTTACTTTGCGACCGGTGAATTGAAGACAATAAAAAAACTGGTTAAGATGTAAAGTTAACCAGTTTGAAACTTTATTTAATATCCAATCCATATCTCTTAGAAACGATATCATAAAAACCAAAAGAGTTATACAACCGTTTGGTGGCGATATTATTTACGCCTGTTTCGAGTTCAATTCCTTTTAAGTCATTTTGCTCCGCCCAAAAAAGTGTATGGAGTAAAAGTTTTTTTGCAATTCCCTTTTGTCGAAAATCTTTATGTACATAAAGGTCATTTAACCACATATAGTGACCGCCTTTTTCTAAGCTTATTCCAATATTAAAAAAGGCAAGGCCAACGATTTGCTCAGCCTCTTGCACAATAAATATTTTAGCTGGGGATCCCTCTAGCAAAGCTAAATCAATGGCTTTAGTTAAATTAGTAAGTGCATGACTATCACCAATTGCTTCCATTTGTCCCATCATTAAGTGGGCAATTTCATCTCTAAGTGTTTGATTGGCATTATGTTCTACTAAGAAAACCTCCACGTAAATAACCTCCCAAAATCCTTACGTTATTTTAATATGCTAAAGGTTAATCATAGCAGAAGTTTAGTAAAACATACATAGGGATATTCAAAATGACCTTTATATAAGGCTGTTTTCGCAAAGTTTGTTGCTTTCATAAAAATCCCAAAAGCCGGATTTTTACACAAAATACTAAGAATTCACAACCAAGTTAGTAAGTATTGCTCTTTTCTTACATAATTTATTGGCTAATATCTTCATCTAGGGGATTTATCGGATTAATTTAGGGTAAAAAAGCCACAATGTTTACGAAAAGAGCCTTATATAAAAATCAAAAAACTAGAGGTTTCCCTCTAGTTCCTGTACTAGCGATATTCAGGCAGACTATTCTCTAATGCATCAACTTGATTTTGTAAGTCAGCAAGTTGGCGTTTTTCTGCGGTTGTAGATTGTGCAAAAGCAGAAGATAAATCGTTTCTTGCTTTACCAATTTCTGTTGAAGCTTCTGCGAGCTCCTCAGGAGTAGAGGCTTGTTTTACCATTAATTCTGCTTGTTCTACGCGAGATCTTGCTTGTTGAAATAGTCGATTTCCCATTAACAATCCCCTTTTCTACCCTTAGCTTCAGTTTCTGCAAGCGTTGTTACGTTCCGTTCTCGTTCATTGGCAGGCTGAACGAAACGTTTAGATTTAGATTTTTTGCTCATATGATCTCTCCTTTATTTAAAAGGTACAATCTTATTTTCTGCATTCAATCGAAAAGCTACGCTGGCAATTATCTCAAGCTAAAGATATCTCTGGGAGCTCTATAAGTTAAGATAATCTTCTAAGAAAAGTGCGATTCCATCATTTTCATTAGTCAATGTTATTTTGTTTGCGATTGTTTTAAGTTCTGGAATAGCGTTTTCCATTGCGACCCCGATTCCAGCATATTCAATCATTTCTAAATCATTATCCTCATCACCAAACGCGATAATCCGTTCTTTCGGGATTGAATAATAATCTGCAATTTTTTGTAACCCTACCGCCTTATTTAATCCAGATTTTACGATCTCAATAACATTCCAAGGCGCCCCCCAAACTCGTTGGTCAATAACTTCAGCATGTGCATCTTTTAATAAAGCTCTTAATTGTTTTACGTGATCATCCTTTGGATGTATGAGGATCGAGGTTGGATCTTCTTTTAGGATATGATGAAGGTTTCCAAATTTCACTGGGGAATCTCCCATGGTAAATGTGTCAATAAGCACTTCATCGTGATAACGCAAGTAAAATTCGTCAATAATTTCTACCATAATATTCTTTACTTGAAAGGCTTCACATGTTTCGATTATTACTTTTGCCGTATTAAGTTCTAGAGGAGTGTGATAATAACCAAACCCCTTATGTAATGGATTATGAACAAAAGCACCATTGAAATTAACAATAGGCGAATTTAAATCTAATTCTTCATAATACATTTGGCTGGCACGAAAAGGTCTACCGGTCGCAATACAAACAATATGACCTTGCATTCTAGCTTTTTGAATCGCTTTTTTATTACGAATTGAAATTGTTTTGTCGTCGGTAAGTAAGGTTCCATCTAAATCAATGGCTATTAAATGCTGCATAAGTCCTCCTAAAGGTATCATTTCCATCACAGGTTTATTGTAACTTGCTTTACAAATATTGTCTAAGAAAGAGGGTGCAAAGTTACAGTATTATTATCAAGCATTGATTGTTAGCTGAATTACCAAAACATATTAATACAACTCAAGCTATATTCATGTTATAACTATTATAGATGTTTTTTAGACATACTCCGAAAATTGCTTCCGGGGAGGGAAAAAAATGGTTGAACAATTCTTTTCGTCCTTTACTTTTAGAACCATTTGGACGCCAGAACTAATAATTATTCTCTTATTAATAAGTGGTCTCTATTTTTATATCACAGGTCCGTTACGAAATCGATTTACAGATAGTGAAGAAGTACCTACTAAGAAAAAGGTTTATTTTCATTTAGGGTTATTAGCCGTATATTTTGGGTTTGGTGGACCACTTTATGTGCTAGGTCACTTAATGTTAAGTATGCATATGTTTTCAATGGCCATAGTGTACTTGATTGCTCCGCCGTTACTTTTACTTGGGATTCCTCATTGGATATTTCAGTACCTAGGTAAATTTTCTATTTTACGTGCACCATTTAAAATACTAGGAACGCCATTAATTGGCTTAATATTCTTTAATGCAATGTTTTCTTTTTATCATTTACCTTTCACATTTGATCGATTGATGACAAATAATGGGTTTCATAATATTTATCAATTAGGGATGCTATTTGCAGCCTTCTTGATGTGGTGGCATATTACGCCAGTTTTTCCTAAACAAGATGGACAACTTACAGAATTAAAAAAAATTGCCTATATGTTTGCTAGTGGTGTATTATTTACACCGGCATGTGTATTAGTTATTTTTGCTGGTGGTCCGTTATATGCAATGTATACTGATGTCGCGACTTGGTCGATGGCGATGAGTTATTGTTTGCCATCAGGTGCAGCAATACCATATGAACTATTTTCAGGACAAAATGCACTCACATTATTATCTCCACATCATGACCAACAGTTTGGTGGGGCTATTATGAAAGTGACACAAGAATTGGTGTACGGGGTTGCAATTGGATCTACGTTTAAACAATGGATGAAACGCGATCGGAATAAGGTGGTCATTCCTAATTTCGAAATGATGAATCCAGAAATAAAATAAGTTGGTGATGAAGAATGAAAATTTTAAAACTAGTCTTGTTTACAAACCTTATTGTTCTTTTATCTGGTTGCGGTTTTCTATATAGCGCTCCAGAAACAAAATCTAGAACTATTGTTGATGTTTCAGAAGCTGATTGGCAGGTAGCTGAATTTGAGTATACTAATCACGAAGGATTGCCTTTTGGGTCTAACGATTTAAAAGGACAATATTGGATAGCAAATATGATCTTTGCAAGTTGCCCAACGGTATGTATGACAATGACGCCAAATATGATTTCACTTCAAGAAGAGGCAAAAAAAGCGAATATTGATGTGCAGTTTGTCTCATTTACTGTAGATCCTGAATTTGATGATCCAGAGGGCTTAACAAGGTATGGAAATGCGTATGGTGCGGATTTTGCAAATTATAACTTTTTAACTGGTTATAGTTTGGAGGAGATAAAAGATTTTGCAAGAGTCTCTTTTAAATCGATCATTCAAGAAATTCCTGATTCACTTGACATCATGCATAGTGTTAACTTTTTCTTAGTAGATGGTAATGGAAAGGTTATTCGTATTTATGATGGGAATACTGATTTTAATGCAAAAGCTGTCATAAAAGACTTGAAAAAAGTTGTACGTTAGGAGAAGTTTCTATGAATAAAATAAGTATAACCTTTCTTTTATTTTCATTTTTTCTTGTTGGATGTGGTCATGACCATGAGAAACAAGCAGAGGAAGTAAATTTCTTAGATCCAATAGAGGTAGAATTAGTCACAGTCACAGAACTGAAAGTTAATCAGGAGATAGTAACTCAAGCTATAGTTAGGCAAGGAGACATGCTTGTAACTGATGTCAATGAAGTTATCTTTGAAGTTTGGCAGCATGGAAATCCTGAGTCCTATCGAAGTGTTGAAGGATTAGACAAAGGTGAAGGTGTGTATGAAGTTTCTTGGACTGCTAACGATGAAGGCGTTTATTACATTTATTATCATGTTACAGCAAGAGGTATGCATCGCATGGAAAAACATCAGTTTGTGATTGGCGATGTGGACGTTGAGAAAATTCTAGCAACACCAGATGAAAGACCGAAAAAACATATGCATTAGAGTAAAGGATGTCCGCGTTGGGCATCCTTTACTTTTTATTGTTTTGTTAAGAAATTGTGTCAATTAGGATCTTTAGCTAAAATGAAAGGGAATAAGAGAAAAAGAAAACTGTAAAATGTGAAAAACATCATAGTTTACAATACCTTTTATTTGTTAAAATGGTATAAGAATTGTGAAAGGTGTGACTTCCTATGTATTTAGACCGAAAGCCGATAAAAGTACACGAAGCAATAGAGGCTGTGTTACAATTTACACAGACCGGTAAAATAGAATATATACCAATTGATGAAAGTGATAACAGATACCTTAAAGCTCCGATAAGAGCTGACCACGATATTCCACCTTTTGATCGCTCGCCATTAGATGGTTTTGCTGTGAGAGCTAATGATACTAAGTTAGCGACTAGAGAGAAGCCAATTGAACTTGAGGTTATAGAAACAGTTGGAGCAGGTGGGCTTGCAAAACAAGTTCCCCAACAAGGACAAGCGATTCGAATTATGACTGGGGCAAAAATGCCTGCAGGAACGGATGCCATCGTTATGTTTGAACTGACAAAGGAAATTGAAAGAGACGGAAAAACATACATTGAAATTAAAAGGTCCTTTAAACCAGGAGATAACATATCATTTCAAGCCGAAGAAACTCGCACAGGAGATATACTTGTGAACTCAGGGAGACAAGTGGACCCAGGTGTGAAAGCGCTGTTAGCTACTTTTGGTTATAGTAAAGTACCCGTGGCAAAAAAACCGGTTGTTGGTGTCTACGCCACTGGGACGGAGCTGCTTGATGTTCACCAACCATTAGAACCGGGAAAAATTCGTAATAGCAACTCTTACATGGTTACCTCCCAGATTTCAAAAGCAGGAGCCATCCCTAAATATTATGGTAAGTTAGTTGATGATTTTGATCATTGCTATGAAGCAGTTGCAAACGCATTAGATGAAGTAGATGTATTGATTACAACAGGTGGGGTTTCTGTAGGAGATTTTGATTATCTTCCAGCAATCTATGAAAAACTCGGTGCAAATGTCCTTTTTAACAAAATAGGGATGAGACCAGGGAGTGTGACGACAGTAGCTGAATACAAGGGAAAACTTCTATTTGGATTATCTGGTAATCCATCAGCATGTTATGTTGGTTTTGAATTATTAGTTCGACCTTGGATTCATCATTTTATAGGTTCAGATAAGCCGCATTTACAAATTGTACAGGGAGTCTTAAAAGCAGACTTTCCGAAACCAAACCCTTTTGTCCGTTTTATTAGAAGTAAAATGACAATTGAGGAAGGGAAAATTTTTGCTGAGCCAGTCGGTTTAGATAAATCAGGTGTGGTTACGTCCCTCGCCAATTCAGATGCCTTAGTTGTGTTACCAGGGGGAACGAGGGGGTATAAAAAGGGAGACGTTGTTGATGTTCTTCTACTGAATGGTGAGGGAGGTAAAGACATTATTAAAATAGGAGCTGTGTAACGAGTATGAAAATTATTCAAATTGTAGGCTTCAGTAATAGTGGGAAAACAACCTTGGTAGAGAAATTAGTCTCGCATTCAACTCAACATAGCCTTCGTGTCGGAACAATTAAACATCATGGTCATGGTGGGGAACTGAGATCTCAAGATGAAGGTAAAGACTCTTGGAGGCACCGTCAAGCAGGAGCACTTATCTCGTCCGCTGTTAGTAAAGGGGTTTTACAGCTAAATGTTTTACAAGAAAAGGAATGGGCACCAGATGAACTGCTGAAGCTTTACTTGAATTTCCCAATTGACGTTGTGATAGTGGAAGGATTTAAACAGTCACCGTATCAAAAAGTGGTTTTAATTAAAAAATCTTCCGATATTCAATTACTATCAACACTTGAAAATATAATTTGCGTGATTAGTTGGATCCCACTAGATGATGATGTAAAACAAAAGTTAGATATAGTGTATTACCAACTAGAAGACGAGAGTAACTATATTAATTTCTTATTACAAAAGTTGAAAGGATAAGAAAATGAGCGAAAAACTATTTTTAATTACCGATGAAGTGATTTCAATTCAAGAGGTTGTTGATAAAGTAGTGCATCCCAATGCAGGGGCAATAAATACATTTATCGGGACTGTCCGTGAGTTAACAAAAGGAAAGAAAACAATCTATTTAAAATATGATGCCTATGTAAGTATGGCAGAAAAGAAACTAGCTCAAATTGGTGATGAAATTCAAGAACGTTGGCCTAATGCTCTTGTGGCAATAACTCATCGTATCGGTCGCTTAGATATTACTGATATTGCGGTAGTCATTGCTGTCTCAACACCTCATCGAGCAGACTCTTATGATGCGAGTCGATATGCGATTGAGAGAATTAAAGAAATTGTTCCAATTTGGAAAAAAGAACATTGGGAAGATGGGGAGGAGTGGATGGGTGATCAACTTGAAAAAACTCCTTATCCAACGGGAAAACCAGAGGAGGAACATCTATAATGATTAAAGTACTATTTTTTGCAGAATTAGAGGAAATTGTAGGAACTAGAGAATTTACGATTGATCAAACAGAAATGACAGCACTAGAAGTGAAGGAATTCTTAAAAAAACAATTTCCTACATTACCCGTTGATCGAGCAATGATGGCTGTTAATGAAGAGTATGTAGAAGAAACCGACGTTGTAAAAGCAAATGATATTGTTGCCTTTATTCCTCCAGTAAGTGGAGGCTAAAAAAGCTGCCATAGGGCAGCTTTCTTCATACTCAAAAGAATAATTTCCGAATTTCTGGACTCATTTTCTCTGGGCTCCATTCAGGTTCCCAAACTAAATTTACATCAACTTTTTCTACTGTAGGTAAAGATTGGACTGCTGATTTAACACCATTCACCAATGTGTCATGTAAAGGGCAACCAGGGGTTGTTAATGTCATTGTAATCAATACAAGGCCTTCATTTTGGATGGTAACTTCATAAATTAGACCAAGACCAACGACATCAACACCAAGTTCAGGGTCTATAACCTTTCTTAGCGCTTTTGTCACTTCCTCTTTTGTTACTAAATAATCCAATGATATCACTCCTTATCCTTAAGAATACGTGAAGACCTTTAAAATGTGTGCGAAGTAAAAAATGATACATAGTCCAAGACAAACTTGAGATATGAAAGCTAGCATAGGTAGTTGAAAGTAAATGCTGCTCGCTAAAAGAATAACCATAATACTTAGAAATAAAAGTCTGTAAAAAATGATTTGTTCATCAATCATCTGATGCAAGGAAGGTACATCTTCCTTGCCTACCCGCTCACCAAAGCAGAATGTCCACCACAAAAACGGAACAATCTTAGATAAATAACCTAGGATTGTTACTCCAACCCACCCAAATAAATAAAGAACACTTATGGCAGTTAAAAATGATAATGACTGAAACAAGCTTGGTTTGAAAAACAGTGCTCCTATTGAAATAACGACAAATAAAATAAATGCATCTAACGCATAAACCGTTAATGTAATTCCTTTCCCTGGATTTCTTTTAAACTTTTTTTGTTGAATTTGGTAAATGTGAAATCGATACAAACCAAGTGCTATTAAGAAAAGACCTAGTCCACATATGAGTACAACAAAACCTAGCTGGAGAAAAAAGTTTACGGTAATGACTACTAGACTTAGGTGTAAAACTATTAATATCCATTTTTGCAATTTAATCGGGTACCCGTGAGCTAAATAAAACATTGGGAGCATCTTAAAGCTAAAACCGACAATTAGAAACAAGAACCACCCGACAAAACCAAACCAAATATGAGTTGCTAATAAGCTTGAGTGGTGTGTTAGGAATAGACTAAATGCGAAATTGACCCCCATTAATAGTCCACTGACGACAGTTAAAAGTAAATAGACAAACGAGCTAATCGTTGCAAACAAAATACTAGTAAATGCATTCGCTTTTTTTATCGTTAGAAAAATATTAGCAAGAAAGATCACAACACCAGTAACAGCTAGAATTGAAGAACCAATAATGATAAGTGGATGAAACTGAAAGAAACCAATTAAGATACCAATTGAACCTGTCGTAAATAAAAAATAGTGTAAAACTCCAAGACGAATGCTATAAAGTGTTTCGTTTGTCACAACCGGGACTAGTTGATAAACTGCACCCATGGCAAGAGTTGTTGCAAAACCTAAAATGAATAAATGAACAGCACCAATTCCTACTGCTGACCTAATCGTAGCACCTTCAAAAAGGGGACCACCAACAATCAAAAATATTGAAAATACAAATAAGGAAAGAAAGGAGGTAATGATGAACGAGAATGGTAGGTAAAAGTTTGACTTCGTTTGGTCTTTCCCAACTAGAGTTCCAGTGGTTATATTCATCACTAACCTCCATTTTTCGTAATTACAACCTCTACCGATCCATCTTCCATTTCTATTGGCTTATACTCATAGCCTAGTTGGTTTAATTCCTCAATTAGAAATGCAGGTAGACGATCATTTCGAATTGTTAACACCTCACCATTTTTCATAGATGTTAGCCTCGCTAAAGTGCGGACCATTGGTTGTGGCGGTTCAAGTCCTCGGTTATCCAAATAATAGCTGTTTGTGTCATCTTGTCCAACTGATGGTATATCTTGCTGTGGACAATTGGGTCTATCTATGTTTTCGTGTTTATTCTTCCAAAATAGTAAGCTACGTTTTTTCTTTTTAAAAGTTGTAATAAAATGATCATCAGCTCTTTTCTCAACAAGATTTTCATACCCTCTCGTTTTAAGTAGTGTCATAAGAGGTGTAGGTTTAATCGTCGAGTGAAGGACAAAGATATCACTTTTTTCTAAAGTTTTAACCGTTGTCATAATTTTTTGAAATGGTTCAAGCTTGTTTTTTAAGTCTTCACGTACATCTAATACTACTATTTTTCCATTCATTGCAAATTCATCTCCTTATATTGATGTTATTTCCTTCATTATAGAGTTATTTTTAAGGATAGTAAGTGACAGTTATCACAAATGATAACGATTATCACATAGCTCTTTTTTATTATTTTTAAAATCAGTGTAAATGTATAAAAATAAAGAAAGGTGAAGTCTCATTTTTGTTAACCTTTACTATTAGTAGTGTTTAGTTGTTATTAAAAATTGAGAAAAAAATAAAAATACAGTTGATTTTATTTTTATTCACACATATAATAAAAAACATCATAAGATTGTTACATGAAATAACAAGGGAAATGAGGAGAAAATATGAAAGCAGCTATTATTGGGGCTACTGGTTATGGAGGGGCAGAGTTAATTAGGCTTCTACACCAACATAAATATGTTGAAGAATTCACACTCCACTCTTCTTCCCAATCTGGAGTGGCCATTTCTGAAAGCTATCCACAATTGACGAATATTACAAATCAATCACTACAATCGATTAATATAGAGCAAATATCTAAAAATGCAGACGTTGTCTTCATGGCAACACCTTCAGGAATTTCAACGGAAATTACACCTGCCTTTATAGAGAATGGTGTGAAGGTTATTGATTTATCTGGAGATTTACGCTTTAAAGATCCAAATGTATATGAAAAGTGGTATAAGAAAACGTCAGCAGCAAACGAAGTACTTGAGAAAGCCGTTTATGGTTTAACTGAACTTAATCGAGAAAAAGTAAAGAATGCTAGTTTAATAGCAAATCCAGGCTGCTATCCTACAGCAACAATACTTGGCCTTTATCCACTTTTAAAAAATATTGCTGTTGAGGCAAACTCAGTAATCATTGATGCCAAATCAGGGGTGTCAGGTGCAGGTCGGAAAGCAAGTCTAGGAACGAGTTACTGTGAAGTGAATGAAAACTTTAAGATTTATAAAGTCAATGAGCATCAACATATTCCTGAAATAGAGGTGGCTTTAAAAACTGCCAATAATCAATTAGGGCCAATTAAGTTCAATACTCACTTAGTACCAATGACACGAGGGATTATGTCAACAATCTATTGTCAACCCCTCGCTTCCGTAAGTGAGAAATTGCTTCGAAATTTATATCAGCAGTACTATGAAAATGATCGTTTCGTACGAGTACGGAAAGAAGGAGAATACCCAGCAACAAAAGAAGTGTATGGGTCGAATTTCTGTGATATTGGAATTACTTTTGATGAACGAACTGGCTGGATAACAATTGTTTCTGTCATCGATAATTTAATGAAAGGGGCTGCTGGTCAGGCAGTTCAAAACTTAAACGTTATGCACGGAATTGATGAAGGAACGGGTCTACTCGGGGCGCCAATTTTTCCATAGGCAAAAAAATAATGAGGTGAAGAGGTTGGATACAGTGATAAAAAATAATTCAATTACTCCTGTTGAAGCAGGGAGTATTGTTACTCCTAAAGGATTTTGTGCTGCAGGAATTCATACAGGTGTAAAAAGGTATCGTTTAGATTTAGGTGTGATTTATTGTGAAGTTCCGGCAAGTAGTGCTGCCGTTTATACATTGAATAAGGTGCAAGCAGCACCCATTAAAGTAACAAAAGATAGTATTTCAAAGGAAGGCAAACTTCAAGCAATCATCGTTAATAGTGGTAATGCAAATGCATGCACAGGCACTAAAGGAGTTGAAGATGCCTTTACAATGAGGCAAGCAACTGCGGAGGTTTTTGATATTCCTGAACGTTACGTTGCAGTCTCTTCAACCGGTGTTATTGGAGAATTTCTTCAAATTGAAAAAATTGTTAATGGGATCAAGAAAATAAAGGCATTAACTCAAGTGAAATTTGATGCAGCTGAGCGATTTAATGAAGCGATTTTAACAACAGATACAATTAACAAAAGAGCATGCTTCCAAACAACGATTAATGGCAAGACTATTACATTTGGCGGTGCTGCAAAAGGGTCAGGAATGATCCATCCGAATATGGCGACAATGCTTGCTTTTATTACAACAGATGCAAATATTGAGCCTGTATGGCTACAAAAAGCACTTAGTCATGTTATAGATTTAACATTCAATCGAATTACTGTGGATGGCGATACATCTACAAATGATACAGTCGTAGTAATGGCAAGTGGTTTAGCTAATAATGAGTCACTAACCGATGAGCATCCTGAGTGGGACCAATTTGTTTCAGGCCTGCAAATGACATGTGAGCACCTTGCCAAGAAGATTGCGCGCGATGGGGAAGGTGCGACAAAGCTGATTGAAGTTCAAGTAAAAGGTGCTATGAACGACGAAGATGCTGGAAAGGTAGCGAAGGCAATTGTAGGTTCTGATCTTGTAAAGTCAGCAATCTATGGTACAGATGCAAACTGGGGACGAATTATTTGTGCAACAGGATACAGTGGTGCCGAAATTAATCCAGATACAATTGATATTTCCATTGGGAATATCCAAACACTAAAAAATGGCATGCCAATTCCTTTCTCGGAGGAGGAAGCAACACAATATCTAGGAACAGAAAATATTCTGATTTATGTAGATTTACATTTAGGTGATGGTTACGGAAAAGCTTGGGGCTGTGATTTAACATATGATTACGTAAGAATTAATGCAGGCTATCGAACGTAAAAAAGGGGAGCAGATCAATGAACGATTGTATCGTTGTCAAATGTGGCGGTAGCACCTTAAAGGAATTATCTGAACAATTTTTTTCTAGCATGAAGTCGTTAAAGGATTTAGAAATGACACCCATCATCGTCCATGGTGGTGGGCCTGAAATTAATAGTTTGTTAGAACGATTGAAAGTTTCAAGTGAGTTTGTTAATGGGCTCCGTAAAACAAATGTAGAGGTTTTAGAAGTTGCTGAAATGGTACTTACAGGAAAAGTGAACAAATCAATCGTAACAAGTCTTCAAAAAGCAGGTCTAACCAGTATTGGTATATCTGGTTGTGATGGTGGGTTGCTAGAGGCAGCACCAATAAATATAGAGGAACTTGGGTATGTTGGCCAAGTGACAAAAGTAAATGGTGAGTTTTTAACCAAGATAATTGATATGGATCTCGTTCCAGTTATCGCTCCAATTGGAATGGATGAAGAAGGGAACCATTATAATATAAATGCCGACACAGCAGCTGGCGCCGTTGCAGAAAGTATTCAGGCAAGGAAAATGGTCTTTGTAACGGATGTCCCTGGAATATTAAAAAATCAAGAGTTACAGAAACTTGTAACAGTTTCAGAGATTGAAGAGATGATAAACGACGGGACCATATATGGTGGGATGATCCCAAAAGTAAAAGCTGCTATACAATGTCTCCAAGGTAATATAGAGGAAGTTTATATTATTAATGGCAAAGGTGGAGACCTAATGGCCAATGGAGAACTAGTAGGAACAAAAATTGTTAGATCAAAAGAATTGATAAAGAACTAATTATGAATTAAGAATTGAGAATTATGAATTATGAATTACTACTAGAAAGAAAGACTTCGAAGCTTTGCGAGAGACAATTCAAAATTGACAATTGACAATTAAAAAAAGCGGGTGTTCTCATGAGTAATTTATTCCCTACCTATAATAAATGGCCAATTAAAGTGAAAGAAGCAAGTGGTTTAACCCTTATTGACGATCAAGGAAAGAAATATTTAGATTTTGTTGCTGGTATTGCTGTCTGTAACCTAGGACACTGCCACCCATATGTAAACGAAGCAATTAAAACACAGCTAGATAAAGTTCTTCATGTCTCTAATTTGTTTCATGTTGAAGGGCAAGAAGAGGTTAGTGAGTTATTAGTCTCCCATTCTAGTGGTGATGCTGTATTTTTTTGCAATAGCGGTACAGAGGCAAACGAAGCTGCTATTAAGCTAGTTAGAAAAGCAACAAGTAAAAAGAAAATTATTACATTTTATCAATCATTCCATGGCAGAACAATGGGAAGTCTTTCGGCAACAGGTCAAGAAAAAATCCACCTTGGATTTGGTCCTTTATTAGAAGGCTTCGTATATGTACCTTATAACGATTGCAACTCCCTAATAAACGCTGTAGACGAAGACGTAGCCGCAATTTTCCTTGAAGTTATTCAAGGTGAAGGTGGAGTCCATGAAGCTAGCGTTCAGTTTATTGAAACGATAAATCAATTAAAAGAAACATACAATCTGTTAGTAGTTGTCGATGAGGTTCAAACTGGAATTGGGAGAACTGGTAAGGCATTTGGTTACCAACATTATCCTCTATCACCTGATATTATCACTGTGGCTAAGGGTTTGGGAAATGGATTCCCAGTTGGAGGGCTGATCGGCAAAGCGCATTTAGTTGAAGCTTTTGGCCCAGGGAGTCATGGATCAACATTTGGAGGCAACCCTTTGGCTATGGCTGCAGCAAAAGCAACTCTTGAAACGATATTTAATCACGAATTCTTGCAAGTAGTAGAGGAAAAGGGTAGTTACTTCTTTTTAAAACTAACTGAAAAGCTTAATTCAACAACTATGGTTAAAGAAATTCGTGGAAAAGGTTTAATGATAGGAATTGAATGTAATCAGGATGTTACTCCGATTATTGGATCATTAAGAAATAATGGTTTACTTGTATTAAATGCAGGACCAAATGTCTTACGTCTACTACCACCATTAACTGTTTCTTATGAAGAACTAGATCAGGCTATTAGTTTAATTGCTTTAGAATTAAATAAAATACCAGTATAATAGATCATTTTTTTTACCTACAGATGAATAAAAATTCAATGTGTTGTAATTATTATTCGTTGGTGAGCAGAGAGGAGAAAGTAATGTGAAGGGATATATCGTTTTATCAACAGGTGAATTCTTTGAAGGTGAGTTATTAGGGAATGACCAAGAGGTTTATGGTGAGGCAGTTTTTTTTACTGGCATGACCGGATATGAAGAAGTGATTACTGATCCTTCTTTTAAAGGACAGATTGTTGTATTTACGTACCCTCTGATCGGTAATTATGGAATTAACGGGAGCGATCAAGAAAGTAAAATCCCTCAAGCTTCAGCATTAATTATGCAAGGATGTAGGAATCAAGGCTACCATTACGAAGCGAAGCAGCCGTTAACTGAATATGCAAAAAAGCACTCTATTCCGATATTAGTAGGAGTTGATACAAGAGCGGTTGTAAAAAGGATTCGTGAATTAGGTGATATGGGCGCAATCATTACAACCAATTTGGAGACGGTTGATTTTAGTACAAAACAAGGAATTGAAACAAGAAATCTTGTCGAAGAGGTTTCAATTACAGAAATGGAAACGTACGGTGATGGAGAATATCATGTTGTCATGATTGATTTTGGTTATAAAAAATCAATTCTATCCAATTTAGTTCAATTGGGTTGTAAAGTAACTGTTGTTCCTTTTGATACAGATGAAAAAACAATTCAGAGTCTTCAACCAGATGGAATTTTGTTATCTAATGGACCAGGTAATCCAAAGAAATTGTTACATTTGGCACCACAAATCAAGAGGTTAGCAACAATGTATCCTACGATGGGAATATGTTTGGGTCATCAATTGTTAGCGTTAGCGTTTGGTGGGAATACGGAGAAACTACGGTTTGGACATAGAGGCGCAAACCAACCAGTTCAAGACCTATTTACAAAGAAAGTCTACATTACTTCTCAAAACCATAGTTACTTCGTTACTGACGAAAGTTTAAAACAGACAGGGTTTATCCCACGTTATATAAATATTAACGATCGATCGATTGAAGGTATGTCACATAAACAGTACCCAATCACATCAGTACAGTTTCATCCAGAGGCCCATCCAGGACCTTCAGATTCAGAAGAGATCTTTTTACACTTTCTAACGGACATGAGTAGCAAGAGGAGAGAAAAAGCATATGCCTAAGCGTCAAGACATTAACAAGATATTAGTCATCGGCTCTGGCCCAATAGTGATTGGGCAGGCGGCTGAATTTGATTATGCGGGAACCCAAGCTTGCCTTGCGTTAAAAGAAGAGGGTTGTGAAGTGGTCCTTATTAATAATAATCCCGCAACTGTCATGACGGATAAAGCGTGTGCTGATGTTGTTTACTTTGAACCGTTGACGGTAGAAAGTGTTGAAAAAATCATTCAAAAAGAAAAGCCAGATGGGATCTTAGCTACGTTAGGTGGTCAGACTGGTTTAAATTTAGCTTTATCTCTTCATAGCCAAGGTATCTTAGATAAGTACAATGTACCTTTGTTAGGGACACCGATTGAGTCAATCATGAAGGGGGAAGATCGTGAAGAGTTTCGCGCTTTGATGCACGAGTTAGATGAGCCTGTACCAGATAGTGAAATTGTGGAAAGTGTTGAGGCGGCTCTTCAATTTGCTGAACAAGTAGGCTTTCCGATTATCGTTCGTCCTGCATATACACTAGGTGGTGCTGGTGGTGGAATTGTTGATGATGAAGACTCACTAAAGAAGATTGTTAAAGGTGGTTTAACGGCTAGCCCAATTCATCAGTGCTTGATTGAAAAAAGCATTGCTGGTTTTAAAGAAATTGAATATGAAGTTATGAGAGACTCAAATGATACGTGTATTACAGTTTGTAATATGGAGAACATTGATCCTGTTGGAATTCATACAGGAGATTCCATTGTTGTGGCTCCTTCACAAACCCTCTCAGATGTGGAATATCAAATGTTACGATCGGTATCTGTTAAAATAATTCGAGCATTAGGAATAGTCGGAGGGTGTAACATTCAATTTGCCCTAGACCCATATAGTAAGCAATATTATCTAATTGAAGTAAATCCGCGAGTAAGTAGGTCTAGTGCTCTAGCTTCTAAGGCAACTGGTTACCCAATTGCGCGTATCGCTGCTAAATTGAGTTTAGGTTATCAGTTACATGAGTTGATAAATCCAGTAACAGGTCACACGTATGCTAGTTTTGAGCCTGCCTTGGACTATTGTGTTGTAAAATTCCCACGTTGGCCATTTGATAAGTTTACACAAGCCAATCGAAAGCTTGGTACACAAATGAAAGCAACTGGAGAAGTAATGGCTATTGAAAGAAATTTAGAATCTGCCTTTCAAAAAGCAGTCCGTTCCCTAGATATTAAAGGAATTATTGGTTTGGAGCTTTCAGTTGTGAGAGAACTCTCCGACAATGATCTATGGCAAAGTGTCAAAGAAGCTGACGACTTACGATTTTTTGCCATTATTGAATTACTACGAAGAAAAACTTCAGTAGAGGAAATTCATCTTGCAACGAAAATAAACTATTTTTATCTAGACAGTTGGAAGTTCTTAGTTGATCAAGAAAATAAAGCAAAGCGTCTTTCCTTTCAAACAGTAACGAATGAAGAGTTACGACAATTTAAAATACATGGATTTTCAGATGAATGGTTAGCTCATGTTTGGAATGTAGGTAAAGAAGACCTCCGCAGAAAACGTCACCAATATAATATTTACCCATCTTACAAAATGGTAGATACATGTGCAGGTGAATTTGTTGCAAAGACTTCTTACTATTATTCTAGTTGGACGGGTGAACAAGATGTAGATACCCATACGACAAAGAAAAAAATTGTCATCATTGGCTCTGGTCCAATCCGTATAGGTCAAGGTATTGAGTTTGATTACTGTTCAGTACACGGCGTTTTAGCCCTAAAACAACAAAATTATGAAGCAATTCTAATTAATAATAATCCCGAAACAGTAAGTACGGATTATGAGATTGCTGACCGTCTATACTTTGAACCACTAACAACTGAGGATGTCTTGAATATTATTGAGTTGGAGAAACCCGAAGGAGTCATCGTTCAATTTGGTGGGCAAACTGCCATCTCGTTAGTGAAAAATCTTGAAGAAGCGGGGGTTCTTTTATTAGGAACCAATCATGACACAATTGATAAGTTAGAGGATCGTGACCGCTTTTATAAATTCATGAAAGAAGTAAATGTTCCACACATCCCAGGAGTCACTGCTTTTGATGAGGAGGATTTATTATTAAAGGCAAATAGTATTGGATTTCCTATATTAATTCGTCCTTCATATGTAATTGGAGGTCAGGGGATGATGGTTTTCCATACGAAAGCGGACTTAACAAATTATTTAAGTGATAAATTCTCAAAGGTTGGCTTCCCGATTTTATTAGATGCTTTCTACCCAGGAATGGAAATTGAAGTAGATGCATTAACTGATGGTGAAAATGTAGTTGTTCCTGGAATGTTTCAGCATATTGAACGTGCAGGAGTTCATTCAGGTGATAGTATTTCAGTAATACCTCCACTAACTGTTTCAGAAGTTCATAAGCAAGAAGTTATTGATTACACAAAACGAATTGCTAGAGGTATGGATTTTAAAGGTGTGTTCAACATACAATTTGTGATTTATCAAAATAAAATCTTTGTATTAGAAGTTAATCCTAGAGCATCAAGAACAGTACCTATTTTGAGTAAGGTAACAGGAATGAACATGATTAGTTTAACAGTTAGTTTACTAATGAATGGCTCGTTAACTGACTATGTTGAAACGTTAGATTATCAAGTCGAACCGCCATACTTTACTGTAAAAGCACCGATCTTTTCTTACTCGAAGTTACCAGACGTAGACCCAAAGCTAGAAGCAGAAATGAAGTCTACTGGTGAATTAATTGCTATTAGTGAAAATCTAGATGAAGCATTTCGAAAAGCTTTTATATGGGGAGAGCGAGATATACCAGAGCTTTTCAAACGAAGAGGATCTATATTTTGTGACATAGAACAGATTCAAAAATCTGAATTCGCTCCTTTAAAAGAAGTGCTAGAACAACTTAATTATAAACTTGTGACAGAAGAAATCATCAAGTTTGAGGATTGGGTTAATGACGAAAACAGCGTTTGTTATTTGTGTGTAGAAAGTATAAAAGAAAACACAAAGACAAGAAGAATAGAAGCGCTAAAAAATCGTTTGCCAGTAGTAACGGAATTATCAACATTTAGTTACATGGTTCGTAGCTTAAGTCAACCAGATTACAAAGTAAATTCGATTGAGTATTGGTTAGGAAAATATGAAACAAAAAAAGATAGTTTAGTAGGAACCAGAAAATCAAAATAAGGATGTGAAGCTCTTGACTGTGTTATCGTTACTTGAGTCGGGAATAAATATTAAAAAATATAAAGGGAAGAATTTCTTAACTTTATTAGATTATTCTTCAGAAGAAGTACTGGAACTATTACACTTTTCTAGGTTATTAAAACAATATCAAAAAGAGGGTGTTCCACATCAATATCTTGTAGGGAAAACCTTAGCGATGATTTTCGAAAAGTCATCTACTAGAACTAGAGTTTCTTTCGAAGTTGGAATGAACCAACTTGGTGGATCTGCATTGTTTCTAAGTTCAAAAGATTCTCAGTTAGGTAGAGGAGAGCCTATCTCGGATACTGCGCAAGTTCTTTCGAGGTATGTTGATGGCATTATGATTCGTACACATGGACATGAGATTATTGAGGAATTAGCAAACAACTCAACAGTACCTGTTATTAATGCTCTTACCGATGACTTTCACCCTTGTCAAGCAATGGCGGATCTTTTGACAATTTATGAAGTGAAAGGGACATTTAAAGGTATTAAAACAGTTTATGTAGGTGATGGAAATAATGTAGCCCATTCTCTTTTAATTGGTTGTGCAAAAGTAGGGATGGATGTAACGATTACTACCCCGATTGGTTATGAACCGAAACAATGGATTGTTGAAGAAATTAAAGCGATTTGTGAAGAGACTGGTGCAAAATTTCATATTACAAACGATCCAATTGAGGCTGTCCAAGGAGCAGATGTGATATATACCGATGTATGGACTAGTATGGGTTATGAAGAAGAAACGGCAAAAAGATTAGCAGACTTTGAAGCTTTTCAAGTGAATGAGGAACTTGTGAAGTATGCCAAAAAAGATTATATGTTCCTTCATTGTTTACCAGCCCATAGAGGTGAAGAAGTATCAATCGAAGTTATTGATGGAAAAAACTCGTTCATATTTGATCAAGCAGAAAACCGTTTACATGTTCAAAAGGCCATTTTAGTAGCCTTATTGGGCAGTTAAAAAGAACTTGGCGAAACGCCAAGTTCTTTCGTCTTTAGTTCACAAAACCTTCACATGCAAACGAAGTGATTTTGTGATGTTTCTCACAGAATATAAATGATAATAAAAGTATCATAAAGACAAGCAATAAAGCTTTAGTTATACAGGTCTTGTTCATTCGCCCAAATGTAACAAGAATGTTTACTAGTTTAACCTAAGCTAAAATAACAAAGAAAATAAGTAATAAGTACCCTAACAAAATGTTACCAAATAACAACGTTATAGTGAAAGACATGAATAATTCTTCTTGTTCATTTGACCCCCAATCTTTTGAACGTAGTAGACTGGCGATTACCCAAGTCGCCTTATTTTTTTGAAAAAATAACAAAAACTATGGCATAGGATAAAAGTGCCATAGTTTTTAATTTATATATTCCTTTAGTAAGTCTAGATTATGGATAATAAGATAGCCTTGCTTTTTTGTGACAATTTTTTGTTGTTTTAATTGGTTCATTAACCTAGTCACACTTTCCCTCGTAGCCCCAAAAAAACTGCCTAGGTCTTCGTGCGTCAGCTTTATTTTTATCTTCAGTCCATCCGATTCTGTCACGCCATATTCCTCTGCTAATCGAACTAAAGTAGCAGCCAATGCACCAAACTTACCATATAAAGCAACATCTCTTAGAGTTGCTTGGGAGATACGAAGTCTCTCTGAGACAAACCGAAACATTGAGATCGCTAACTGTGGGTGTTGGAGAAGAAATGTTTCTAGTTCATTATTTTTTATAAATGATACATAGCCTCCTTCAATACAGATTGCCGTTGCTGGGTAAGTACTACCAACTTTTGCGAACAATGCTACTTCTGCAAACATGTCTCCGGTCTGCCTTATTGTTAGAGCAATTTCTTTACCATCAGGTGTACTTTTGTTAATACGAACCTTACCTTCATTAATAAAGTAAATGGCTTCTGCAGGGTCAAACTCTTGAAACAAGACTTCACCTTTCGTCATTTTTTTCGTTTGGACAATTTCTATCAATTGTTCTTTTTGTTCATTAGGTAAAGATGAAAAGATAGGGATATTATCTAAAAATCTAGTCCTGGTCAAAATGATAGCCTCCTTAACAGTAAACTATTCTAGTGTTATGAATTAACTTTACCATTAGTAACTAAGAAAATGTGTGAATATAGTCACAGCCAAAATTCTTAAAGCGTTGAACGTTCTTGAATTTGACATATTTAGACTAAAAATAGTAATTGAATTATATCAGTGTGATGCGCTTCACATTTTTTACTATTATATTTTGCTAAGATAAAATCAAAATCCACTGATTAAGGAGGAACGAATCATGATTAGTTGTGTTTTAGACCATGTGGGTAACGATAATTTAATTGTCATTTCTGGTGGGACTGCGCCACACATTGGAGCTGTAGTGATTGCGACATATGAAAAAGGACAAGTAAAGGTTATTAGCTATGGTTTTCCTAATCATAAAGAAGAAGACCTATTTGTTGAACTAGCAAAAGTTTGGTGTAATACATTCCAACAAAAGACAGTTATTTTAGGTGGGATTCACATTGACAATGCTACTAAAGAACAAATAGAGTCCCTTTGTAATGAAACGTGGGACAAATTCTTTCATTTAATGGCAGATCAAAAAGCTTCTAAAATCCTAGCTTAAATATTCGGTTAAGAGACGAAACAGTTGTCTCTTTTTTTTTGCTTACAGAGATACACCATACCTTGTGATAAATCTCACTGTCAATTAAGTCTAGTTCACTTATCATTTAGACAAAGGTAATTTACTCAATGAAAAGAACGGAGGTATAACATGGATTTATCCTTCTTATCAACTAAACCAAAAAATTATGATGAAAATCCGTTCATTGTTATCTGGGAGGTAACAAGGGCTTGTGCATTAAAGTGTCTACACTGTCGAGCCGAAGCGCAATATCAAGCAGATCCGAGACAGCTTTCTTTTGAAGAAGGCAAAAAGTTAATAGATGATATAGCTACAATGGATAACCCGTTATTTGTTTTTACCGGGGGAGACCCGTTAATGAGACCAGACTTGTATGAATTAGCAAGATATGCGATAGAAGAAAAGAAACTACCGGTATCAATGACACCAAGTGCAACCCCAAAAGTGACGAAAAAAGCAATTGACCAAGCAAAGGAGGTTGGTCTCTCGAGGTGGGCATTTAGCCTTGACGGATCAACGGCAGAAATTCATGATCATTTTCGTGGAACAAGAGGTTCTTATGATCTCACGATGAACGGCATCGACTACTTAAAAGAATTAGATATTCCTATTCAAATTAATACGACAGTTTCTAAGTACAATTTAGAAGATCTACCTAAGATGGCTGAAAAGGTTAAAGATATGAATGCTGTTTTGTGGAGTGTATTCTTTCTAATTCCAACTGGAAGAGGAATGGAGAAAGACATGATTTCTCCAGAAGAGCACGAAGAAGTAATGAAATGGTTATTTAAAGTTCAGCAAGAAATGCCATATGGAGTAAAGGCAACAGAGGCACCGCATTATCGACGAGTTGCCTTACAGGAAAAGAAACGCTTAAACCTAAGTAACGCACAAGGGAATAAACGTCTCGATACACTTGGAAGAGCCCCTAAAGGCGTGAATGATGGTGATGGCTTCATTTTTATTAGTCACATTGGTGACGTATACCCAAGTGGCTTTCTCCCTGTTAAGTGTGGAAACGTTCGTGAAACACCACTTCCAATTATTTATCGTGAGAGTCCAATCCTAAAAGAGTTAAGGGATAAAACGTTATTAAAAGGCAAGTGTGGCGTTTGTGAATATAAAGAAATATGTGGAGGATCTCGCGCAAGAGCATATGCTTTAAGTAATGATTACCTAGAAAGTGATCCGTATTGTGCGTATATTCCTAAAGTCCTCCAACAATAAAACTTGAAATCATTAAGGTATGGATAGATAAACGTCTATTCGTGCCTTTTTTTGTTTCTAAGTTAATTTTATAGTTTTCAAGGTGTTTCTTACATACTTGCTAAAAACTTGCTGAACAATGACTATTTTGTGAACATGAAATCCTTTAATTGGATAAAGCGTCGTTGATGTAGCAAGGTTTTTAAACACTTTTTACACGTTGTTAATGTAACTAATGTTTTTTCTGTGAGAAAATTCACAGGGGTGGTGTGATAAATTGCACAGTGGTCGAATCGTGTCTCACCTACAATAAGGTTAAGAAAACAAGTTAAGCACTGCTCACAGCTAACAGGCCTATAGTTGTTCAACGTGCAATTACCTCTAAGGAGTGATATAGAGATGAATAACCTACAAACAAATTTTTCTTCGGATGACACAGTGAAAGAGTCGAAGTTTAGTATGAAAACACTAGAAAGATCTTTTTATTCAAAGACGAGTATGTATTGCTTTTTTATAACAGTATTTCTTTTTCTAACAATGTATATCGGAACTGGGCAGTTTGCAAAAGTGGATTTGATGCTTATGGGATATATGGTTGCCACGTTTATCTTCTTTATTGGGATCACAGTAAGGATGGCAGCTTGGTTAATAAGACCAGCAACCAATCAAATGATCAAACGTAGTATTCAAAACTTACGGACAAAAGAACGCACAACACGAAATGTAACAGCAATTGTTAAAACGCTAGTTGACAATATCATTTTACAGAAGTTTATCTTTAAGCGTGGTATATATCGCGGTATACAACATTGGTTAATTGCATGGGGATGTATCGGCTCATTTGCAATTACATTCGCCCTTACATTAGGATGGATGCACTTTAAACTAATTGATGCTACAACATATCAAGTAATGGTATTTAATATTCCGACCATCAAAATGCACGCAAATGGATTACTTGCAAATCTATTTTATAACGGGTTAAACATCACAGCTTTAATGGTCTTAGTAGGTATCGTTATGGCCTTACTAAGAAGAATTAATAATCATGACTTAAAGGTTACAGAACGTGCGGAGTTTGATTTAATACCACTTTATATACTCTTAGCGGTAACCGTATCTGGATTACTATTGACACTCTCATATAAGTTTTTGGGCGGGCTTGCGCACCCTCAGTTAGCATTACTACATCAAATTACAGTTGTTTTATTCTTGATTTACTTCCCATTTGGAAAGCTGTTCCACTTGCCGATCAGACCTTTAGCAACAGCGGTTCCGATGAACTATCAGGAGGAAGTTATGGTCGATACAAGATCTTGTAACAGTTGTGGAACGAAATATAGTAGCGATGATCAAATTACTGATGTAAAAACAATCTTACACGCACAACAGTTTGATTTAAAACTAGAAGATGGCACGTATTTAGCAGATTATTGCCCCAGTTGTCGTCGTAGAATTCGAGTTATGAGTCAATTAAACTTAGGTACGGTTAAAGGTAATCCATATGGGCCTGTGCAGACAAACAATGGAATTCATATTCCTGGCTTTGGTAGAAAAAGATCAGACGAATTTTATAACAAGGATGAAAAGTAAAAGAGCTTTTCTCATAGAGGAGGATATATTATGACACAGTTTCTAGCTAAAGAAGGCGTCAAAAATTTGCACCGTGAAGGTGAAAAATTAATAACTACTCATTGCTGTTATTGCGGGATGCAATGTGGAATGCATATTAGATTAAATGAAAAAACGGGGAAGGTTGTTGGAGTAGAACCTCGATATGATTGGCCTGTGACTTTAGGTAAGATGTGTCCGAAAGGTGTCACTGCGTATCAAACAGTCGATCATGATGAAAGAATTACAACACCTCTAATAAAGAAAAATGGTCAATTTGTAAGAGCTAGCTGGAATGAAGCTCTTGATCTAATAGAGAAAAACTTTAAAGAACTTCAAGCAAAACATGGGAAGGATGCTTTATCAGTTTATGGTGGGGTATCAATGACCAATGAAAAATGTTACCTAGTAGGAAAATATGCTCGCGTAGCATTAGGAACTCGCTTTGTTGATTATAACGGTCGTTTTTGTATGAGTTCTGCAGCTGGCGGATTTATGAAAACACTAGGTACTGACCGTGGTTCTACGTTACCTTGGACAGAACTTGAGCACACTGATTGTTTCTTCATCTCTGGTTGGAACGCAGCAGAATGTCACCCAACATCTATTCAATGGTTATGGAAAGCTAGAGACAAAGGAGCAAAAATGATTGTCGTAGACCCTCGTGAAACTCAAATTGCTCGTCTAGCAGATGTTCATTTAGATATTAAATCTGGTTCTGACTCTGCACTAGCTAACTGTATGTTACACATCCTCGTTCGTGATGGTTATGTTGATGAAGAGTATGTAAACGAACGCTGTAACAATTTTGAAGAAATGAAGGAGATGGTTAAACTATTTACTCCTGAGTATACTTCAAAAATTACAGGTGTAACAGTTGAAAAACTTGAAAAAGCAGCACGTATTTATGGGCAATCGCCAAGATCTGTGGTTATGTTCTGCCGCGGGATTGAACAACAGTCTAAAGGTGTTGATAACGTCTGTATCTATACTTCAATGGCATTGCTCAGAGGACAAATTGGGAAGTTTGCGTCAGGTGTAGCAACCGTTACTGGTCAAGGAAATGGTCAAGGTGGTCGTGAGCACGGACAAAAAGCAGATGCTCTTCCAGGGTATCGTAAAATAGCTGACCCAGAACACGTGAAGTATGTAGCTGGAGTTTGGGGAATTAAACCAGAAGAAATGCCAAAAGCAGGTGTATCTGCTTATGAGATGTTTGATGAAATTCAACAAGGAAATATTCGTGCAATGCACGTCATGTGTAGTAACCCAGCGGTTTCCGCACCTAATACAGAATATGTATGGGATAGCTTTAGAAAATTAGATTTTTTAGTCGTAAGTGACTTCTTCATGTCAGAAACTGCAGAGTTTGCAGATGTTATTCTTCCAGCCACAACTTGGGCCGAAGATGAAGGTACTACAACGAATTTGGAAGGTCGCGTTATTCGTATTCGTAAAGTAAAAGATCCAATCGGCGAGTCAAAAACAGATTGGCAAATTATGAAGGCAATTGCTGAGCGTATGGGTAGAGGAAACTTCTTTCCTTATGAAAATGTTCCACAAATTTATGAAGAATTCCGTATTGCAACAAAAGGTGGAAAAGCTGATTATTATGGAATCACATATGATCGTATTGATAAAGAAGATGGAGTCTTTTGGCCTTGTCCTTCTGAAGACCATCCTGGAACACCGACAATGTTTAAAGAGAAGTTTGATACACCAAATGGAAAAGCAAATCTAGCCGTTGTTGACTGGCAAGCACCTGCAGAGATACCTACTGCTAACTATCCACATACATTAACGACTGGTCGAGTTGTCTTCCATTATTTATCAGGTACGCAAACTCGTCGTGTGAAATTCTTAATGGAGCAATGTCCACTTCCATACGCTGAGTTACATCCAGAGTTGGCTAGTCAATACAACTTAGCGAATGGAGATAAAGTGAAGTTAACGACTCCACGCTCGTCAATGGTTGTCGATGTACGTTTAACAAAAGCAATCCGAAATGATCATGTATTCGTTCCTTATCACTGGGGTAAAGAGCTTTCAATTAACCAATTAACAAATCCAGCCCTTGATCCAACTTCAAGGATGCCAGAGTTTAAAGTTTGTGCTGTGAAAATAGAGAAAGTGTAAATCGCTAGGAGGAGGAACGATAATGAATAAAATAATGTATCTTGAATTCGAACGTTGTATAGGTTGCCGCTCATGTCAAGCCGCATGTCGTGAATGTGGTGGGCATGATGCGAAGGAACGTAACTATGTTGAGTATGTTGATTTCATGGAAAGTCGTCAAACATTTCCAATGCTTTGTATGCAATGTAAGGATCCAGCATGTGCAAGGGTATGTCCTGCTAACGCTATTCAAATAACTCCTGAAGGAGTAGTTCTATCAGCAATGGAAGAGAAATGTATCGGCTGTAGAAACTGTACGTTTGGATGTCCATTTGGTATTCCAAAATTCGATTTTGAAGAGAATAAAATGTATAAGTGTGACATGTGTTATGACAGAACACAGCACGGGATTTCACCAATGTGTGCATCTGTATGTCCGAGTGATGCAATTCGTTTCATCGATTTTGATGAAATGCAAGCATTACGTCGTCGTAGAACGCAAATGAACTTAATTGAAGGGAAGAAACCTTCAGAGCAAGATAAATGGCAATATGTACCTGAATTTTTCGGAGTATACAGTGACTAATAAGTATTGAGGAAAACCCTTCCTCACTTAAAGCGAGGGGTGCCCTCGCTTTAAGTTTTTCAAATATGTGAATGGAGGGTAAACATCATGACATGTAAAAAAAAGCTAGCACGTAATCAAAAAGATACAAACGATGACATGATTAACTTAGTAGATAATCTCAATCAAGAAGATGACTTAAAATATAACCGTCGTGCATTTCTAAAAACTGCCGTAGGTACATCTGTTGCTTTAGGTGTAGCCACGATCCCTTTCTCAGTAAAAGCAATGCTGGGGATAGCTGAAAAAAATTATGAGAGAGTTGAAATTGCGAAATTGGCAGATTTACCACAGGGGGATTCGGTAACGTTCTACTATCCAACAGATAAAGATCCTGCTCTATTAATTCATACTGTGAATGGCGATCTGAAGGCATACAATAGTGCTTGTACACATCTAATGTGCCCGGTCTTCTATGAGAAAACTCAGGATGTTCTATTATGTCCATGTCATGCAGGTTATTTTGATGTGAACAATGGCCATCCTAAAGCAGGTCCACCACAACGCGAGCTTCCATTAATTGAGATTGAGGTGGATAAAGGAATTGTTTATGCAGTAGGGAGGCAGTATCGCCATGGGTAAGAAAACTTGTTGGGGAATTATTATTGCTACGATCATTATTAACGTCATCATGGTACAGTGGACTGTTGAGGCTTACTACGGAAGGGAATACAAGTCAATCTTGATTTATAGTGGGGTAAGTATCGTTTCTGCTTTTATTGCGCTACTTGTTTTCTTGCAGTGGCGTAAGGTTGAATACAAATAGACATAAATATAGAACAATTTTCTATAGGGGGAGTTAAAAATGGCTAGAATAACAAGATGGGAGCCAGAAAATGAACAGTTTTGGGAAGCTGAAGGGAAAAGACACGCCAGTCGAAACCTTTGGATTTCCATTCCGGCTTTATTACTAGCATTTGCAGTTTGGCAAATTTGGTCAGTAACAGCAGCAAGTTTAAATGACATTGGATTTAACTTTACGAAATCTGAATTATTTACACTAGCTGCTCTTCCAGGACTGACAGGTGCAACGCTACGCATTATTTACACATTTGTTGTACCAATTTTTGGTGGACGTAACTGGACAATTATCAGTACAGCGTCACTTTTAATACCGGCAATTGGAATAGGAATTGCTGTCCAAAATCCAGAAACAACGTTTATGACTATGGCAATTTTAGCAGCGCTTTGTGGTCTAGGTGGAGGGAATTTTGCTTCATCAATGGCAAATATCAGCTTCTTCTATCCGAAGAAAGCAAAAGGTACTGCATTAGGGTTAAATGCAGGTATTGGTAACTTAGGAGTAAGTGCTGTACAATTCATTGCCCCGCTAGTTGTGACAATGGGAGTTTTTGGAGCAGTAGCAGGCAATCCGCAAGTTTTACCAGATGGTTCAAATGTCTGGATCCAAAATGCAGCGTTTGTTTGGGTAATTCCGATTATCTTAACAGTAATTGCTGCAATCTTTGGGATGGATAATTTACCGGGAACAAAAGCTTCAGTGAAGGAGCAAGCAGTTATTTTCAAAAACAAGCATACGTGGATTATGACTTTCCTTTACGTTATGTGCTTTGGTTCTTTTATTGGATATTCAGCCGCTTTTCCGTTATTAATTCGAACTGAATTTCCTGAGGTAAATGCTTTACAGTTTGCGTTTCTTGGACCATTAGTAGGTGCGTTGATTCGTCCATTTGGTGGCTGGCTATCAGATAAAGTTGGTGGTGCAATTGTAACTTTTATTGACATTATTGTTATGATTGGTGCTACATTAGGAGTTCTATATTTCTATAACCAAGGAAACTTTACAGGATTTCTCATTATGTTCCTTATCCTATTTGTGACAACAGGTATTGCTAATGGATCAACATTTAGAATGATCCCATTTATTTTTAACAACCCAAAAGAGGCTGCGGCTGTATTAGGATGGACGTCAGCAATTGGAGCTTATGGCGCATTCTTAATTCCGAAGATCTTTGGATGGTCTATTGATACAACAGGAATGGCAAACACGGCCTTATATATTTTCATAGCTTACTATGTTGCGAGCTTATTCGTTACTTGGTACTTCTACTCACGTAAAAATGCAGAGGTTAAGTGTTAATTTAGGAATGATTTAGCTGATAGTTAACAATTTGTTGGTATAATATGTAAAGGGTGCCTAAATGGTACCCTTTTTCAATTAATTGCCTCCATATCATGTTTTACTTTGTATATCTGTTCATGATAAAATAATTTAATATGTACACAATATTGACAAAAACCATCCATAAATACGTGGTTTGATCTCTTTAATTACCATTATGATAGTGTTAAGATAATAATTAATATAACTATTTAAAAAATTATGGAAAAGAGGTTTTCTTAAATGGAAAAGAAAGAGCTGGAAATGAAGCGCTTCTTTAATGAATTGTCAAAAGAAAACCAAGACTTGTTATTATCGATTGGCTTGGAAATAAATGCAAAGAGTGGGACGTTTTTATTTCACGAAGGTGATTTTCCTGAAAATGTATTCCTAGTTCGTTCTGGGAGAGTTCGTCTAAGTAAAATGACTGCTGATGGAAAAGAGTTTAGTGTTCATTTAAAACAAAAGGATGAGCTTGTGGGGGAAGTAGGCTTATTTAATGATATGTCCATTAGTGTGACGGCTGAAGTGATTGAAGATGCGGTTTTAGTAAAATTTGATCGTCCTGTACTAGAAGATATTTTTCGCCGAAATGGTGAAATTGCGGTTGCTTTTATGAAGTGGTTTGCAAGACATACACAATCTACTCAAGCGAAGTTTCGAGATTTAATCCTCTGTGGAAAAACTGGTGCCTTTTACTCAACTTTAATTCGTTTCAGTAATTCCTACGGTGTCAAAACAGATGACGGTATTATAATAAATGTTCAGTTAACTAACCAAGATATTGCTAGCTACATCGGCACTACGAGGGAAAGTATTAATCGTATGCTTAATGATTTAAAGAAAGATAAGATCATATCTGTTGAAAAAGGACTAATTACAATTAAAGATATGCAATTTTTAAAGGACTATTTGCATTGTGGAGACTGTCCTGTAGAAATTTGCACAATATAGAAAAACGACATGAAACGTTCATGTCGTTTTTCTTTTGGAACTTATTTGAGTTTCTAATTTCTTAAGGATTTTAAAATTCACCAGTTGCTAGTATTAACAAATTATTTCCTGAAAAAACTTGTTCGCCACTTTTGCTTAATATGGTGCAACTGATAATTCGAAAATGGCTATTGTCAGTTTCGTCTTTATGAGCTTCTAGTAATATTCCTTCACCTTTGAGTTGTTGGTCTTGGTATACTTGAACCTTTTGCCCTTCCATCGAGACGTGTTTTGCTGTCTCCAAAAAACGTACCCATTGTTCCCACCCACTAACGATAAAAGCCTCACTTCCATCTTCCAAATACCCCATTAAAGCAAGGTGATCGTCAACTGATGCTCCAATGTTTTCAGCAATGGTTTTAACTACTTTATGAAGATGCTTATATTGATCGAAAGAAAGCTCTTTAGAAAATGTTAAAAGTAATTGTTTCGTTTCAGCAGCATGAGTAATAGTTGCTCTATAAGCATTTTCATTTGAGATATACTTTCCGTTGTCATAGTTAAAATGAAGACTTTTTAATGTTTCAAAAACAGGTTGTTGTCCCTGATATTGAAAAGTAACTTGTAACAAACAAATCAACCCCTGTAGTTAGTCTTATACCTTGATAGTAACAAGAAAACTCTATTACAACAGTATAAAATATCACAATTGTGTGAAGTAGATAGAAACTGTGATAATAATCACTTAGATCATAATATTATTACAGTAAAATAAAATCATAAGTAAGTTCTCGTAAAGAGGGGGTTTTATAGATGAAATGGTTTATTCCACGGGAGCATGGGGCTTGGGCAATGTTAATCGTTCCGTTTATGTTAGGAATGTTTGCTAGTGGTACCACTTTTTTACATTTTATTTTCTTTATTGGTGTCCTAGCTTTTTACTTTTCATCAGGTCCATTATTTGCCTATATTAGAAAACCAAAGCTAAACAAAGAGATTTTACCCTCTTTGCTTATATATGTGAGTATTGGCTTGTTGTTTACGGTACCTTTAATTTATTTTACACCAAAGATTTTCTTAATTAGCTTATTCATTTTACCGTTATTTACACTAAATATATACTTTGCAAAAATAAAGAAAGAGCGATTATTTATCAATGATGTTATAGCTATTACAGCATTATCGTTTCTCGTCATTATTTCCTATTACCTAGGTTTAGGAGTGATTGATCAAAAAGCGATTTGGCTGATGTTAATTAACATTATCTTTTTCACTGCAAGTGTTTTTCATGTAAAAACACTCATTCGTGAAAAAGGAAATATCAGGTTTTTATGGGCATCACATGTTTTTCACGGTTTTACTATCATATTATTTTTAGTTATCCATCCCCTAGTTGCATTTGCGTTTCTAATTGGTGCGATGAAAACATGGTTCATGCCAAGGGATATTCGTTATAAACCGATTCAAATTGGCCTTATAGAAATCGCAAACAGTGTTTTATTTTTAGTTATTATCGGGTTCTTTTACTAATTGAACCTGAACTTCCCAAAATAATCTTAACCAAGATAACTCATATTAAATAAGAGTTACTCATTAAAAAAATTGGGGAGTGAAGATAATGGGACAAAGTCGTCAATTTACCCATGGACAAAAAGCACCTAATAATGGTATTTATGTTGAGATCGGTGAGACTGGGGATATGGTTCAAAATCCCAAAAGTGTTAAGCTGAAAGCTGGCGATTCTTTTCCAGAAACAAGTAATCAAAATCGCAAATGGACATATAAAAGTAAATTCGGAAGGTAACAGCATTAGCTGTTACTTTTCTTTTTATAATGGATGTTTTCGCAAAGTTTGTTGCTTTCGTAAAAATCCCAAAAACCGGATTTTTACACAAAATACAAAGAATTCACAACTAATTTAGTAAGTATTGTTCTTTTCTTACAAAATTTATTGGCTGATATCTTCATCTAGGGTATTTTTCCGATTATTTTAGGATAAAAAGCCACAATGTTTACGAAAAGAGCCTAATAAAAAGAAGAATAAATATTCTAAGCTAGGATTATTATAAAAATAATATGAAATAGAGCTCAGTTGTATATTCTAAGCTTAATAATAGTTCGGAGGGAAAACTAATTGGAAAAGGAAAAAAGGGAAGAATTAGAAGCTTTGCTAGCTCAAAAAAACTCAAACTTAACGTCACATGGGAAAGAAAGGATTGAGGAATTACAAGGTGATTTAAAGGATTATGAATAAAATAGGCTTTGTTCTGTCAATCAAAGAAAATCCCTGCATACATTATAAAGAAGAAACCTATGCGAGGGATCACGAAATGGCAATTAAAGAGAGATTTTTTCTTGTTGGAGAAGAGTGGAACGTCATTCACTTACCTAGTAAACCAAATGGATTTGCAGTTTTTATTATCGGTGATGTAAACAATTATGTTCAGTCGAATACAAGTTCGTGGCACCAGCGTCCTGATCAAGTTGAGTTCATTAAAGAGCTAAAAAAAGCGGGATATACTGTCGTTTCCTCTAATTTATTCGGAAGGAATTGGGGAAGTGAAGAAGCGTGTTATTACTTGCAAAGATTATATGAGGAAGTTATGAAGAAAGAAATTCTAAATAGAAAGGTACACATCATTGCTGAAGGGATGGGAGCTCTAGTTGCGGCCAAACTTGTGCCAAACCTTCTAGGGGTTTTTCGTTCTGTAGTTATGATAAATCCGTGCCTAAATTTAAAGGATTATTTTCATCGAGAGAAAAATAATAAACTATTTTATAAACGTTTTCTAAAAGAATTAAAGAAAGCCTACCAACTTGATATAGATATGCTTGAATTAACGATATCTTCAATGGATATTAGTCATTATAAAGCTATGACAGTACCAACGAAAATATTTCATTGCATGAATGCCACACCATTTTCATTACAAGACCACGTTCGTCCATATGAACAACTGTGTAATACCACCAATACCACAATTGTCGATGTCTCTATTTTCCTGAAATCTAAACCCTTTTCTGAACTTGCAAGACCGACAATACAGTTTTTAAAAAACCATGAAAAAAACTTATAAACACCTTGCTCTTATATAAACGGAGGAGGTGTTTATACATTTTGGTTACTCTTAATGTACTAAACAGTGGAGATTATTCATATAAATAATAAATGAAGTCTAATGGGGGAGTTTTATAATGAAAAAAGTAGTTGTTACCGGTGCCCTAGGATTTATTGGCTTTTCTTTGTGTCAGCGTCTAGTTGAGAAAGGAATAGAGGTAATTGGTATCGATGGTATGGTTGACGAACGATTAAAAGATTTATACGAAGAGAAACTGTTGTGGATTGGTAGAAACTCTTTGTTTCAGTTAATAAATAAAAGAATAGAAGATATAGATTTAGAAGAAATTATGAAAGAAGTAGATGTAGTCTATCATTTAGCAGCAGCTACTAGTAGAGATCGAAATTGGGGGTTACTAAGAACGACAATCGAAGATAACGTAGGTGTTACCGGTAAAATCATTAATGCTTGCGGAAGTAATGTAAAACTTATCTTTACCTCTTCTACACAAGTTTACGGTGAGAGGACTGGAGTAATTACTGAAAAAACACCACTTAATCCAATTACCCCATATAGTTTAACAAAAATGGCTGCTGAATCCTTAATAAAAACTAAATCTATTGAAACAAATCTACAGTATATCATTTTTCGATTACCAACCATTTATGGTCCTTGGCAAAGATCTGACATGACTTACTGTCAATTGCTGACTCAACAACTTTCGAATACAGATAAAAAAGTTGATTACGACCGAGTGACAGAAGATATTTTGTATATTGATGATATTCTTGATACACTTATTGTAGCTGGTATGAAAAAAGAGTGTAAAAATGAAATCTTTAACTTAGCTACTGGAAAAATTAATGAGTGGTATCGTGGTAAGGCAATCATTAAAAAAGATCCTAGCCTTATTCCTAATGATGAAAGAATGCATGTCTCGATAAACAATGGTAAAGTAGTCAAAGAGTTAGGGTTTAAAGTTTCAACCACACTTGAAGAAGGAATTAAAAAACAAAGAGATCATATCGCAAAGTATAGGAATTTGTTTTAGTTTAGGAGTAAAATGAATGAGTTCAAAACAGGTCATTACAGGGTTTCTGTTATTCACCATTGTAACAGTAGGCATCTTTTTAGTAGTACACCAATTACTTGATGTAAATGAAGGTATTAGCGTTGTCGTTGCGTTTATTGGTGGTATTATTGCGGAAATTTTATATCGAAAGAAAAATAAAGAAAACTAGGTTGAGTAAACCTAGTTTTCTTTAATGAACGAGTTTTCGTAAAATCTAATATTAGGATATTTATCTTGAGCAGTCCTCATTTGAAAGTCATTTTCAAATAGAACTACAAGTCGATCATCACGGTCTTTTACTAAGTTACGTTGAGTACGCATAAAAGCTTCAAGATCTTTTTTCTCACCTGACACCCACCTTGCATAAGAAAAAGGTAGACGTTCTAGACGGATATCCACTTTGTACTCAGATTTTAGTCGGTGCTCAAGTACTTCGAATTGAAGTACACCTACAACACCAACAATTTGTTGTTCAACGACTTTCTGATAGGTCTGGAAAAGCTGAATTGCACCTTCTTCTGTTAACTGTCTTATTCCTTTTTCAAACGACTTATGTTTAAGCGCATCTTTTACAGAAATGGCGCAAAAATGTTCTGGTGAGAAATGTGGCATTTCGTCAAATTCAAAAGAGCCATTCTCAACGAGTGTATCTCCAATTCTGAAAGTTCCTGGATCAAATAACCCGATAATGTCTCCTGCATATGCCTCCTCAACAGCATTTCTACTTTGTGCTAAAAACTGTGTTGTTTGAGCAAGGCGTAGAGGTTTTCCTAACCTAACGTGGTTTACAGACATTCCTTTTTTAAATGTACCAGAAGTTATCCGCAAGAACGCAATCCGATCTCGGTGGGCAGGGTTCATATTCGCTTGAATTTTAAAGACAAATCCAGAAAAATTTTGATCAAGTGGTGTAATGGTTCCTTCATTACTTTTTCTAGGTGTAGGTGATGGAGCCATTTCTAAGAAATGATTTAAGAAAGTTTGTACCCCAAAGTTAGAGATGGCACTACCATAGAATATTGGTGTCAATTGACCGTTATTAATTAGCTCAATATCAAATTGATCCCCAGCAACATCAAGCAATTCCATTTCTTCACGAAACTGTTTCACTAAACTCTCATCTTTAATGATTTCGTCAATGATTGGATCTTCTGGTCCGTTGACATCAATAATGTCAACATGGCTTGGATTTTTATGATTATAAAGTTCCAAGCGATTTTTGACACGGTCAAATACAGCCTTGAAGTCCTGTCCCATACCAATCGGCCAATTCATAGGGTAAGAACGAATTCCTAAAACTTCTTCTAATTCCTCCATCAACTCGAAAGGTTCTTTCCCTTGACGATCTAGTTTATTAATAAAGGTAAAAATAGGTATACCTCTCATACTGCATACCTTAAATAATTTAATTGTTTGTGCTTCTACCCCTTTAGCAACGTCAATAAGCATTGTTGCTGAGTCAGCAGCAGTTAACGTTCTATACGTATCTTCACTAAAGTCTTCATGCCCAGGTGTATCTAAGATATTCACATGATAATCGTTGTATTGAAATTCCATGACAGAACTCGTTACCGATATTCCACGTTGCTTTTCAATCTCCATCCAGTCACTTAAAGCATGCTTTGAGTTTTTTCTTCCTTTTACAGTACCAGCTTCGCGTATGGCTCCTCCAAAATAAAGAAGTTTTTCAGTTAATGTTGTCTTCCCAGCATCGGGATGGGAAATGATAGCAAAGGTTCTTCTCGACTGAACCTCTTGTTCAAAGTTTGTTTTCATATAATTTGTGCCTCTTTCGTAAAAAAGTAACAATATTAGGCATTTAATTTCCTAATAAATCATTTATAATAGTAATAGGGTTGGGTCCCTATGTATAACAACATACAATTCTTTACGTATGTATTTCATTGCTTGATTTTAACATATATCCGAATGTTAAAAAAGGGGGATTACAAATAACAATACATTCTTGTTATTTTCATATATAATATAGTAAGCGTTTTACTTGCTTGTTAGTTGAAAAACTTTGGTGACAGTCTCAGAAAAACACAAAAGTTTTTCTAATCGCAAAAGGAGAGTGCTTAACACTTATGAAATTTATTCGTATCAGTCTAGTAATCTTAACCTTTCTATTTACAATAGGCTGTTCTACAAGTACTGAAACAAATACAATAACAAAAGTTGGTCTCCTCTTACCACATAATATCGATGATCAAGGATGGAACAGTAAAGGGTATGAGGGATTATTGAAAATTCATTCTAGCTTAAATCTCGATGTTTTTTATAAAGAAGAAATTAATTCAAAGGAAAAAGTGGTACAGGCAATTGATGAATTTGTAGACAGCGGTGTAAACTTAATATTTGGTCATGGGCATTTGTTCGCTCCATTTTTTATGGAATTGAAAGATGACTTTCCAAATGTTCATTTTGTAACTTTTAATGCGGATGTTGAGGGAGATAATATTACCAGCCTGCATTTTGAGGGCTATTCAATGGGTTTTTTTGCTGGTATGTTGGCTAGTGAAATGTCAGATTCTAAAATAGTTGGAGTCCTTGCAGCTTTTCCATGGCAACCCGAAGTGGAAGGATTTGTAGATGGTGTTAAATTTCAAAATGCTGAAGTTGAAGTTCAGGTGGAATTTGTTTCTAGTTGGGTTAATGTTGATGTAGCAATAGAACTTTATAACCGGATGGTTAATGACGGAGTCGATGTTTTCTACCCTGCTGGTGACGGTTACCATGTAGCGATCATAGAAGAGGTAAAAAAACATGGATTATATGCTATCGGATTTGTTGGAGACCAATCAGATATGGGTCAATCGACTGTTTTAACTAGTACGATACAACACGTAGACAATTTATACGAACTTGTTGCAGAGAAGTTTTTAAAGGGAGAGCTAGATACAGGAAATAA
Organism: Anaerobacillus alkaliphilus; assembly: GCF_004116265.1. Taxonomy (NCBI): domain Bacteria; kingdom Bacillati; phylum Bacillota; class Bacilli; order Caryophanales; family Bacillaceae; genus Anaerobacillus; species Anaerobacillus alkaliphilus. The sequence continues at coordinate 581,741 of NZ_QOUX01000046.1, read as the reverse complement.
GTATTATGACTTTGCCGAAGGAGTTATTTCGCTTGGTGCCTTTAGTACAGAAGTTCCTGGTGAAGTCCAAATACAGATTAATGAAGCCATTAATACATATATAGAAACCGGTAAACTTCCAAATGAGTCTTATTAAATAAGAAAAGAGTAGACGTATAGAATATTTTATTCTAAACCTACTCTTTCTTTTTTTTTAAAAGGCTCTTTTCGTAAACATTGTGGCTTTTTTATCCTAAAATAATCGGAAAAATACCCTAGATGAAGATATCAGCCAATAAATTATGTAAGAAAAGAGCAGTCCTTACTAAATTAGTAGTAAATTCTTAGTGATTTGTGTAAAAATCCGGTTTTTGGGATTTTTACGAAAGCAACAAACTTTGCGAAAACAGCCTTTTCAAAAAAAGGGCGATTTATCGATTGAAAAACCCCAATGGACATACTCAATGGTGGACATATGCACATATGATGATACAGATTAAGTGAAAGTAGGTACGAATACCCTTTCTTAGAAAGATAGTGTCAAAATTAAAGGAGGATTTATTATGTACCCTGGTTATTATCCAACCATATATGATTATAGATCACATCAACATGCTCAGCACCATCATCATCCTGGTGGAGGTGGTAGTTCAACAATGCTACCAATTTTGGCTGGCTTAGCTGGCTTTGCTGGAGGGGGATTATTAGCAAATGCATTTAATAGCCCAGGAGGTTTCGGTCCAGGAGGCTATGGACCAGGAGGCTATGGACCAGGAGGCTATGGACCAGGAGGCTACGGACCGGGAGGCTATGCACCAGGAGGCTATGGACCAGGAGGCTATGGACCAGGAGGCTACGGACCGGGAGGCTATGCACCAGGAGGCTACGGAGTAGGAGGCCCTAAACCAGGAGGCTACGGAGCAGGAAGCCCTGCACCAGGAGGCTACGGACCAGGAGGCCAGCCAGGCTATTAATATTTTTAGTTGTTTCTAAGTCATTTAGTTGTTTTAGAGAAGATATCTTCTGGTTTAAATAATTCATTAATTTATTTAAAGCTAGAATACGCCGCTACCATCAGGAAGAGTAGCGGTGTATTCTTTTTGTCCCATGTTTTGTAAAATAAAAAACTATTTTTTTCCTTTAAACAAATCAAACAATGGCCCCATTTTTTTTAATGAAGGACCTAGTTTGTTTGCATAATCCATTAACATATCAAATTGTTGCATCATCTGAACAAAATCGAGTTCAGGAGCCTGGGGGTTAGTTTCATTATTGTTTTTCTCTGTCATGTTTTCAGGCTTTGATAAATTTTTATCCTCTAATTTTGTAGTTTCTAAGTTGGCCTCGAAGTCTTTAGTCGCATTTTGAGGATCATCATCTTTTGTCACCTCTAGTGAAGTGGGTCTTCTTGTAGGTCCAAACATTAAATTATCAAAAACACTTCTTCCATGAGAAGGACCAACTTGTTTGTTCTCATCCATTTCTATTAACCTCCCTTACGAAACATTTGTACAATATAAAATTATGTTGTGGTTTTAAAGAGAGTGCAGAAGATATAGCCCGAATTTGCCTCAACCGATTATTTGGTAGACAAAGAGAAAAAGATCGATTAAAATTAGTACTAGGTCATAATAATAACTCGTATGATAGGGTTTTGAATTCGTATATTTTTATTGAGATAATTTTTTAATACACTTTTTATACAGGAGGTAAGGGGAATGGGGAACGTAGGAATACTTGGTATGGGATCCTATATACCGGAAAATATAATAAAAAATGTAGACTTAGAAAATAGAATGGATACTTCGGATGAGTGGATACGAACGAGGACTGGTATTGAAGAGCGTAGATTTGCGCCAGAAGAACATAATACATCACATATGTGTTTTGTAGCTGCTAAAGAAGCGTTAGAACATGCAGGTGTAAAGCCAGAAGAAATAGATTTAATTATCGTAGCGACCGTTACACCAGATCGACCATTTCCTTCAATGTCGGCAGTCATCCAGCACCAATTAGGTGCTACGAAAGCTGCTGCAATGGATGTTAGTGCGGCTTGTGCAGGTTTTATGTACGGTATTGTTACCGGTAAACAGTTTATCCAAACAGGAGATTATAAATATGTCTTAGTCGTTGGAGCAGAGAAGCTGTCGAAACTAATCAATTGGGAAGATCGAAACACAGCTGTGTTATTTGGAGACGGAGCTGGTGCTGCAGTTTTAGGAGCCGTTTCAAAAGATAGAGGTATTTTGGCCTTCGAGTTAGGTGCTGATGGCACTGGCTCCGAACATATTACTCAAGAAGGTAAATACTTAGTGATGAACGGGAGAGAAGTCTTTAAATTTGCTGTTCGTCAAATGGGTGAATCTGCTATGAGTGTTATTAATAAGGCAGGATTATCTAAAGAAGATGTAGACTTTCTTGTACCACACCAAGCAAATATTCGAATTATGGAGTCTTCAAGACAAAGACTTGAATTACCAGAAGAAAAAATGTCGAAAACAGTACATAAATATGGAAACACTTCATCGGCTTCTATACCCATGGCTCTAGTTGATGAAATTAAAGGTGGCAAGATTAAAGATGACGATATCGTCATTTTAGTAGGGTTTGGTGCTGGTTTAGTCTGGGGCTCAATCGCGATACGTTGGGGCAGATAAAATAAAAAAGGAGAGTAAAAAGAATGAAGCAAAATCGTGTTGTAATTACAGGCTTAGGTGCAGTTACTCCATTAGGAAATACTGTTGCGTCGACTTGGGAGAATGTTGTGGCCGGAAAATCAGGCATTGGCAAGCTTACAAGAGTAGATGCTACACAATTTCCAACAGTTGTTGCTGCAGAATTAAAGGACTTTGATCCTGGTCATTACATGGACAAAAAAGAAGCTAGGAAAATGGATCGATTTACTCAATATGCCGTAGCAAGTGCCATAATGGCTGTTGAGGATGCTAAGTTAGATATTAATGAGAGTAACGCTGATAGGATTGGTGTTTGGATCGGATCGGGTATTGGTGGCATGGAAACCTACGAGCAGCAATTTGCAATCTTTCAGGAAAAAGGTCATCGCCGTGTTAGCCCGTTCTTTGTTCCTATGCTTATTCCAGATATGGCATCTGGACAAGTATCAATTACATTAGGGGCGAAAGGTATCAATTCATGTACGGTAACAGCCTGTGCTTCAGGAGCTAATTCAATCGGTGATGCATTTAAAGTAATTGAACGTGGTGATGCTGATGTTATGATTACCGGTGGCTGTGAGGCTCCAATTACCAATATGGCAATGGCAGGTTTTAGTGCAGCGAAAGCGTTATCGACAAATCCAGATCCAGCTACTGCAAGTCGCCCATTTGACCTAAATCGAGATGGGTTTGTGATGGGTGAAGGTGGAGCCATTTTAGTCTTGGAATCACTTGACCATGCTCAAAAACGTGGTGCCGCTATTTATGCAGAAATCGTAGGCTATGGTGCAACAGGAGATGCTTACCATATCACTGCTCCAGCTCCAGAAGGTGAAGGCGGCGTGCGAGCAATGAGAATGGCATTGAAAGATGCGGGATTAAATCCAGAAGATATTGATTATATGAACGCTCATGGCACGAGCACCCACTATAATGATAAATATGAAACATTAGCGATTAAACAAGTATTTGGGGAATATGCAACTAAGCTTGCTGTTAGTTCAACGAAATCAATGACAGGACACCTATTAGGGGCTGCGGGTGCTATCGAAGCTATATTCTCTGTCAAGGCAATTGTTGATGGAATCATTCCTCCAACGATAAATTATCATACACCAGATCCGGAATGTGATTTAGATTATGTCCCTAATGAAGCGAGGAAACAGGAAGTTAGAGCTGTTCTTAGTAACTCACTAGGCTTTGGAGGGCATAACGCAACTTTAGTGTTTAAGAAGTTTAATGGATAATTAAAACAAGGAGTTTGGTTATTAACCAAACTCCTTGTTTTTGCGTTCTACTTAGGTTACTCGCCGTCATTGAAGGCATTTACTTCTTCTAATTCTAAGAATTCATAAATCGCTTGTTTATTTTTTTCCATATTTAACTCTAATATTGCCCCTGCATGACTATTTCTAGAGTCAACATAAGTTCCTTCTACGGGTATTGTTAACGTTTCAACGCTATCAATTGGGTTAAGAAAGAAATTGCGACCGTAATCCAAAAATTGAGAATTTTGAATATTTGTTGTGATAAACGGTTCTACCGCACCTAATAGCTTGGGAAGACGAGTGATTCCAGAAAGTGAAATAAGATCATCTTTTAGAATAGAAAGAACTTCCTGTTGACGACGTACTCTTCCAAAATCATTATCACGATCATTACGGAAACGTACATATTGTAATGCTTCTTTACCGTTTAGACGTTGTACTCCCGGTTCAAAGTTAATATATAAGCCTCCAGCAGTGTCTTCATAGAACATTCTTCTTGCTATATCTACCTCAATCCCATTAGGTGAGATAATATCCACAACACGAGTGAACCCATTAAAATCTACTAACGCATAATAGTGAATATCAATATCAAAATTTTCTTTAATTGTTTTTCTAAGTAGTTCTGGACCACCTAAGAAAAAGGCGGTATTAATTTTATTATTACGATAACCAGGTATTGATACGTAGCTATCTCTCATTAAGGAGATGAGCTTTGCCTTACCATTTTTAGGTTGATATTGTGCAACCATAATTGTATCAGTTCGGGCAGGTCCCCCATCTTCATTATCAACACCTACTAAAAGGACATGGATATAGTCTGCTACGTCATCATCACCAAAAAATTCAATATCTTCTTCAGATTGTTTACCATTGTTTTCTTCTATCAGACGAATTGACTCTTCCCTGGCTTTTTCGTATTGGTTGGTTGTATAGGCGGCAGCTGATAAAGCTAGCAATATAAATATTAATACAGTAAGGATAATAATTTTTCGTTTAATGGTCTTATTTTTCCCACTTTTTTGTCTTCTGTTAGTCAACCTTTATCCACTCCTTTAAGCATACAATGTTGATTATAGCAGAAAAAGAGCTGTTTTTGTAGGTTTATATTATAAAATGTAGAATACGTAGCTCAGTCTTGAGACGGAGAAAAAAACCAACCCTTGGCTGTTACTTATTTTAAAAGAACTAATTATGATAGTAATAGACATAAGAAACGTATGAACCATACAGAAGGTTAGGAGGGAAATTGAAGAAAAGCTCAAAGAGAATTAGATTTTTATCACTTTACAATAACTAGTAATGATAAAATAGAAGTAAGTAAAAAAATCTGAAAAATGAGGAATGAAAGATGACAAACAAAGTCTTTGGGATCGTAATATTGGGTGTTGGTTTGTTATTTTTATTAACAAACATAGGGGTAATTGAAATGAACATCGGAACTTTTATCTCTATGTACTGGCCGCTAATCATCATTTACATTGGTCTACGACAAGTTTTACGTGGTTTTATTTACTTTGTAAAGAAACTTAGTGATGGAAAATGGCGGTTCAATAAGCTGTTTTGGGGAGCGTTAATATTAGCCTTTGGACTTGTTATCCAAGGGAACAAGCTTGAGTATTTTCAAATAAGTATGGGAGAGTTTTGGGGTTGGTTATGGCCAATTTTAATAATATATTTTGGTATATCACTAATCTTTAATCGGAAATCTGGCCTCATTGTTGTTGATTTAAGTGAGTTTGGTGATGAAGATAAAATTAAACCGTTTGAGAAAGAAAAATCTTTTAAAACATCTTCAAATTCAAAGCAGAAACTAATGATTGGAGATATTCGATTAGGGAAATCACCATGGCAAATTGATGAGATGAAGACATGGGTAGGTGTTGGAGATATCTCATTAGACCTGTCAACAGCTATGCTTAAAGAGGGTGTAAATACGATAGATTTATCTGGAGGTATTGGAGATGTTAAAATTTTTGTTCCAGAAGATCTCCCTATAAAAATTAATGCAGATGTAAAACTCGGTGAAGTAAAAATCTTTGATAATAAACAAGCGGGTACAAGTAGATTTGTTTCTTATGAAAGTGAAAATTATCAAAATGCAGAAAAAAAAGTACAGATCTATATCCAGTTGTCTATCGGGGATATTAAGGTGAAGCGAGTGGATTGAGATGAATATAAATAAAAAGAAACCAGTCCAGAGATTAACAGGAATCCAGTGGCACATTTTTAAGATACAGTGGAGAATTGTCCTCACTATCTCTGGTGTGTTTTGTTTTGGACTGCTAATAACAGCAACGTTTATTCAAAACATTCCAAGTCTTTATGAACGATACAATCAAATATCTAGCCTAACGTTATTTTCTAATTCGTTCTTTTATGGTGTATTCTTTGCTACAAGCTATGTTTTCCTTGTTTGCTTACTATGTTCACTAATCTACAGTATTCCTCTTGCTAGAAATATTAAGAAACAGTTAGAGAAACTCATTGATGCTGCAACAATATTTACAAGGGGAAAGTTAACCACCAGAGTGGAGCAAGACGTAGATCACGAATTTTCATTACTCGCAGAACAATTTAATGCAATGGCTAATCACTACGAAAAACAAGTTGTATCTTTGCAAAAATTATTAAGTGAAAATTCTCGTCTAATTGAACAAGCAGAACAAGCTGCATCGCTTGAAGAGCGACGTAAACTAGCTAGGGATTTACACGATGCTGTAAGCCAACAACTCTTCGCCATATCAATGACAATGGCAGCAATGCCAAGATTATTAGAGAAAAATCCCGAACAAGCAAAGGTCGTTTTTACAGATATTGAAAAAATGGTCAACAATGCTCAACAAGAACTAAGAGCTCTAATTATGCATTTACGACCAGTTACATTAGATGGCAAATCGTTTTATGAAGGTTTACAATCTTTGTTTACTGAATTAGCAATAAAAAATAAACATTTGAAGATTGAATTGGAAAATAATTCAGAAACAACCCTTCCTTCACGGATGGAGGATCAGTTATTTAGAGTTATCCAAGAAGCTATTTCAAATATGCTCAGACATTCAAAAGCTACATCTTTTATTATGAAATCCTTTGAAAAAGATGGGCGATTATTCATTATTTTAGAGGATAATGGAATAGGGTTTTATGTAGATGAAATGGAAAAGAAAGGCTCTTATGGATTAACTAGTATGAAAGAAAGACTGATTGAGTTAGGAGGAAACTTAACAGTCTTATCGTATCCAAACAAAGGGACAAAACTTGAATTAAGAATTCCTATACAGGGAGTAAGCGAACAATTGGAGGGGGAGCGCAATGAGTGAAAAGATTAAAGTACTTTTGATTGATGACCATGAAATGGTGCGCATGGGTTTAAAGACATTCCTAAGTCTAGAAGAAAATATTGAGATTATAGGTGAAGGTAGCAACGGTGAAGAAGCGATAAAGTTGGCTGAAGAACTCAGCCCTGATGTTATTCTAATGGACTTAATGATGGACAAAGTGAATGGTATTGAAGCAACAAAACAGATTACAAGTAAGAATAATCGTATAAAAATAATCGTTTTAACTAGCTTTCTAGATGATGAAATGGTGTTTCCAGTCATTGAAGCAGGTGCATTTAGTTATCTACTGAAGACCACTAGCGCAAGTGAAATTGCTAACACAATAGAAAAAGCCATGAAAGGTGAACCTACCATCGAAGGAAAAGTAGCTAGCTTGATGTTTAATCGTATGAAAGAAAGACCTAAGCACGAAGCGTTAACAACTAGAGAACGAGAGGTATTGACACTTTTAGGCAAAGGCCGGAGCAACAAAGAAATAAGCGAAGAGCTCCACATTGGTATAAAGACAGTAAAGACCCATGTTAGTAATATACTATCTAAGTTAGAATTAGCCGATCGCACACAAGTTGCAATATATGTAAATAAATTTTTTAAGCATTAAATTAGTGGTTAACTTGTATGGGATCAGTCTTATTTTTTCACCTTTTATTTAGTTAAATTGTACAAATTTCAACGGGACATTTTCCACAGCGTAAATGATTTTTTAAGTAGTTAATATCTTTAATTAAGATGTTTCCATTTAAAAACGCAATAACATTGGATTTCTTTAAATCCTGTAACATTCTATTTGCTGTTTCCCGAGAAGTCCCGATGAAGTTGGCTATATCTTGATTTGTTAGTTTGATAGTTATTAGAATATCATTATGATAGGTTATCCCATAAGAGTTACTAAAACGAATTAAAATCGAATAGAGTGCTCCAACTTTCCCGTAAAGAAGAAGATCTGAAAATTTCGCTTGAGTTGATTGTGTATTCCGAGCAAAAAGTTTAATAAACGAAACTGCAATTTCCCCATTTTGCAGAAACAAAGCCTCCAAGTGTTCACGGTTAAATTTAATAAGGCTAGAATTTTCGATTACCTCTGCGGTCATACTAACAGCCATTTCGTTAAATAGGCTAAATTCTCCGACAATTTCATCAGCTTGTTTTAAATGAAGAAAAAACTTCTTATGTTCAATCGTCATTTTACTTAATCTAACCTTGCCAGACCGTATTAAGTAAATACTCCTTGCTTCTTCCCCTTCATAAAATAAAATAGTTCCTTCCTTAACAAATGTTTCCACTCCATTTTGTAATAGGATGTCTTGATTTTCCTTTGATAATTGTTTGAAAAACGGTGTAATTTTGACAGTTTTATTCACTCCCCTATCACCCCTTATCTATCTTTATAACCCTTGCAATTCATAGTTTTGACACATCTTTAGAATAACACAATATTACATAAAGATGAACGGAACAAAAAAGTTTTCATCTGTTGGTTTTGCCAGAATATCAGAAAACACGTATGATAAACAAATGAACAGTAGAATGAGGGATAGTTATGAAACTACTTATTGCTGAAAAACCAGATCAAGGAATTGCTTTAGTTTCACAATTTAAAACCAAAAAACAAGATGGGTTTATTATCATCGAACCAAATAAATGGTTTCCGGAAGGCGGCTATTGTACTTGGGCAGTAGGACATCTGCTTCAACTTGTCCAACCTGAGATTTATAATTCAACCTGGAAAAAGTGGACGTTAGGAAATTTGCCTATAATTCCCGAAAAATTTCAATATGAAGTAGCAAAAGGAAAAAGTAAGCAATTACAAGTTATCTATAAATTACTTCGAAAGAAGGAAGTGACTGAAATTATTCATGGTGGAGATGCCGGTAGAGAAGGTGAGTTGATTATTAGAAGTATTATCCAAACAAGTGGAGTACAGAAACCGATGAAACGTCTATGGATCTCTTCACTAACACCCAAGTCTATTCTAGAAGGATTTGATAATCTACTAAATGAAGAGAATACAAGGAGCTTGTACTATGAAGCGTATACAAGAGCTTGTGCTGACTGGCTTGTTGGAATGAATGCTTCAAGAGCTTATTCTATTTTATTAAAAGATAAGGGTATTAGTGATGTCTTTTCTGCTGGTAGGGTTCAGACCCCTACACTTGCACTAATTGTTAAAAGAGAGAAAGAGATAAAAAAATTTCAATCCAAGCCCTTTTGGGAAGTAATTGGAACTTTTTCGATGAGTGGAAAAGAATATTCAGGTAAGTGGGAACAAGACAGCGAATCTCGGATTGAGAATGAGGAGTTAGCTCGTAATATAGTTAAGTTTTGTGAAGGGAAATTAGCAGAAATTCAAACAGCTGAAAGGGAACGAAAGACATTTGAGCCTCCGCTACTTTTTAATCTTTCTGCCATTCAAGCAACAGCCAATAGTATTTTTAAGTTTTCACCTAAAAAAACGTTGGATGTTTTGCAAAGATTGTATCAAAAAGGAATCGTCTCATATCCTCGTTCTGACTCAAATTATGTTACGAAAGGAGAAGCGGAAACATTTCCAGAAATTCTTCAAAAGCTTAGTAGGTTTAAGTCATATCAGGAATTTTTCCCTACCCCAGTAATATCAATAATGAACAATAAACGTTATGTGAATGACAAGAAGGTAACCGATCATTATGCAATTATTCCAACTGAACAAGTAAAAGATCCAAATACTTTATCTGCGGATGAAAGTAAGATTTATGATTTAGTTGTGCGACGTCTTATTGCTGCACATCATGAAGCCGCTATTTTTGACTATACAACAATTACTACTTTAGTAGATAAGCGGGCACGATTTATTTCAAAAGGAAAACAGCAAATAAATGAAGGGTGGAGAAAAGTATTATATAAGCAAGAGGATGAAGATGTTCTGTTACCACAGTTAATTGAAGGTGAATATGGTGAGGTAATAGCTGTTCAATTAAAAGAGGGGAAAACCCAGCCACCAAAGCGTTACACTGAGGGCCAATTAATTACACTTATGAAAACGGCAGGAAAGTATCTTGATAATGAAGAGCTTGAGAAAGTCCTGAACAAAACCGAGGGATTAGGAACTGAGGCGACCAGAGCAGGTATAATCACCATGTTAAAAGATCGTAATTATATTGAAGTCGAAAAAAATATAGTGTTTGCCACGAGAAAAGCACAAATTTTAATCGAAGCAATTGGTGACTCTCTTTTAGCGTCACCAGAAATGACAGCAAAATGGGAACAACGTTTAGCTGAAATAGGTCAAGGGAAATCTTCTCCGGGGACTTTTATGGAACAAACAAAAAGACTATCAACCAAGCTAATTGAGGATGCAAAAGGGAAGGCAGTAAACTGGAATTTCGAAGGACTTGAATATGAAGTGAAAAGTAAAATCACGACGAAATTTACGTTAGGAAAAAAATTAGGGAAATGCAAACTATGCGATGGAGAAGTGATCGATAAAGGAAAGTTTTATGGTTGTTCAAATTATAAAAAAACTTCATGTTCCTTTACAATCTCAAAAATATTATTAGGAAAAAAGCTGACTGAATCAACAGTAATCAAATTGCTTAATTCAGGGGCTACTAATGTCTTAAAAGGATTTAAGAAAGGGGATAAAACTTTCAGTGCAGCACTAGTATGGAATGAACATGAAAAGAAGATCAGCTTAACCTTTAAAAGCTAAAAGCTAAAAGATGTACAAACACAAGTTAAAGAAAAACTAAATAGTGACATCGTAACAACTCTTACATATCTATAGAAAGTAGAGGAGATTAGGAGGGGTTACAGTTGGGTGTTTCAAAAACAAATGTATTGATAAGGGACTTTATTAAACGAAGGAAAGAGGTTTCTCCTAAACATTATTTCCAGATACAATCTGAACTCTTATGTGAGCCTATTGCGGAATATTTTGAAGAGTACCATGCTGCCCAACTTCATAAGTACTTCTTAGATAATGGAATGTTTTTTCCTGATGCTAAGATCCTTCATGAGGTTAAAGAATTAGAAAAAAACAAGGTTTGGCAACTTGTACAAACTGAATATGAAAAGTTACAAAAGGAATGGAACGGAGCAAATGCTGAAATCTTTATTTTTCCTGCGGAGAGAAGAAACCAAGTTCTTATGAAAGATCTAAAAGGGAAAACTGGTGTAAGTTTTCATAATGTAGTTGTGCTCTTCTTAACAAAAGAAAATTCGCCTAATGAAATTAAAGCTTTACTTACGCATGAATATAATCACGTTTGTAGGTTATCAATGTTAGAACAGCAATTGGAGGAATTAACGTTATTGGATTCTATGGTTATAGAAGGAATGGCGGAAATTGCGGTAGAACAGACACAAGGTAAAGAAATGTTAGCACCATGGGTGAACCTGTATTCAAAAAAAGAACTTTTACCGTTTTGGATGAGGGTAAAACGTCATCTCGATTTAAAGGGAAAGAGTAATCACGATGTGTATTTATACGGTGATAAAAGATCTCGTACGTTTCCAAAATGGTTTGGTTACAGTGTTGGGTACTTAATTGTAAAAGAATATTTAGAAAAACATAGTGAAATGAAAATGGATGAATTGCTTCAAATTAATGCAGAAGATATTTTAAAGGACTCACAGTTTCATTAGAAAGAGAGGCTTCTTCTTGCTTCTCTTTCTTTGTTAGATAAAAAGCAGATTATTTGCTTGTCGCCGATAGGTGGTGCCTTGCGCTTTTCTTATTTTTTTAAAGGATTTTTTTCTTTTTTAGACGAAGTAATAGTTTAGGTGAAAAAATAAGGAATGGAGGGTATCCAATGCATCAAGTTCTAATCCATAGTCTTTGGTGGACAAGCAATGATTTTTAGACTTTTTCTTTTGTTAGTAGGGTTTGGTTTTGCCGTATCTGGAGGAATAAGTATGATTGCTTATTTGAACTATGTCACAGCGGGTTATACGTTCCTCTATTATCTAAAATTTATTTCTTATAGAGTAGAATTTCATCTTTTTCTTATAGGTTTTATTCTCATTGTAATTAGTATTTATATCCCTGCTTCTAAACGATAAGAGACGTAAAATGAAAAAAATTCCTAAAAACGTGGATTGTGGAATAAATTTCCTCACCTATGCCCATACTGTTTGTACAACATTCTTAGAGCAAGGGGGCTTTGTGATGGTCCACATTCGGGATGTATGGATCAACTGGTTTGAAGGCGAAGAAAATGGTTATAATGTCTGCGAATTTTTTGAATGGCGGAAAGATGATAAGATTGAACTCTTAGATCAAGTTGTTATCGTGAAGATGACAAGCAAGCTTTTTAACTACATAGAAAACAACTTAGCAGAATTACCAGAAGAGCTTCTAAATGATGTATATCAACAAAGTTTTCAAAGAAAGAACAATCAACGAATTCAGTTAGACTATTGCTTTATCGCTACTGACGGAAAAAAGGTTCTCGCTGTTGATACTTTGGGATACCAGACTCCAATTAGAAAGAGTAGACTAATGCCGCGTCAGGAAGAGATTGTTTTGGAATTAGCAATGAATGAATTTGTGAAAAATTACTATGTTGAGTATCTTGATCATCCAAGAGAACATCATATCTTGTCACCAGATCCGAAGTTAATGAGTGGTCTTATTCGGAAAGAACGCCAGTTAAAACAGTTATTGTTTATGGTTTTAGATCAATTGTATTCGACAGGCAACAGAGCAGAGGTTCAATATTGGTATACAGAATGGGCACCAACCAACTATGAAATGATACAATCAATGAATTTTGAAGAAGCATGGAACAGCCTGTATGCAGAAGTAAGGGATGGCTGGTCACACCAACATTATCAGCTATGTGAGCGGATGATAAAAGGCCAACCGTTTTTTGAAAAGCTTTGGGAACTCCAACATGCAGAGAGCGTGAAATAACAAAGAGCGAAGACTTAATTGTCTTCGCTTTTTGTTATTTTAGAACTTCGAAGCATCACTAACAACAATTCATAATTCATAATTGACAATTAGTTGTTATCTCTTCCTACCTAACCCCATCGCACGTTTTGCTTTGGCTAGAGTTTTTGAAGCAATTAGGTTTGCCTTTTCGGCACCTAGGTCTAAGATATCATCTAATTCAGTTGAACTAATCATTTCATGATAACGCTCTTGAATTGGTTTTAAGGTTTTTACGACTGCTTCTCCAACGGCTTGCTTGAAATCTCCGTATCCCAGCTTTGCGAACTCACTCTCTAACTGTTCAATTGATTTACCACTACATAATGAGTGAATGCTCAATAGATTTGAGATGGCAGGTTTGTTTTCTTTGTCATACTTTACAACACCTTCAGAATCAGTAACAGCACTTTTAATTTTTTTCATAATAGTATTTTCATCATCAAGCATCGAAATATAACTTTTTGCGTTCGGGTTTGATTTACTCATTTTTTTAGTAGGGTCGTTTAGAGACATAATTCGAGCCCCGACTTTTGGGATTCGAACTTCCGGGATAGTGAAAATGTCATTAAACTTTTTATTAAAACGTTCAGCTAAATCACGAGTAAGTTCTAAATGTTGCTTTTGATCCTCGCCAACAGGAACAATATCAGTATTATATAGGAGGATATCTGCCGCCATTAAAGGTGGGTAGGTCAGTAGTGCACTGGAAACAGCATCTTTACCATCAGACTTATCTTTGAACTGGGTCATTCTTTCTAACTCACCTATATAAGCGACACACTGCATCATCCATCCGAGTTGAGTATGTGCTGCGACCTCTGATTGAATAAAAAGCGTTGATTTATTTGGATCGATTCCAGCAGCAAGATAAAGTGCTGCTAAGTTTTTAATGTTTTTTCTTAGTTGAACTGGATCTTGCGGAACTGTAATCGCATGTTCATCAACAATACAAAAGTAACAATGATGATCATTCTGTAACTCAACAAAGTGCTTCATTGCTCCTAAATAGTTACCTAACGTTAAAGTCCCACTTGGTTGGATCCCTGAAAATATTGTTTTCATACTAGTTTCTTCCTTTCAAAATATCTTATAGTTTAATCAAAAACACAAAAAAGCCCACTCATCCCTAAAAGTAGGGACGAATGGACCGCGGTACCACCCTAATTATTCTAAAATTAGAATCTCTCTTTCCATACAGCTGATAAAGCGATATGGCTACCTTGATAACGTAAGGACAGACGCCAAATCCTACTACCACTTAGAAAGTAAGTTCGGTTTGGAAGCTCAAAAGCCCATTCCATCAAGTTCTACTATCTGTGTTCCACCATTCACAGACTCTCTAAAAGCTTTGCTTGATGTACTCTTCTTTATCATCGCAAAATTATAACAAGTTTTTCTAATTATACTTAAGCAAAAAGAGAAAAGCAAGATGATCTTCCCCTAAATGTTTTAGAGTAAAGTAGACATTGAAAACAGCAGGTTCCTGTAATTGATCAGACAACCCCGCATATACATGTACTATAGTACTTATCAGATCACAAGGTGGTGATGAGATTGTATGTTCCGTAATCGTTTTTTCTATTTAGCAGCTATTTTCTTTATTTTTTTATTTTTAGCACTTAATTATGAGCGTTCTGAAAATGTAACTAAACGACTGGAACAAGATGTCGTAGCATCAGCTTCTAGAGCTGGAGTTTATAAAGGTGATTTAGCTCAAGACTTTCAACTAGTCAATGCAAGAGGTGAAATGGTTAGACTTTCTCAATTTCGAGGCAAAAAAGTAATTCTAAACTTTTTTGCTACTTGGTGTGGACCATGCCAAGAGGAAATGCCGACATTAGTAGAATTAGACAAAAGGTTAAACAACGAGACGTTTACGATTATTGGTGTAAATGTTACAAAAGAAGAACCAAATCCAAATCAAGTGAAGGAATTTATTAAACATTATCAAGTTGAATATGTTGTATTATTTGATGGTGATGGAAAAGTGATGAAGGATTATCAGTTAATTGGTATTCCAACGACTCTTTTTATTGATGAAAAAGGGAAGATTATAGAGAGATTGAATGGAATTGTATCTTTAGAAATGATTAAAAATCATAATTTCTTTGATGGTAAGATTAATCAATGAATACAGAAAAGCTGCCTAGGCAGCTTTTCTAATCATAGTGATGCAAATTTATTTTGGTTTTTAGAAAGTTCATTGTCAATCATTTGGTCTAATCGTACAATCATTCGTCTTGCTTTTTCATCCTCAATTTGGCGATAATGGTGTGATCCGCTAGGTTCTTCATCCATCTCATCAGCTAGAGCAACGACCTTTTGCAGTGGATCTAAATAAAGGTTCCCATCAGGCAAATATGAATCTGTGTGCAATAAAATGGCTAGAGCAATTTTCTTAGCTTTCTGTGGGTGTTCACCTAACCTAACCAATAATTTATGAGCCCGTTCAGCCCCTTTAATTGCATGTATGTCATTTTCCTTATACAATTTATAATCCCATTTACCATTTCGGTACCAAGTATAATGACCAATGTCATGTAAAAAAGCTGCTTTTGTAGCTAAATCAGGACTAACATTAAACTCTTTTGAGAGGTTGAAAGCATGATAAGCTGCTGCGATTGCGTGTGCCATTCCTGACCTTTTTACATATTTTTGTGTAATTCGGTGCTCGAAAATTGATAATAATGTAATATCTCTCATCATGTCGCCTCCTTTATATTTTTGAATTCCACGTCTGACTTGAAGATATTTTTACTATTATACATATGTAAGGTAGGCAGTGCAAGTGAAAAAAATTCATTGAACAAAATATGCATGCAAAACTAAGGTTAATTGAAGGTTCGAAGCAAATGGTATAGGGAATAATAACTGTAGATTTTGTAGAAACACCTCAAGAAATGACGTTTTTTTAAGGAACTTATTGGTATTCCCTAGGATCAATTGTATAATCTTACTAAGAGAAAGTATTGCTGAATATAGGAGGGGAATTATGTATATTACAATTAGTGAATTAGCGGAATACTTACAATTGTCAGAAGACTATATTACTCAGCAAATTAAAATAGGAAACATTCGGGCAGTGCATGATGGAGAACAATATTTAGTAAATAAAGCACAGTTTAAAAATACAAGGGAAAAAATTGAGAAAGAAATTTTATTATGGCGTGAAGAACAATTGCAACAAATACCTCCTGATATTGATGTCAAAGATGAAGATTAGTAGATTAAGGAATGGGGTGTAAGATGGAAAAGCAAATACTGAGACTCATATCGTTTTGTTTAATGCTCATAATTTTTCTTGTTCCTGTAGAGACATACGCTGAAAAATTAGCTTCTGAACATATGACAAAAACAACAGAATTGCGAATGCCAAGTATACCTGAAAAAATGATAAGATTTACCTTCCAATCCGGTTATAATTTCGAGTATCCTGATGCTGTTCGAGGAATTTATGTTACTGGTCATTCTGCTGGAGGAGAGCGCTTCAATTCTCTTATTGACCTATTAGACAACACAGACTTAAATGCAATGGTTATTGATATTAAGGATGATTTTGGATATATAACTTATGTGCCAGAAGAAGCCTCACCCTACAAGGGCATAAGTAAACCATATATACGTAATCCTCAAGATATGATGAAACGCTTAGAGGAACATCAGATTTATCCTATAGCTCGAATTGTTGTCTTTAAAGATTCGGTTCTTGCCGAAAATCGCCCAGACTTATCATTCACTGAAAATGATAAAGTGTGGAAAAACAGACGTGGAGAAGCTTTTGTCAACCCATTTCTAAAAGAAGTATGGGACTATAACGTTGACATTGCCATAAAAGCGGCAAAAATGGGGTTTAAAGAAATCCAGTTTGATTATGTTCGTTTTCCAGAAGGTTTTGAAAGAAGAGACGAAATATTAGCATATGGTACAGGGGATTATCATGGTGGAGACAGAAATAATGTTCAGAAACGAGTAGATGCAGTAACCGACTTTGTCGCGTATGCTAGGGAACAGTTACAACCCTATGGTGTTGATGTATCTGTAGATATTTTCGGGTATTCAGCAACGATTTCCGAAGCTCCTGGCATTGGTCAAAACTTTTCTAGAATTTCGGAAAATGTTGATGTTATTTCCTCAATGATTTATCCGAGTCATTGGACATCCTATTTTGGTATATCTAAACCTGATTTACATCCTTACGAGCTCGTCAGCGCTTACGCCAAAGTAGAAAATGAAATATTATCTAGACTTGAAAATCGACCAATATCTAGACCTTGGCTTCAAGACTTTACGGCTTCCTATTTAGGGGCAGGAAACTATAAGGTTTATGGTAAAGAAGAGGTAGAGGCACAAATACGCGCCTTATATGAGAATGGAATTACAGAATTTTTATTATGGAATGCCGGTAACCGTTATACACAAGGTGTAAATTACAAATTAGAATAAAAGAAATAGCACACGAGGGGTAGAAAAAATTCCTTTTGTGCTTTTTCTTTTATTATTCAGGCTGTTTTCGTAAAGTTTGTTGCTTTCGTAAAAATCCCAAAAGCCGGATTTTTACACAAATTACTAAGATTTTACCACTAATTTAGTAAGTACTGCTCTTTTCTTACATAATTTATTGGCTGATATCTTCATCTAGGGTATTTTTCCGATTATTTTAGGATAAAAAAGCCACAATGTTTACGAAAAGAGCCATTATTCAAGAACAATGCTTAACAAATTTTGAAAAATGCATATACTATAAGTAGAGACATGTTATAGTCTAATACTTTGGAGGTAAGTATGAATTGGTATGAAAAGCTTAATCAGTACTTTCCGATAGAAGAAATGAAATCTCAAAAGCATATGGAGTTATTGTTAAAGGAAAAAGGAGATATTTATCACAAGGATGAAGGCCCGAATTATGTTATGATGTATGTAGAAATGGATGATTTTTTATTTATTGATTATCTATTTGTATCAAAAGATGCTAGGGGTCAAGGTCTCGGGAAAAAACTACTAACTAAATTAAAAAAGAAGCAAAAACCGATTATTTTAGAAGTAGAACCGATTAACTACGTCGATACAGATACGGAAAAGCGGTTAAGGTTCTATGAGCGTGAAGACTTCAAGCATGCTAAATCAATTGGTTATCGTCGAAAATCACTAGCGACAAACGAGATTACAGAGTTAGAAATTTTGTATTGGTCACCTGAGGCAGAAGACGAAGAAATGATTTTTGATAAGATGAAGCATACGTACGAAACGATTCATACGTATAAAGACAAAGAAATCTATGGTGAGGCCTATCAAAGTGTTGATGAAGTTCTGTCTTTTAATGAAGATAGGACCTAATTATAAATGTTTCCTTGATGTTACGCAAAAGGAAGGTGTTCAAAAATGAAATCAAGAGACAAAAAACGAAAAAAAACTAGAGAGATCTTGAAAGAGCTCAAAAAGAAATTACCTGGATTGCAGCATATTCCTGGTAGAAATCCTGTTTCGTCAAATTCAAGAACAACGGCATAATTACTAAAAAGGATGGCTTTGATAGCCATCCTAATTTTTATGCTTTAAACTTTTAATTCTAGACTTTTCTTTGCTTTTCTATTTTCCTTCCACTGATCAGCTACATAATAAATAGCGGGTATTAATAGGAGGGTAATAAAAGTGGCAAAGCTAAGACCAAATACAATTACGATAGCCATTGGCTGTTGGATTTCTGTCCCCTCGCCAAATCCTAAAGTCAACGGTATTAATCCAAGAATTGTCGTTAAAGCAGTCATTAATATCGGTCTTAATCTCGTTGGTCCTGCTTCTAGTATTGCCTCGTAGGTATCAACTCCCTTAGATTTCAATAAGTTGATATAGTCAATCAGGACAATCCCATTGTTAACAACAATCCCAGTTAAAATTAATATTCCAACAAGTGAACCTACACCAAGTGGTTGAAAAGTAATGAAAAGGCCAATTAATACCCCAATTACCGTAATAGGAACACTGAACATGATAATAAATGGTGAAAAGAATGACTCGAAACGAGCTGCCATGACCATATAGACAAGGATAACTGCTAATGCAATAGCCCCACTTAATTTAAAGAATGCATCTTGCATTTGTTCATTTTGTCCACCAAAAGAAATTCTGTACCCAGCAGGCAAGGACATTTCACTTCGCAAAGTTTCTTCGATTTCATTAATTGTACTCCCAAGATCTCGATCTAGGATAGATGCTCTTACAGTAACTTCACGGAGTCGGTCAGCCCGGCGGATTTGATTAGGACCTTGATCTCGTTCAATGAGTGCAATCGCATGAAGAGGGACTTTCTCTCCGGTAGGAGCGTCAATCAATAATTGTGAGAGGTGCTCAATTGAAGATGTATAGCGCTCATCAATCACTAATCGGACATCTATTTCATCACCACTTCTAGCAAGTCTTGTTGAAACTAACCCTCTTGTCGCATCGTTAATCGCTCCTGCTACTTGGGCACTTCTAATGCCATAGAATGATGCGCGTTCTCGGTTAATACTGACAGTTATTTCCGGATTTCCCGCTGTGAAGTTAGAGCTTGGTTCTCTTACTCCATCAACTCTTGAAATTAATTCAATAACTTCGTCTGAAAGAATACGTAATGTATCAATGTCAGGTCCTTTAACTGTAATTGAAACTGGATCTCCTGAAAAACCCGAATCGCTAGCAGACACGCGAATTTCTGCAGTTGGTATCTTTAGTAGTTGATTCCGTATGTCTTCTGCTACTTCAACGTCACTACGTTTCCTTTCTGAAAGGTCTTTTAAGAGAATATTATAGTTAGCTCGGTTCATTTGTGTCCCAGCTGCCAAGGAGAAGTTATCTGTTCCGCCGACTGTTACATATGACAAATCGATTTCAGCAATTTCTCCAAGGACTTGATCAATGTCTTGGACCATCTCATAAGTAGAATTTAGTGCACTTCCTGCAGGTAATCTTGCATCAATACCAACAAAGCCTTGATCTTGTGCTGGAAGGAATTCTTGACCAATGAATGGCGTTAATCCAAATGACGCTAAAAACAGGATGAAAGTTATCATTATTGTTGTTTTTGGTTTTTTAAGCACCTTTTGCAACACACCTCTATACCAATCGGAGGTTCGATTAAACCCGTGTTGAAAGGAAGACTCTTCATCACTAACCTTCATAAATGTTGATGAAAGAAGAGGGACAATAATGAGTGCTGTAAACAAACTAGCTAATAACGAAAATGCAACACTTAATGCTAATGGCTTAAATAATTGAGCGGCTAGCCCCTCTACGAAAACAATAGGAAGAAAAACGACGACTGTTGTTAGTGTTGATGCTACAATAGCACCTCCGATTTCGCTTGTACCTTCGATTGCCGCTTCTTTTAAGCTGTATCCCAATTGCCGTAATCGATAGATATTTTCTAAAATTACGATGGCATTGTCTACCATCATACCTATCCCTAATGCCAGTCCTCCTAATGTAAGTACGTTTAATGTAAGGCCACTAAAGTACATGAAAAGAAAGGTAGTGACAATCGAAATCGGTATAGAAAGGCCGATAATTAGTGTACTGCGCATATTCCGTAAAAATAAATACAAAACTGCTGCAGCTAATATACTACCTAAAAGCATATTCCAAGCGACTGCGCGAATTGACTGTTCGATAAATTTACTTTGGTCAAAGATTGCCTTAATTTCAACGCCTTCTGGTAGATTTTTTTTCAACTCTTCCAAGCGTTTATTTATAGCCCGAGAAACTGAAACAGTGTTAGCCCCAGAAGCTTTTAAAACTGAGAGCCCAACACTAGGTTCTCCATTAAGGTAACTTTCTTGAAGAACGGGTTTTGTTGTATCTTTTATTTCAACTAATGACCCTAATGGTACATTCCCTTGAATAGTTGGAATTGGTAACGTTTCTAAGTCAAAGATTGATGTAAACTGACTAGTAATTCGGATTGGTAGGTTTTGATTTTGATCTTGTAGGGACCCACCAGGTAAATTTAAATTTTCACTTCCGATAAGCTGTTGTAATTGCGAAAGACTAACACCGTAGCTGTTAAGCTTATTCGGATCGACAAGTAATTGTATTTCTTGTTCAGTACCACCTTCAACAGTAACAGCAGCAACCCCATCTACTGAATCTAGAAAAGGTTTAATTTCATTTTCAACTAGTTTTTTTGCCGTAATTAAGTCACCATTCGGTTCAGTAATGGCCAATTGTGTAATGGGCAACATACTAGGGTCAAAACGGAGAACCATAGGCATAGGAACTTCCCTAGGTAAGCTATCTCTAATTAAATCTAATCTTTCTCGCATGTTTAGGGTGGCAAAGTCCATGTCAGTACCCCAACCAAATGAGACTAGAATGAGCGCTCCTCCTGTACGAGATGTTGATGACACAGATTCGACATTTGGAATACTAGACATAATCTCTTCAATAGGTCTTGTAATAAGCTGTTCAATTTCTTCAGGTCCAGCACCTTCATAAGTGACCGTTACTGCAGCTACTGGAAACGTAAGTTCAGGAAATAAGTCTACAGGAAGATCACGTAGGGAAACTAATCCGAGAATTAGTATTAATACAATAACCATAGACATTGCTACAGGTTTAAGTACAGATAATCTAGCAATTTTCATGTTAATCCTCGTTTCTTACAGTTATTTCTGCTCCGTCAGTTAGACGTTCTTTTCCTCTTGTTACGATGAGATCGTTTTTAGCTATACCTTCATGTACTTGAATGACGTCGCCACTCCTAACACCTAAAACAACATTGTTTCGTTTGGCAATACCGTCTTTTACAGTGAAAACATAAGCTGAGTTTTCGTCATAAAGAATACTATCGACTGGGATGACATTAGCTTTCTCAATACCACCAATATCAATGAAAGCTGTCACCCGCATTCCACCTTTAATGTTTTCATTGGTATTTGTAATGGGGATTTCAACTTTAAATAAATTTGTTTGTGGATTAATAGTTGGCGATACAACTTGGATGTAGCTATCAATTTGATCTTGTATTCCATCTATTTGGATTTTTGCTTGCATGCTTTCTTTTAATTGAACGACTTGAAAACTATTTACTTGAAATGTTGCGATAATAGGGCTTAGGTTTACTACAGTTACAAGCGAATTGTTTGGTGGAGCAATTTGGTTTGGAGAAACATTTATTTCTGCAATAATCCCATCAATCGGAGATTTAATAGTAGTCGCATCAACAGCAATTTGGGCTTGGCGAGCATTTTGTTTAGCTATTTCTAACTGCATCTCTAACTCAGCAACATTTATTTGCGGTAAACTACCTAGTAGCCCTGCTGCTTGAGTAAGTTCTGCTTGTTTTAAAGAAGTTTCTAATGATTGTTGAATAATCATCAGCAAAGAGACTTCTTCGTTTTCATCAGTTAGACCTCGTATTAGTTGTCTAGAACTTTCTAAAGAATTTTCTAGTTCAATTTGTAACTTTTCAAGTTCGGCTAGGCTACTTTTGGCACCTTTTTGCATTTGTTTAGCTGTAGCTATCCCTTTTTCGAGTTCGGTAACTGCCTTTTGTGCTTGGTTGACTTGACTACGTAAAAGTTCATCGTCTAACTTTAACAGTTGTTCCCCCTTGGTGACTTTATCGCCTACCTTTATAAAAACATCTTGTACAGTCAACGGAGTGGTCGTGAAAAGAGGGATCACTGTATTAGGTAAGGCTTGACCTGAGATTTCTAATTTTTGCTCTAAGTTCATTTCTTGAACAGATATTACATCTACGGGTATTTGTTGACCTAATGCTGATTCACTTGTAATATCTTTTGTCGAACAACTTGCCAAAAATACTAATGAAGCAATGACCAGTCCAATACGTTTCAAGTTTTTCATCTCCTAAGTAAAATCTATAATTAATGTTTGTAAAGTGAATTTAACTATACTTGATCTTAAGAATTCTACTACTAAGGTACTATATTTTAGATAATAGTACAAAAGAAATCACCTTAAAAATTTCTTTTACAGATGTTTAACAAAAATTGAAATTGGGTAAATGGGGAAGAGCAATACATTTAAGTTTTTCCCTATGTACAGAGTGTATAAATTTTGTTTATTTTCTTTTCAATCAGGGGTGTTCAAATTAGAATAATTATTGTATAATTTAATTATCAACTAACATCATATCTAGCAAATATAGTTTTAGATAAAGATAATTTGAAGGGAGAATGCGAAAATGGTTACTCTATTTACATCCCCAAGTTGTACATCATGTAGAAAAGCGAAAGCATGGTTAGAAGAACACAACATAGAGTTTGTTGAAAGAAATATCTTTGCTGAACCATTAACAATTGAGGAAGTTAAAGAGGTTGTTCGAATGACAGAAGATGGTACTGATGAAATTATCTCTACTCGTTCTAAAGTATTCCAAGAAATGAATGTAGAAGTAGAGTCATTATCATTACAGCAATTATTTAAGATCATTAGTGAGAATCCTGGACTTTTACGCAGACCAATAATTATTGATGAGAAACGATTACAGGTAGGTTATAACGAAGCTGAAATTCGCCGTTTCTTACCTCGAAAAGTACGTACGTTTTTCCTACAGGAAGCGCAAAGAGCTGCAAACGAATAGATTTTATGAATACAAGCTTAAAGAGGCAGTTATCAGCTGCCTCTTCTATTTTTTTTACTTTTAGTTTTCCTCTAAAGTCTTAATTCAAAACTATCACCTTTCATCTTATTTACGATCCACCCAATTATAATTACACCGCTGATAATGATGACTTGTAACAGAGTTGAAACAAGTGGATGACTCGAAAACAGTGGAGCCAATAGTGGTTCATGAAGGATCATCTTTGTAGCTGTGAAAGCTAGTATTGCAGAGCCAATGTAAATAATGATCGGAAAGCGTTGCATAGCATTAAGAATGATTTTGCTGCCCCAAATAATAATCGGAACAGATACTATCAAACCAATTATTACTAATGTAATATTCCCATGTGCAGCTCCTGCGACCGCAATTACATTATCAAAACCCATGACGATATCGGCGATGATAATTGTTTTTATAGCTGCATAAATAGTTGTTGTCCCTTTAATATCTCTATCGTCATCTATCTCAACCAATAGATGGTAGGAGATATAGAGCAATAGAGCACCACCTATTGCCATTAGCATAGGAATTTTAAGTAGATAGACTGCTACTAAGGTTAAAGATATCCGAGCTATAATAGCTAGTACTATGCCAGCAATCATCGCTTTATTTCGGATTTCTTCAGGTAAGTTACGACAGGCAAGAGCAACAACTATAGCATTGTCACCACCTAATACAATGTCAATACAAATGATAGTTAGTAACGGAATAAGAAAGTCTAATTCTAGGCTCATGGACACACCTCAGGTTTCATAAGTGAATAAACAAATAGTAAGAAATTTATTTTGTAATAAATAGTAATGCAAAAGGACAACTTATTAACTAAACATATCACTTTATTAAGTAAATCATTCCATTTTTAGAAAAATAATAAGAGAAAATTTTCTGTATTAATTTGCTTAGCATATAATTTCCATTCTTAATTGATTTATCATAGAATAGAAGTATAATATATGAAAAGGAATTGCTTTTTCTTCGATGGAAACTTAGAAAACAAATGCTCTTTACTAGTGACCAAGGATGACTATTCAGTTAATGCTAAAGGGAAATTGTTATTCATTTCAAGGGATGAAGCATCCCTTCCGCCATTTTGAATTCGCCAGAAGGGAGAGAAGATTTATGGAGATTGAAAGACTAAATGAGTCAACGATTAAGTTTTATATTACCTATAAAGATATAGAAACCCGTGGATTTGATCGAGAAGAAATCTGGTATAATCGCGAACGTGGCGAGGAACTATTTTTTGAAATGATCAATGAAGCAAATGATAAAGAAAATTTTGAATTAGAGGGACCACTTTGGATACAAGTGCAAGCTCTTGACAAAGGTTTAGAAATTATCGTTACAAGAGGACAAATTACGGATGGTAACGTAAGACTTGAAATTCCAGTTTCAAACGAACAAGTAAACATTCCTGTCGACGACAATATTGTCGATATGTTAGATGATAACTTTGTAAAGAATAAATATCGTGATCAAGATGATGATCAACAAGAATTATTAGATCTTGTTATCGGTTTTGATGACTTTGAAGATATTATATCGTTAAGTCACCATTTCGAAGTGAGGGGATTTAAAAACGCCCTTTATCACTTCCAAAATCGTTACTATTTATTCGTGATGTTTACCGATGAGTTCCCTGAAGAAGAACAAGATGATATCCTTAGCCAAATTCTTGAATTCGGTTATGAATCTGAAATTACGATTCACCGTATTCAAGAATATGGAAAAGAAATTATAGGTGATGAAGCACTACAAGCGTTACGAGGAATGTTTTCAAAACATTAATATGCCGATCAAAAATTGGGGTCAGGCACTTCTGAGAATAGATACCAGTAAATCGCCTCAAGACGAAGGTTTCTTATTTGGCTATCTGTTAATTTAGGAAGTTGCAGTCCCTTTTTTTTATTTGGCTGTTTTCGCAAAGTTTGTTGCTTTCGTAAAAATCCCAAAATCTGGATTTTTACACAAATTACTAAGAATTTACTACTAATTTAGTAAGTACTGCTCTTTTCTTACATAATTTATTGGCTGATATCTTCATCTACGGTATTTTTCCGATTATTTTAGGATAAAAAGAGCCACAATGTTTACGAAAAGAGCCTTTTATTTTTAACCTTTATACCTTTATGATTACGAGTAAAGAGGAAGTAAATCTTTATAAAAAAGAAATACTTTCTATAGAAAGTGAGATAAGTAAACGATGAAGAAGAAATTACAAGTTATGGTATTTTTAGCCATAGTTGGTGTGGTCTTGTACCTAACAAAAAACTATTGGGAAGGCTGGATTGTTGGAATTGTCAGTATTTTATTTTCTCTTTCTGCTTTTTTTATAGCAATTGTCATATTCTTTGAAAATCGGCATCCTTCGAGAACAGTTACCTGGTTAATTGTGCTAGCTATTTTTCCAGTGTTAGGATTTTTCTTTTACTTAATGTTTGGGCAAAATCACCGAAAAATGAAAACCTTTACAGAGAAGGCAATCATGGATGAACAAGCCTTAGATCGAATAGAAGGGAATAAGCCTCTTAATGAAAATGAGTTAGGGAAAATGGGTGAGGACCAGCAACTGTTGTTTCGCCTGGCCCATAGGCTTGCAAACAGTCCCATATCGTTTGCTACAGAAACAAAAGTGTTAACCGATGGAAAAGAGACTTTTGCACATATATTAAAGGCTCTTAGGGATGCTACAAATCACATTCATATGGAGTATTATATTGTTAGAAATGACGAGATTGGAAACGAAATTAAAGACATATTAATTGAAAAGGCTAAACAAGGTGTAAATGTTCGCTTTCTATATGATGCCGTAGGCTGTTTTCAGCTTTCCAAGTACTATATACAGCAATTAAAGGATGCTGGTGTCGAAATGGTTCCATTTGCACCAGTAAAGATGCCTTTGTTAAATCATCGTATTAATTATCGAAATCACCGTAAAATTATTGTTGTTGATGGCCAAATTGCATTTGTAGGTGGTTTAAATATTGGTGATGAATATTTAGGGAAAAATGAATATTTTGGACATTGGCGAGACACTCATTTATTTGTAAGAGGAGAAGCTGTCCGTTCGTTGCAACTTATATTCCTACGAGATTGGTACTATATGACACGTGAAACATTACTAAAGCCAAATTATCTTTCCCCTGATTTGCCGACATCCGAACATTTAGGTGGAGTACAAATGATTGCAAGTGGGCCAGATACAAGGTGGGAGGTTATTAAGAAATTATTTTTCTCAATGATTACTTCTGCGAAAAAGTCTATTTGGATTGCCTCACCATACTTTGTTCCTGATGATGATATCTTGTCCGCACTAAAAATTGCAGCCCTAAGTGGTGTAGATGTTAGAATTTTGGTCCCTAACCGACCAGACAAAAGAATTGTCTTTTACGCGTCACGTTCCTATTTCCCTGAATTACTAGAAGCGGGAGTGAAAATTTATGAATATAACCGTGGATTTATGCATAGCAAAATCTTAATTGTTGATGAAGAAATAGCATCTATAGGTACCGCAAATATGGACATGAGAAGTTTTCATTTGAATTTTGAAGTGAATGCATTTCTGTATAAAACCAAAAGTGTTCATTCACTCGTTGGAGACTATATTTATGATATGGAGCACTCTACAATTATTAGCTATGAGAAATTTAAAAAACGCTCTATTCATAAAAAAATCTTTGAATCAACTTCAAGGTTATTGTCACCACTATTATAGTAAAGGGGGTAGAGTTTAGATCATGATAATCAATCTATTGATTTTCTAAACTCTACTCTTCAAACAATAGATAAGAATTACTTAGGAGGGATTATATGCTTGTTGCTTTAACAAAAGATGGAACTCCATTTTCTTTAGTAGCCCATCAGTACGAGAAGAAGGAACTACTGAAGTTCCGAGGGGAGAAATCATTTTTTTGTCCAGCATGTGGACAAGAAGTAATATTAAAATTAGGTTCTAAACATGCTTGGCATTTTGCTCATAAACAGGCCCTAAACTGTACAGTTGAAATGGAAGGGGAAACATTGACCCACCTCGATGGAAAGAAACTACTCTTTGATTGGCTTTTTAATCAAGGTCTTACTGTTTCATTAGAACCTTATCTAAAAGACATTAAACAGCGCCCTGATTTACTTGTTACTATACATAAGAAGACCTATGTCATTGAATTTCAATGTTCAAACATCTCCCCGCAGATTTTCTACAAAAGAACGGAAACCTATCAAAAAAACAATTACATTCCTGTTTGGATATTAGGCAGCAACCAATTAAAGCGAGCATATCGAAACGTGTATCGTCTTTCTAGTTTTCATTGGCTTTTTGCTCATACGAATTTATCTTCTATACAACTCCCGCAAATCATTTCATTTTGTCCACAGAGTAAAAACTTCCTATTCTTAAGAAATCTACTAGCACTATCTACTTCTCGAACAGCAACTACTCAAGTATTCATTCCCCTAAATAAATGTACCTTTCAAGAATTCCTCACGCCTGGTAAGCCTGCTCTTGATTATGTAACTTGGAGTAATACAAAACAAAATTGGCGTATATATTCACCTAAATGTAGTACAGCAGAACTATTTGTAAGGAAACTATTCCTTCAGAAAGGCCTTTCTTTCATGTTATTTTCTCCTACTGCTGGTGTTCCAGTTCCTTACCATCATTTTATTGAGACACCAACTTATATTTGGCAAAGTTGGATAAGTATTGTTTTTATTTTTAGTAGAAATATAGGTGAGAGTATTCATGTTAATCTTGTGATTAGAGCATTTCAAACACTTGTTAGAAAGGGTATTTTTCACATTCGCTTGTTGCCTTTAGAAAATAATGAGAGAAGCCAGCAAGCTATTCATGAGTATTTGAAATTTTTAGTAAGTGAAAATCTTCTCTTTACCACAGACCATCAACACTATCGAATACTTAAAGAGATTAACTTTCCTAGAAATCTTGAAGAGGCAGCGAGGGCTGATCGAAAGGTCATGGAGTATTTCATTCAGGCGAAATATTAGCAAATTTATTTCGGGAGTAGTAATATTATTTTGTTCAATGAATTACATAATTACTATATTAGTGTTTGATATAAGTTGATAAGGTAATTATGGAATTCATTTATAAAAAGGATTAATTCTTTTTCATAGCGAACAATATATATGGAATAAGCTTTATTTAGAAGGCTCTTTTCGTAACCAATGCTCCTGCGGTTACTCGTCGCAAAAAAAAACTGTTGCTTTCTTATCCCAAAATTATCGGAAAAGTATTCTAGATGAAGGTATCAGTCAATAAATTATGTAAGAAAAGAGCAATACTTACTAAATTAGTTGTGAATTCTAAGTATTTTGTGTAAAAATCCGGCTTTTGGGATTTTTACGAAAGCAACAAACTTTGCGAAAACAGCCATTTAGAAAGCTGCAAACTATTCTTGATACTATGTTATAGAAATACGGAGGTGCTTTATTTTGACAGAACAATTAAAGACAAAACAGCTACCAAAGCGTGAACAAATCCCTGTTGAAAGAACATGGGACGTGGAAGCGATTTTTGCAACAACTGAGGACTGGGAGACTGAGTTTAAATCGTTACAAGAAGAAATGCCTGATTTACAAAAGTTTAAAGGCCAGTTAGGTGTGAGTAGCGATAAACTATTTGAATGTCTATCTTATCAAAATGAGCTTAGCATGCGTATTGGAAAGCTATATGTATACGCACATTTAAAAAATGATCAAGATACCACAAATTCCTTCTACCAAGGTTTAAACGATCGCGCATCAACACTTGCAACGCAATTTAGTAACTACTCTTCTTTTATTATTCCAGAATTGCTTAGTATTCCGGAAGAAAAAATTAATGAATTTGTTGCAGAGAATGAAGATTTAAAATTATATAAACATGCCTTAGATGAAACCAATCGTCAACGCCCGCACGTTTTATCTGAAAAAGAAGAAGCTATTCTTGCTCAAGTTAGTGAAGTAACACAAAGTCCTTCTAATACGTTTGGGATGTTGAATAATGCTGATTTGAAATTTCCTACAATTAAAGATGAGAATGGCGAAGATGTGGAAATTACACATGGTCGATATATTCGTTTCTTAGAAAGTAGTGACGGTCGCGTAAGGGAAGATGCTTTCAAAGCTGTTTATGAAACATATGGGAAGTTCAAAAATACATTAGCAAGTACGCTCGGTGGGAACGTAAAGAAAAACTTATTCAACGCGAAGGTTAGAAATTATCCATCAGCACGTAAAGCAGCATTAGATAAAAATAATATTCCTGAGGTTGTATATGACCAGTTAATTGATACAATTAATGATCATTTACATCTACTACATCGTTATGTGGCTCTTCGTAAGAAAGCACTAAATCTTGATGAGATCCACATGTACGATTTGTATACTCCGATCGTTAAAGACGTAAAAATGGAAATTCCTTACGAGGAAGCTAAAGAACTTGTGACGAAAGGTGTAGAACCACTTGGAGAAGAGTACGTAAATATTATCAAAGAAGGTTTTGAAAAGCGTTGGGTTGATATTGAAGAAAATGTAGGGAAGCGTAGTGGGGCATACTCATCTGGTACATATGGAACAATGCCTTACATTTTAATGAACTGGCAGGATAACGTGAATAATCTATTTACATTAGCACATGAGTTTGGCCATTCTGTTCATAGCTACTATTCAAGAAAGACTCAACCTTATCACTATTCTGGTTATTCTATTTTCGTGGCAGAAGTAGCTTCAACATGTAATGAAGCGTTACTAAACGATTATTTATTAAAGGTAACTGATGATAAAAAGAAAAAACTATACCTTTTAAATCATTTTCTTGAAGGATTTAGAGGAACAGTGTTCCGTCAAACAATGTTTGCTGAATTTGAAAAACTTATTCACGAAAAAGCAGCTAACGGGGAACCTTTAACTCCAGAGTTGTTAACAGCTACTTATTATGAACTAAATAAGAAGTACTTTGGTGAAGATATTGTCATTGATGAGGAGGTTGGCTTAGAGTGGGCAAGAATTCCTCACTTCTACTACAACTTCTATGTATATCAATATGCGACAGGTTATAGTGCAGCAACTGCATTATCTAAGCAAATTCTTGAAGAAGGAGAGCCGGCAGTAGCTCGCTATATTGACTTCTTAAAGTCAGGAAGTTCGGATTATCCGATTGAAGTTCTAAAGCGTGCAGGTGTTGATATGACAAGTGCTGACCCTATTAAGGAATCCTTAGCAGTTTTTGAAAAAACATTATCCGAAATGGAACAATTGTTGTTTGAGGAATAAAATTAGAGGCTGAAGTAGTTTACTTCAGCCTCTTTATTATCTAAGAGAAACCTCTAAAACGCCTTTTCTCATTAAAACAGTGGACGGTAAATATAATCGATACAAAAAATAGAGGGGCAGATAGCCAAATGGGAAATAACTTCATTAAACTTATGACAAAGATTAAGAAAGTCACAAAGATGAAGAGAAGGCCAATTAAAAACATTCCATGATACATGATTTGTCCTCCTATCTTAGGGTATTTTATAATACTATTATGATAGAGAGGGACAACTTATTCCAACTGAGAATAAAACATGTCATTTTTGTGAAATTGTTCACAAACTTCTTGCATTTCGAAAAAGAAATTGATAAATTGTATATGTGAAGTAGATCACATAACTCCCCCTAGGTTCATGTGAAGTAAATTCACGAAAAATCCCTTTATTTAAATCCCTTAGTTGTTTGCATGATTTATATTGTAAAAACAGCAAAAAAGGCTAGGTCTCCCCAACCAAGCCTTTTTTGCATTTGTCCTGTGTAATTATTTACTGAGATAGCGCCAAAAGGTACCATATTTTACTGGAACACGCTCAACAATTTGACGTAACACAAGCTTTTTCATTTCTTTTTCTACTTCTTCAATTGATAGATCATAGACTACTGCAATTTCTTTTGTTGCAACAAACCTATGATGTTTGAGAAAGTCCTCAAGATAAACAGTTGGTGAAGACTCTGGTTTTTCACCGAGCATTTCTTCTAAAACCTTGACATAGACATCATAATCGTAAAGCCCCGTAACCATTAATCCTTCTTCGTCAATGTTGTCATTAAAAACTACGATAGTAGGAAAGAGCTCGACATTCATTTCTTTTGTCGTTTTTAAATCGCATTGTAATGCTTTAATAGCACCATCGGAATGTAAATCATTTTTAAATTCAGTCATGTCCAAACCACTAATACTTTGCGCACATTCAATCAAAACCTCTTCTTTAGAAATATTTTGCTTGTCTAGAAAAAGAAGTTCTCGTAATTTCCTAAGGTACTTAATACCTAATTGTTTTCCTTGTAACTCAGCAGCTTTAACCGCAATTGAAGCTGCAAAAGGAGTAGAAATAGGATTTTCTAACCAAATATCACCATCACAAGACATACCAGTTCTACTAGCTGTTTTCTCCCAAGCAACAGCCATGTCTTTATGTGTACGTTTTTCATTACAACATTGCAATTTTCCACCGATAATATAGCGAATTTTAAAGTATTTGCAGTAATGCATTTGTAGTTTTTTTAGAATTGGTTCGAATGCCCAACATTCTGGACAGAGGGGATCTATAAATGTATAAATTTCTAATGGCTTTTTAGTTGTTTCTGATTGATTGAGATTAGGCTCTTCAAAACCGCATAATCCTAACTCATCATTACAAATGGAATTAGAGTCGTTAGTAGACAACTAGATCCCTCCTTTCAGTTTTTAGCTATTAACCATATGATAGGCAGTTTGTGTTAAGCGCTCGAAGAAATAATCACGTATTGGGCCTTCAAGCTCAATTTCGTCCATAGCTTCACTCATACATTCAAGCCAAGCTTGTGCTCTTTCCAGCGTAATCGGGAAAGGCATATGCCTTGCTCTAAGCATGGGATGTCCATGCTCTTCTGTATATAGATTAGGCCCTCCGAGAAACTGTGTTAAAAATTGTTTTTGTACTCTAGCCGTTTCCGTTAAGTCGTCAGGAAAAATTGGAGAGAGTAACGGGTGAACTTGCACTTTGCCATAAAAAGTGTCTACAAGCTTTTCTAATATATCTTTTCCACCAAGAGCATAGTAGGGAATATTATCTGACTGAGAATTCATTATAGGTCATAGGTCTCCTTTAAAAGTATGTAGCCTTATTTTAGCAAGGTGAATACTCAATCGCAAATAATCAGCTTAAGTAAGAGAGTTATTCTGCAATGTGAATTGAAAGTTTACATCTATAGTATGTGATGAAAATAAAAAAACTTGTGATGAAAACAATTCATCACAAGTAACTTTACTAGGCATAATAACTATTTAGGACTTTTGGAACATAATTCCTAGTTTCTTTAAAAGGTGGAATCCCACCATACTTATCAACATTTCCTGGTCCAGCGTTATATGCAGCAAGCGCTAAATTTATATCCCCGTTATATCTATCTAACATCTGTCGTAAATATTTCGTCCCACCTTCAATATTTTCTTTCGGATCGAAAATATTTTTGACGTCTAGCCATCTAGCAGTTGCAGGCATTAATTGCATTAATCCAATTGCTCCGGCGTGACTCTTGGCATTCTGATTAAAGTTAGATTCATGCTTCATCACCGAGTAAATAAGCTTGGGATCGACATTGTATTTTCTTGCAGCTTCTTCAATATACCCACGGTATTTCTCAGCTCGTGTGGAAATTGTTGCAGGTAATGGGCTTTGTTGAGCGTCTACTTGTAAGTTCAATCTATGTGAATTCAAATCCATAAAGAAGTCTGTGACATCTTTATCCTTGAAAGTACTAATATTGTTCATGAATTCTGTGATATTATTTTGTAATTTCTCTTCTACCAAATTAGAGAGTATTGAATCGAATGAGGAAGAAGATGGGTTATTATTTCCTTGTAGGTTACGGATTGCTTGAAGTTGAAACATATGCTGATAAGATGCAATCTTCACAGGAACACCACCTCAATTATTTATTTTCTAGTTGTTGTTTCCTTAAGAAAAAACGTTTAATTTTATTATCGGTTTTTTTGATAGATATTTTATTTTCTCGAAAGATATTTTCGAATATTTCTTTTCCAATTTCTTCTTCATTAACTTCGTACTCTATCTCAAAATCCTCAGTATCTAAGTATTTACTATGGTCAAAAACAAGAGTTCCTCCATGATACTCTATTTCGGCCCTATTAGTAATTAATGATCCGAGGTACCTAAGTTTGACTATGTCAATATTAAACGAAAGAAGTAGTTGATCAGCAATTAACCCAGGAGGTAAAATTCCTTTAAAAGCAGATGTAGCCTCTTCCCTAGTGAGTTTTTGGTGTGTTTCTAGTAACCCAATTACATTTGGTTGTTTAAGTGTTAGTGTATATTGCTTATTTTTTTCTCTAATTCGCAAAGCACTATGATTAGATTTAAGCAAAAAATCATCCGAATCAAAATAGTGGTTTATTTGGGATACAAAGGCCGACTGATCTATGAAGAACTTCTTGCATAATACATGAAAATCAGACTTAGAGACTAGGTTTTTAAATTCAATTTCAATTTCTTGACTCAAATTATGACCCTCTTTAATAAAGATTTTTCTAAAATAGAAATAGTAGCTTGTCTTTTTACTTGTTTATCATACTATTTTTTCATGACTTTTAATAGTTCTTCATTACAGTAATTCTTGATTTTGTGATAAGATTATTTCGTAAAAAGTTATTTATTGGAGGAACAATAATGGCACAAAAACTTGTAGTTGTAGATTTGAACATTGGGGAAGCTGATGTAAACGTATTATTGGAGGAAAATGAGCTACTTAAAAATTCAAAAATAACACCCGAGGGTAGGATGTTAGCGGATTCCGAAAATGTAGCTTTTATATACTTACTCGATGTTGAGGATGAGTTTATTTATGTAAGCTTTCCGAGAGAAATTTGGGTTAACTTGGAGAAATCGTATAGACAAAAGTTGCCTTTGAACATTTACATAGATGAAAAAACGAAAGTGCATTTAACAGAGTTCCACGAAGAGTTAGAATATCTTATATCGAATATTGAGGAAAATAGTAATTATGGCGATAACATGGTACAAGCGGTTAGTGATATTTTCAAGATTAAATAATACAATAAAATCTTAGCTCCGCAAAGGATGCTCCTATGGCTTAACTCCCTTAAATGTATTGGAGTGAAGGTCAATAGTAATAGGGGGAAAGATATGAATTGGGACGTTTTTCTAGCACCATACCAACAAGCGGTTGAGGAAATAAAAATAAAATTAAGGGGTGTTCGTAAACAGTACAATATGTCTACTACAAAACATACCCCGATTGAATTTGTCACGGGAAGAGTGAAACCGAAATCAAGTATTTTGGATAAGGCAAAACGAAAGAATATTCCTATCGAAGAGCTTGAATCGAGGATGCAAGATTTGGCAGGAGTAAGGGTGATGTGTCAGTTCGTCGAAGATATTGATGCAGTTGTAAAACTAATCAGAATGAGAAAAGATTTTGAAATCATTGAAGAACGTGATTATATCGCTAATAAAAAAAGAAGTGGGTATCGTGCTTACCATTTAGTGATTAAATATCCGGTACAAACCATCGATGGAGAAAAGAAAATTCTTGTCGAAATTCAGATAAAGACATTAGCAATGAATTTTTGGGCGACTATTGAACATTCTCTATTATATAAATATAGTGGTGAAATACCTGAGAAAATCATCGACCGATTACAACGTGCAGCTGAAGCAGCTTTTCGATTAGATGAAGAAATGTCACAAATTCGTGGTGAAGTATTAGAGGCACAAGTAATATTCAGAAAAAAAGAAGAAGAACAGAGAAATCAAGAGAATTATGAATTATGAATGACAAACTTCAGCTTAGGCTCCGCTCCAAGCAAATTCTAAACATCCTTCACAATTCATAATTCATAATTCATATTTTCATTAGGGAGTTGTCCAAGGAATGAAGTTTGCGGTAATCTCACGGGGTGATGAGACGTCTAATGCCCTTATGCAAAAGATTAAGAATTACTTATTAGAATTCAATTTATCTTATGATAGCACTGAGCCAGATATTGTTATCACAGTTGGTGGTGACGGAACACTTCTTTATGCCTTTCATCAATATACTCATCGTTTAAATGATACGTCATTTGTTGGTGTTCATACAGGGCACCTTGGTTTCTATGCAGATTGGAAGCCTGAGGAAGTAGAACGCCTTGTTATTCATATTGCTAAAACACCATTTAAGATTGTTGAGTATCCACTTCTAGAAGTAATTGTTAGACATAATAATTCCGCAAAATCAGAACGTTACCTAGCACTTAATGAATGTTCAGTAAAAAGTGTTGTAGGTTCTCTTGTCATGGACTTAGAAATTAAAGGCGAGTTATTTGAAACATTTCGTGGTGATGGTTTATGTATCTCAACACCATCAGGGAGTACGGCTTATAATAAAGCGTTAGGTGGAGCGATCTTGCACCCATCATTAGCTTCAATTCAAATATCAGAAATGGCATCAATTAATAATCGTGTATACCGTACAATAGGATCTCCTCTTGTATTGCCACAACATCATACATGCTTGTTAAAGCCATTGAATGATGTCGATTTTCATATTACCATTGACCATTTGTCTATGGTCGAAAAAAGTGTGAAGTCTATTCAGTGTCGTGTTGCAGAGGAGAAAATTAGATTTGCTCGATTTCGCCCATTTCCATTTTGGAAACGTGTGAAAGAGTCGTTTATTAATGGGTAAGAGGGTTACATCATGCAGAACATAATACTCCACTGGACCGTGCCGGAAGCTTACAATCAAAAGCTATTGAGAGAGTACCTAAGAAATGAACAAAAAATTTCTCGTCAAGGATTAACAGACCTAAAACAAAGAGGTTCAATACTATTAAATGGAGAGAATGTTACTGTCCGAGCGGTCGTAAATATGGGTGATATGGTTACGGTCATTTTTCCTCCAGAGGAGCGAAGTGAAGGCTTACAACCTATCGAAATTCCTTTGGATATCGTCTATGAGGATGACCATTTACTGGTTATAAATAAACAGGCGAATTTACCTACTATTCCTTCTATCTATCACCCAAATAGATCCTTGGCCAATGGAGTACTTTTTTATTATGAGTTACATAAAATCCCTTGTACGTTTCATGCAGTTAACCGCCTTGACCGCGATACTTCAGGTCTTCTCGTCGTAGCAAAGCATCGCTATGCCCATGACTTAATGTCACAGCAGCAAAAAAAAGGAAAAGTAAAAAGAACGTATCTTGCAATTGTACATGGGCATTTGGTAAATAAAAATGGAACAATTAATGAGCCAATTGGCAGGAAAGACGATAGCATTATTGAACGAGAAGTTCGCATCGATGGTCAGATGGCTGTAACACATTATGAGGTGGTTAGGACGTTAAAGGAGGAGACAGTCGTAAAGCTCTCCTTAGAAACAGGGAGAACTCATCAAATACGTGTTCATATGGCATATATAGGTCACCCATTAGTAGGTGATGACCTTTATGGAGGAAAAGTAACAAAACTATCTCGGCAAGCCCTCCACAGTTATCAATTACAGTTTTTTCACCCAATCAATCAAGAAGAGTTACATTTTACTGTTCATCCACCAGAAGACATGGGAAATTTGATTAAATAAAAATAACGAAGCCCCTTTATGGAGCTTCGTATTTCTCTATATTTGGGATTAAAAATTGTAGGATTTCCATTTCATTTTCATCACTAATGACAACTTCAACCATATTAATTAATTCTTCATTATCGAGTTCTGCATCATATAAAAAAGACTCAGAAATAAAGTAGCTTTTCCTACCATCAATAGAAAATGGCTGTTTCTTTCCATCCTCGTATGTAAAATCGATCACTTCTGAGCCAAGGGCTGCTTGTAATGTCTCATCATAAATAATAAATTTTGCGTAGAGTGGTCCGACCTTATGGCGGTTTTCGTTTTCTAATAGCACATAGAAATTAATTAAGGACCTCTCTTCGTCAATAATTATCTTACTTTCTTTGGTGTTTGGCGTAATATTTACTTCATTCCCGCAACCGCTAAGAACGAGTAGTAAAAGTAGTAAGAGAAATGCAGTTTTCATTTTCATCATTAGTTTTACCTTTACCTTTCAGAAGCGTAATTTTATGTTCGTAAGTATATGACGGCGAATATTTAAAACAAAGTTAAGCTAGTGGAAAAGCCAGTCACCTCTAATCTTCGAAATCCCGAAATTTTTCTTGAACATAAGGTTGTCTTGAGTCAATAGATACCGTTTCTTTTTCAGGATATCGGAAAGCCGTTAATTTCCCACCAAATACACATCCTGTATCAATATTAATTGTATGATTAATCATTCGGGGTTCTTTTACAGGTGTGTGCCCGTAGACAATAAAAGAGTTCTTTTCTGTATATTTCTTTGCCCAATCACGTCGAATCGGCGAGCCATCCGGATGTTTCTCTCCAGTAATGTCACCATACAATACGAAAGTTTTGACTTTGTTATCTGTTCGACCAATATAATCAGACCGAATACCAGCATGTGCAATGACTAGCTTTTTTTCGTCTAGAGTTAAATAAAGTGGAGCATTTTCATACAACTCCATGTACATAGACCGTATTTTTCCGTATTTTTCTTTTGAGAGTGCTTTTAGTTCAGCAACGGTTGTTTCTAATCCATGTGTTTCTTGAACCTTTCTACCTAGAAAATAGCGATACAGTTTGTCACAGTGATTTCCAGGTGTATATAAAGCTAAGTCTTTTTTTACAATCGTTGAAATGATTTCTATGACTTTAATGGAGGAAGGACCACGATCTGTTAAGTCTCCTACGAAAGCTAGCTTTCGACCATTGGGATGAACAGGAAACCCATTGGACCAATCATACCCTAGTGTTTTCGTAAGTTCTACAAACTCGTCATAACAGCCATGTATATCACCAATAACATCATACATATTGACCACTCTTTCTTTACGTAATTTTATGCAGTTTCCATTTATAGCATATCAGACTTAAATAGAACCTATACTTTTGTTTAGATTAGTGATAATAACTACATGCTTTATCATAAGGTAAGAATAAGGTATATAAATAATTAGCCTAGTTTGGTATCAATTGACATCAATAGTAGGTTCTTTTATGATTGTAAGATATTTTTCTGATTAAAACAAAGAATAAAGGTGTGTGACATATTGTTTGATTTACCGGTTACAGATCCAGTGCTAATCTTTGCCTTAGCGATGGTTATCTTTTTAATTGCCCCTATTATTATGAGCAAATTAAGAATACCTGGGATTATCGGTTTAATTATTG
Organism: Anaerobacillus alkaliphilus; assembly: GCF_004116265.1. Classification (NCBI taxonomy): domain Bacteria; kingdom Bacillati; phylum Bacillota; class Bacilli; order Caryophanales; family Bacillaceae; genus Anaerobacillus; species Anaerobacillus alkaliphilus. The sequence goes on along the minus strand of NZ_QOUX01000046.1, from coordinate 542,676 downwards.
CTGGAATTATTGTTGGTCCAAATGGATTAGGCATATTAGATCGTGATCCAACAATTATTCTCTTAGGTACTGTTGGTCTTCTTTATATTATATTTATTGCAGGTTTGGAAATAGATTTGGACGGTTTCAAAAAGTACCGAAATCGTAGCGTTATTTTTGGGTTACTTTCTTTTACCATTCCTTTTATTTTTGGAACCATTCTAGGATTTCTACTGGAATATTCTTTGCCAGCTGCAATTTTATTGGGTTCAATACTAGGATCTCATACATTACTTGCATATCCTATTGCAAGTCGACTCGGGGTATCTAAGAATAAAGCAGTAACTACAGCCGTAGGTGGTTTAATTTTAACGGATACGCTAGCTCTTTTAGTGTTAGCAGTAATTGCAGGATTGAAACAAGGAGATATTTCAATCTTATTTTGGTTAAATCTAGGAGTTTCTCTAACTCTTTATGTGTGTTTCGTATTATTTCTAGTTCCAATGATTGGCAAGTTCTTTTTTCGAAGTGTTACGAGTCATAGCTCAATGGAGTACTTATTCGTAATGTCCGTTTTATTTGTCTGTGCTTACATAGCAACAATTGCAGGTGTTCAGCCGATTATTGGTGCTTTTTTGGCTGGGCTAGCATTAAACCGTTTAATCTTTGAGCAAGGCCCATTAATGAATCGAATTAAGTTTGTAGGGAACGCATTGTTTATTCCGTTTTTTTTGTTGTCTGTTGGTATGCTAGTGGATTTTCGAGTATTAATTGAAGAGCCATTGGCACTAGTGTTTGCCTTCTCGATTGTTGCACTAGTCAATATGGGGAAATCGTTAGCGGCCTGGATAGCAGGTAAAATCTATCAATACTCTAATGATGAAATAAAAGTAATGTATGGCTTGACTATTCCTCAAGCAGCTGCAACTCTAGCTGCAACCTTGGTGGGGTATGAATTAGGTCTATTTTCTTTAGCAATAGTTAATGGGGTAATTATTATGATCTTGGTTACTTGTTTAATCGGCCCATACATGGTCGAAAAATACAGTCGTAAAATTGCTCAGTATGAGATGGCACAGCCTTATCAACAAAGCGCTGCTCCAGAACGAATTTTAATACCTTTGGCCAATCCAAAGACAATAGAGTCATTGTTAGATTTAGCTTTTATTCTCAAAACCCCGACTTCAGCAGAGCCTTTATATCCTATATCCGTCGTTAGAGGAAATGGTGGAGGGGAGGAAGCTAAAGTTGCTGAGGCTGAAAGAATGCTTGGTCATGCAGTCATGTACGCTTCTGGAGCAGATATACCAATCCGTTTATTAACAAGAGTAGACCATAATCCTTCTTCTGGTATTATTCGAGCAGTAACGGATACAAGAATCTCTATGATTATTGTTGGGTGGAATGGTAAGCTATCCACACCACAGCGTATTTTAGGAGGTGTGATAGATCAAGTATTAGAACAAACGAATCAAATGATGCTGGTTACAAAGTTAACACATCCACTAAATACTACGAAGCGTATGATTCTTATCCTACCACCAATGGTTTATCGGAAACCTGGATTTATTCAGTCGATTCAAACTATAAAAAGAATGGCAAGTCAGATAGGTGCCGTCATAGTCTGCCTTGTTATAAAGGGAGATCAAAACCATTACAAAAAGTTAATAAATGACCAGAAACCAGATATACCGATTCACTATGAGAGAATATACAAATGGAAAGATTTGGAACGGGATTACTTTCAACAATTAAAAAATGATGATTTAATTCTAGTAATTAGTGCCCGTCGTGGTACTATTGCTTGGCATCCTTATTTAGAGAAGCTTCCAAGGGAAATATCCAAAGTATCTCAAGAAAGCTTTATCATTTTGTTTCCTGAAGAAAATGAAAATATAGATTTACGTGGCACTAGAGGTACTTCGCTACCTAAAACAGTTCTTCCAGACAGAGAATATGAAAACTAAGAGCCGGAGAAACTAGGGTGTGAGGTGAAGTTCTATGGATTTAGTAATCATTTGTCCAAGATGTAGCAAAGAAGAAGAGATTGAGCACGTACTAACTGCTCAATCTAATCAAAATGTAATTTATGAATGTCCTCATTGCCACTATGTAAAACGAAATATTAAGACGAGTAAAGGATAAGTTGTATGTAGACTTATCCTTTTTTTATTTATTCCCGAGGAAATAGGTATCTATATTGAGAAAATTCTTTGCTTATTAATTGGTACATGCTATAATTATTAGTACCAAGTACTAATAACTACTGTTATATATTTTGAAGGAGGATTTTTCCGATGAATTTATCGTTAGAAAATCGAACGTTTGTTATTATGGGTGTTGCTAATAAGAGAAGTATTGCCTGGGGGATTGCTCAATCCTTATCTAAAGCAGGAGCTAGATTAATATTTACATATGCTGGGGAAAGACTTGAAAAGAATGTTAGAGATCTAGCAGAAACTCTTGATAGGAAAGATTTCCTCGTTCTTCCATGTGATATATCAAGTGATGAGGAAATTTCTAAAACATTTCAAACAATTAAAGAAGAAGTAGGGACTATCCATGGAATTGCTCATTGTATTGCATTTGCTAACAAGGAAGAACTAATTGGTGAGTATTTGACGACTACCCGTGAAGGATTTTTATTAGCGCAAAACATTAGTGCATATTCATTAACTGCAGTTGTAAAGGAAGCGCGAGAATTAATGACTGAAGGTGGTAGTATTGTAACCTTAACATATTTGGGTGGAGAGAAAGTGGTTAAGAATTACAATGTTATGGGAGTAGCAAAGGCTGCACTTGATGCTAGTGTAAGATATTTAGCAAATGATCTAGGAAAAGACGGTATTCGTGTTAATGCCATCTCAGCTGGACCAATTCGTACCTTAGCTGCCAAGGGAATTTCCGACTTTAATGAAGTTATGAAAGAATTCGAAACAAATGCACCACTTCGTAGAGCTGTAACACAAGAAGAGGTTGGTGATACAGCGTTATTTTTAATGAGTGATTTGTCACGTGGAATAACAGGTGAGATCCTTCATGTTGATGGAGGCTATAGTACAATAGGTTTAATGAAAAATTAAAAAAAGACGGGAAATGTGAATTACACATTTCTCGTCTTTTTTTGAGATGCTTAGTTTAAATAATATCTCCTATGTATAAAGGAAGTTGCTCATCAACTTCCTCTATGATTATCTTGGGAAAGTTATAGGACATCTTACAATAAACATATTATTTAAAAGTTAGATGAAGTATATTTTTCCTTAGCCAGAGTGTTCGATAATTTCTTTGCAGTCCAAGGAGGTGTTGGTTCGGCACTATTACGGGTAATAATCATCCGATATTGATTTTCTCGCTTTAGGTGAAATTTGTTCATATGAATTACTTGTTCTGTTCTTTTATTGATTGGATTTTTAGTACTATTTTCAATAAGGTGAACATTTATGTCCGTTTGATTAATTAAACGTTGAATTTTCCCTTGAGTCAGTCCTTGCACTTCTAGTAAAGTTGAAACAGTATCAGTTACTGATTCTTGAACATTAATTTGACTCTGTTTATTAGGTAACGGAGTACTTTCAATCGAGTTAATAACTTGTTGGATAGAGTCGATGCATACATTCAAAGATTGTTGCAGGTGTAACAGAGCTTGTGCATAATTTTTTTTTACAATTTTATTTTCCTTCATTTTCATCACCTATTTAGTCTTATTTTTGTATGTAACTTTAATAGTTAGTTGGGTATTTGTTTGTACTAGATGCATTTCTTACTATATGTATATGTACATGTCACTCACATAGTAGTACTAATTCTAATAAACTTGGTTTACAGACCAAATCTTAAAAGGTGGTATCCACCGTGAGCTCTATTTCATTTTTTGAGTTTATGATCCTATGTTTTGCTTCTTTTCGACTTACCAGATTAATTGTATTTGACACAATTACAGGTTTTCTCAGAAAACCGTTTCACGAGATAGTAGAAGAAAAAAATGAAGATGGAACAGTTGAAACGTATCTACACATTAAAGGAGAAGGTTTGAAATTCTGGATCGGGGAATTGTTAAGTTGTTACTGGTGTGTAGGAGTGTGGTCCTCACTCTTTTTAGTTATAACATACCATTATTTTCCTATTACTGGATCTCTTATTCTTGTCTTAGCAATTGCTGGTGTTGCAGCAATAATTGAAACAATTGTAGCTAAATATTCTGACTAAAAGGAAAGGTCACCATAAAGGTGACCTTTTGTAATAATTATTTAGATTGATAATTATCTTGGAAACGAAAAGATTTATTTGAATATTTTAAGCGAGGTTCTTTCATTTTTGTAACCCTCCACTGATATTTCATCTGAGAAAGCTTCGTTGGGAGGTATAAGTCCCTGTGAATATTCTTAATTTGATTGTAGATGTAGTGGTGCTTTTTTTTAGATTCTGTAATCATACTGTTACCGTGTTTACGGTAATTGAAAAGTGGTTCTTCTACACAGGAACATCTCCAGCCATGCTTCGCTAGGTTAATCCAAAATTCCCAATCCTCATAACCTTCTGTTAAGCTTTCATTATAGCCGCCCACTTGTTCCCAGGCAATTTTTCTAAATAAGGATGTGACTGACACATTATTGTGATATAGTAATTTGTAAAAATTAATTGGTGGTGGAACATGGACAAAATTCACATCACCAAAATACCTCATACCTACTGATACAAAACCAACGTCTGTTGTTTCCTCGAGGATTTTCATTGTTTTTTCAACAATAGTTGACTCAATGGTATCATCAGCATCTAGTGGCAGTATATATTTTCCTGATGATGTATTAATCGCTGTATTTCTTGCAGCTGGTAATCCCTTATTTACTTCATGGTGGATAACCGTAACAGAAGTGTCGCCTTCAACTTTTTTTAAAACATTCTTTGTAAGGGGATCGGTAGAAGCATCGTTCACAAGGATTATCTCCACATTCTGATATGTTTGATTTTTGGCGGACGAAATGGCTTCTTCTACATATTTTCCGTAGTTGTAACAGGGAATGATAATACTAACTAGCGGAATATCATTCAAATAAATCCCTCCAATACCGTTGTCATCCAATAGAATATGAAATTGTTGAAGGAATGGTACCATTATGGAGGATACTGGTTATTGTTTAAAACGTTAATGAGATACTGTTCAACGATTTTCTGCCCGATGACAGTTGTTCAAAATAACAAAACGCTTCAACAATCACTTGTTTTAATGAATGGTTTTCTTTAAATTTAATATCAAACCCTGAAAAAATAAGTTTCTCACCTGGGGGTAGTTCTGTAGTTTGTTTTGGTTTTAACCAAAGTTCTCCTTTCTCTAGCCATTTATGTCGCCAATCTTCGTGAAGGTATGACCATTCCTCAAAAGCGCTTAAAACCTTGTTGCTCGCTCCACTGACTTCCCCAATCTTTCCACCTACAATCGTTTGCCTAGGTTCATTCACTTTTAAACAAATAATTGGATTTGTTAAGGTTGTTTCGCCACTATTCGTAACAATAAAGCTTCCGTAGATAAAATGTTGATTCGTTTCCTTATCTTGTATAAATGAATGATTAAAATAAGAGGTAACATCCGAAATAGGATCTTTTTCTACTTCCTGAGGCTTTTGTTCTTCAATATTTTTACTTAGTAAAGCTTGTGAAATTAGGTATTCATATTTATCACATAAAAATTTATATTTTGCGGCTTCTGACTGGTAGTAAATTAGTTTTTGTCTAACTTCTGAATAATTAGTTTTTCTAGTTTCTTGATTAGTTTTTTTCAAAAGCTTTGCACGCCCTTTCTTAATCACCTTGTAAATATGTATGCAACTACATTTGTTTGTATTTAATAGATCGTAAAATAACAAAAAAGTAAGCTAGATTTTATAATCTAGCTTACTTTTGTTGAAATTAGCTTAACATTTGTGTTTTGGAGGGAATACCTCAGGACATTGTGGTGGGAATGTAATATCCGGACATACAGAGATAGGTGCAATGATCTCTTCACGAGGTTTGCAGATACGCCCCTCGATTTCAATTTTAACCTCGGCTTCAACTTGAACTGATTGGCATAGAAGAAGTGTTAATGCTAATTGTTCAAATTCTCCGTTTTCACAAGACAATGTTCCTTCACACTCAAAGTAATATACATGTGCGTTAATTTTTGTACCTTCTGGTGCACATAGTAAATACTTATCGATGATGCAGAAAGATATTGGTTGAGAAGTTAGTACCCCAAGAACCTTTCCACAATCAATCCCTGTTACTTGAATAACGAAGTAGCCAGTAGTTTTAAGACGCACTAATTGTAATGTTGTGTCAAGTTCGTCAACAAAGACATCTTGGCGCTCTCCTACTTGAGTAACTTTAATATCGTCGACATCAATTTTGTTGCCTTCAGAGTCGGTAGGGAAGCACTTAACTTCTAACGTTGCATCTGGGCCGAAGAATTCACATGGATCAACTCCAGGGTATCCATCATTAGAAAAACCTAATTTAGCTAAGCCTTCTACTCCTTCAAAGCAAAAGTCCTTATGAATTTCTCTTGTTACCCAATCATATACCTTATCAACGCGAATACACAGTCTTTCTTTTTCTTTAGACATATACGGTTGGCTCCTTTCAAAAATAGGTAGTAATACTTGACTAATTCATACTATGTATTTGGATTAAAATTGTGCAAATGTTGAGATATAAAAATGGTCTTTTCAAAAAATAAATACAAAAATGGGCAAATGGAACATATATATGATAAGAGAGGATATTAAACAAGGAGAGGAGGGAGAAAGTGACAGTTGACAATCGTACGAAGTCAATACGTAAATTGGATCCGGTTCAATTAAAACAAAGAATAATTCATCTGCAAGCGGAACTTTCTCGCTATAAGCAGCAAGTAGATAGTTACCAAAATAATTATCACTATAACCAATTTGATCAGTTAAAGGAGATTATCAAGCACAAAAATGAAGAAGTTAATCAGTTACAGCAACAGAAGTTGGAACTTGAGGAAACTGTTCAACGAATAGAAGGAAAGAAATCTCGATATGAAGAAACGTATACTGATTTACAAAATAAAGTTAATGAACTTTTAGCTGAAAACAAAATATTACAGGAAGAAACTGAATTGCTACAGACCGAGAACGCAAGCCTAAGAGACACGTTAGATAATCAAGAGGAAGAAGTAGTCAGACTTCGTCATAAGGTTGAAGAGTTGGAGGAGGAAACCAGTCTTTTTAAACCAAGAAAAAACTCGCTTCAATTAAATAGAGAAACTGACGCAGCGGACTCTTGGTTTTTACGCACACTAAAACAGCAAAATAAAGAAGAATAGAACAATAACAGTGAGATTGGAAGTCCCGATCTCACTGTTTTTATTTATTTTAACTTCCTTTTTCCACAAGAACCACAACCACTAGGGGCTTTCTTTGATTTAAAACCTGAGGAGACCACATGGACTTGAGAACCACTTGTAACAGGTTTCTTTCTAGTTGGACCTATAGGAGTAACCTTTTTTTGTTTAGCCATAATTCTCACCTCTGAATTTAACTTTATATTAGAATATGGGACTATATGTAAAATGTGTATAATAGAGACCTATTATTTTAAATTTCGAGGCAAAAGTCTAATAGGACAAATGCCCACACAAAGTCATTAAGAGGGCATAGGTTAATATAGGCACAGTGTTTCCTAAAAATGCTGTTAATAACAAACATACACACAAGAAATATTGAGGAGGAGCATCATGAAAAAGAAAAAAATTAGAAAAGTTGATCAGGTGGAACCGAAGGTAGAAGAAGTTAAAGAAGAACAAATCGAAAATCAAGAAGTTCATCCGTTTGCAGCCTGGGATAATCTAATGTTTATGAGAAGAAGACCAGCTGAAAAGACATTAGAAGAAGAATCACTGAACAATGACAAGAAGTAAGGTATTAAAAAAAGGGAAAGCCGAAGTTTAGCGAGGGTTTCCCTTTTTTATGTAATTATTAAGATCTAATGGTATTCATTTCACGTACAAAGCGAGAAGGGTTTGCTTTTTTTCCCCGTCTTTTCTGAGGGATTGAGACATATAAATGTTCCATTGCCCTAGTAACTGCAACATACATTAGTCTTCGTTCTTCTTCCAAAGGACCAAAATTACCTTCTCGAAGTGATTCTAAGGAGTAATCGTGCGGAAAGCCACCTTCTACCACATTCAGAATGTAAACTGTCTGAAATTCTAAGCCTTTGGCGCGATGAACGGTAAGCAATTGAATGCAATTATCGGACTCGCTTTGTGCTTTGTACTCTTTTGCTTTTAAAATCATATGGTCTACGTGTTGGAGGAAATCAGTAATTCTTTCATGACTAGAAGCAGCTACCTTTAAATCACGTAAATCATCAGAACCTTTGTCGATCACATTTCCTTCATTCCCATGCTTTTTAATATAGTCATTTAACCCCATTTCTTTCTCAATCCATTCAAGCGCTTCTTTTGGGGCAAAATTTCGTAACTGTTTGAAGAGTGGGATCATTTTTTTTAACTTTTTCTGTTGAAAAGGTTGTATATCAGTCAGTTTTTCTAAAGCTTCTAATAGGGAACAATCGTGTAAAATTGACATTGCTTTTAAGTCCCGTAAACTTGATTGCTTTATAAACAAAGCCCCTAATAACTCTTTAATTGAGTCTTGATCGTCCGGATGAAAGCTAAGTCTAAGATAAGCAAGAGCTTTTCGAACGGTTCGTCGTAAATAAAATGACTCACCATCAAACTCTACACTAAAAGGTAGGCTTGAAGAAACAAGCCTTTCAAACATAGCCCTTGAAGAAGAGTTAGTTCGAAATAGAATAGCAAAATCCCGAGGCTTTGCACCATTTTCTATTTTCTCTTTTATATCAGCTACAATCATCGTTGCTTCTTCTTCCTCATCATAGGGGAAAAATTGAATAGGCCGAAGGGAGCTATCACGGGCAGCAATGATTTGCTTATCTTTCCTAGTTTTATTATGCGAAATAATGTTTTTTCCGCTGGATACGATTGAATGATTCGATCGATAATTACAATTTAGGGATACTGTTTTTGCAGTTGGGAAGTCATCTTTGAAATTCAGTATGTAAGATGGGTCACTTCCTCTAAAACTATAGATGGACTGGTCATCATCACCAACGACACAAAGATTTTTAGATTTGTTTGCAAGTAGTGAAATAATGCTATATTGAACTTTATTAATGTCTTGGAATTCGTCTACTAGAATATAAGAAAACCTTTCTTGATACTTCTCAAGCAAGCCTTGATTTTCCACTAATAGTTGATAACATCCCACCAACATATCATCAAAATCAAAATATTGAGAGCTACTTTTTGAGAGTTCATAACGCTCATAGATCAACCTTACATTTTCTTCCCATTCAGTTTCGACCTCTATAATAGAAGGGTTTAGGAGTTGGTTTTTCCAATAGCTTATCTGTGATAATGCTTGATCGAAGGCGAATTCTTTATCATCTATTCCTAGGTCTTTCGTGGCCTCTTTAATGATTTGCTCACGCTGCCAGTCCCATTTCAAAAGTTTATTCGGTTGCCACTGAGAACTTTGGTGATGCATAAGCATTTTGTAAAAGATGCTATGAAACGTCCCTACAACCAAGGTATTCAAGTCCTGTTTTGTAACGCTTTTTATTAGATGCATTCGTTGTTTCATTTCTCTTGCTGCCTTTGAAGTGAAAGTAACCAAGAGCAACCGATTTGCAGGAATTTTCTTTTCCGTCATCATATATGCTGTTCGCGTTGTCAACACCCGAGTTTTGCCACTTCCTGCTCCTGCCAATACTAGTAATGGTCCCTCAGTAGTTGAAACGGCTGTCCATTGACTTTCATCTACCATATATGCGTCTTGCCTCTTAGTAACATTGGTTTGAGGGATGAATGAAGGAATGCTTTTTACAACATATGGTTCTTTCCAACAATCAATTAATGGCTTTTGTAGTGTTGCAACCCCACCATTTATTTCACGTTTCATTGGGAGGGTAAAACTTCCAACGTTTTTTGGTTGTTCGAATAAATCGGTCTTGGTTTCTAAAGCTGAAATACTTTCTTCGCAATTAAACATTTGCGAGGGATGAATGAATCTAGGTGGTTGAAGAATACTAATTTTCAGTCTGACATGCTGGCGACAACAGGGACAAGTAATTTCCCCCCTTTGACTTGCTAGAAAGTATTTCTGAAAATCAGCACGGTCTATTTTTGTTAAGTTAATTAGTTTTTCCTTAAATAAGGCGATGAACATTGAAAACCTCCATTAAACTTAAAAACTAGTAAGTAACTACTATATCAAAAAAAGGGGAAACATGTAAGGTAAGCGAGCATACAAATAAAAGGAAAGTTTACAACTAACTAAACAACGCTAGATAGGGAATTGGAGGGATGAGTCTGGGGTATATACCACCTGTTCGAGATGACCAATCAATTCAGTACGGATTACGTAAATATCAAGTGAGTGAAGGAATCGTGCCAGTAGCACCTGTTGCTAAAGGTTCATTTTATAGCTTACTAGCAGATCAGAATAGAAAGTACGTAAGCTCAACTCACACAAAGAAAAGTCCCAACCATAAAGAGCTGTCCAGAACGCTTTACAGTGAAATTACAGGAAAAGGGATGTATATTGATTTGGAAATCTAGAGGGTGGCTTTTCCCCCTCTAGATTTTTTTAAGCATTTGTACGTTGCCTTATAAAAGTATCATTGTAAATAATTTCAGAAATTTGCTTTGCAGAATTAGATATTTTTAGTTTTTTTGCATTTTCGGTCATTATACTATGATAGTGAGGATTAAAAATAATTCGTTCTAATAGTACCGGGATTTCTTCAACGATCTCTGCTTTAATAGCTGCCCCGTAATTCATTAGAAATTGACTGTTCTGTTCTTCTTGCCCTGGCAAAGGTTGAAAGATTAATACTGGAGTTTCACAAACCAGTGCCTCTGACATCGTGACTCCCCCAGCTTTTGAGATAATGACATCACTTGCTTTTAAATATTCCATAAACAGATTAGTAAATCCTAATATTCGTAACTTATGTTTACTTTTAAGCTTATCCATTTTTCCTTTAGCACGGCGGTTTTCACCAGTCACACAGATAATCTGAAGCTGTTCATTATAAGATTCTAATCCTGAGAGAATTTTAGTGAATTTGGCAAGGCCAACTCCACCACCTGCTACTAACACCGTTTTCAGATTTTCATCTAAATGAAGTCTTCTTCGTAATTCTTGCTTTGAGTATTGATCTATGTCTTCTCTAGGTGTCGGTATGCCTGTCGAATAAAAAAGCTGTGCATTTTGTTTGTAGACATTTGAATAATAACGTAAGTGTTCAGATGCAATAAAATAACCATCAACTTCATTGTGAACCGACATTGGATGAACAGCAAAGTCCGTTAATAATGCATAAAGCTTTAGAGGAAGTTGTTTCTTTCGGATTACATTTGCTAACATTGTTGTTGCTATTGGGTGCGTTGTGATGATTGTATCGGCTTCTTTTTCCTGTAATATTTGAAAAAGCTTATTTGTGAGAAATGCATTAAATTGTTTTAAGAAAATTGAATTAGGATTTTCTTCAGAGTATTGATACAGTTTTCCCCAAACACTTGGCCGATACCTTAGTAATCGTAAATAATTATCCAATACAACCTTGTGAAAAAGCTTATTGATTGCGTCAAACGTATCAATAATCTCAACCTCGAAATTTTTTGTTCGTAAATGGCTAAGAAGGACTTTGGAAACCTGATTATGACCGTTCCCAAATGAAACCGAAAAAATGATAATTTTCCTTTTATTCATGGTAATAAAACCCTTTCATAAAGAGGATATAAACTATATTTCATCCATATCATGTTTCGTTTATTATTAGGAAAACTGTAAAAATCATGCATGAAATTTAAATGGTTTTTCAGGGAACGTAAAAATCTCTTAATAAAAAAAACGATAAGCATTAAGCTTAATCGTTTTAGGGTTCATTAATTATCATTTCCTTTTTTTATCATTGTAACATGTGGAATGCCTGCATCCAGGAACTCTTCTGAGTATACTTCATAGCCAAGTTTACGATAAAACTCAATTGCTTGGACCTGGGCATTCAACTTGAATGAATGTAATCCAACGGATTTTCCTTCAGCTTCAATAGCTTCCATTAGGATCTTACCAATACCCTTAGAGCGGTAATCGTTATCAATACAGATACGTTCAACTTTCCCAAAGCCATCAAGTTCACGTAAGCGACCAGCACCTATTGGCTTTCCATCGTCATATATGACGAAATGTGTTGCTATATCCTCAAACTGATCAATTTCTTCTTCTGGAGGAACTTGTTGTTCTTCAACGAAAACTTTAACCCTAACAGAGTATGCGTCTTCTAATTGAGTTGTGTTTGCTACTTTTACAACTTTCATTATTAACTATCCTTTCCTAACAGAAAAGTTTCATATACTGTCCAAGAACCATTGTCTAATTGATAAAGAAGTTGTATACGGTCACAGATTTCTTCGTGATTAATTGACTCCATACGCAGTCTTCCTAACACATCATGAAACTCGTCATCTTCAAGATCTTGACCAACCGTGATATGTGGTACAAATTGATACGCTTGTTCTTGCTCAAGTACCCCTGTATTTAGTTTCTTCTGAAGAGAAATAAGTTCCTCGGATTCTTGGACACCCATATAAATTGTATTATTCATAGGGTTAAACGCACTATATTTAAATACATGCAATGTGAACGGGTTAACTTCCTTAACAATTTTTTTTATTTCACCAATTAACGTTTTCGCATCTTCTGTTTCAAACGCTTCTTTTAGGGTGATATGAGGTGGAATTAGCGCGTAGTGGGAGTCATAACGTGCCCGCAATGAATTTGCCTTATCCTGTAGTTGCTTTGATGGAAAGATTGCTACTCCGTATTTCATTTACATTCCTCCTAGAAATCATTTATTTTAGCATTGATATGAGTGCTTTACCTAAATCTTGTTGCCAGTACGTCCAAGTGTGGTCTCCATTAAATTCTTCGTACATGACCTCAATTCCTTTTTCTTTTGCTAACTGATAAAAATTTCGATTAGGAGTTAAGAAGTCTTTTGTAGCGCCCTTTGTTGTCACTACTTCTGTTTCATGGATCCCAATCGTATGGTAGAAACGGAGAAGCTCAGGCTTAGTAAATGAACTTAGAGCGTCTAGCGTTTTCTGATCAATATATGGTGATTGAGCAATGACCTGTCCAAAAGTATGTGGATATTCTAGCGCAGCGTGTATGCTTACTGTTGCTGCAAGTGAGTCACCAAGTAGAGTTCTTCCGTTGGCAAGCTCAAATGTATGATATTTTCTCTCAATGTGAGGTATAACCTCTTCAGCTAAAAAGCGGATGTATTCCTTGTTTTTAGAGCCATTAGGAGAGTATTTATTATATCGGTCTTCAATTGAATGGTATGGGATCATCACCACAATACAATTTTGTATTTGTTTTTCCTCTAGAAGTACGTCGGTGAGAGTAGCCAGTTTTCCTTTCTGAAGGTAATCATCTCCGTCTTGGGCGATTACTAATTGATACGTATAAAGTGTTGAAAAATTCCCAGGTAGATAAACTTTCAAATGTATTTTTTCCTGCAAAAAACGACTATCTATATAGTCATCAATAATTTTCCCTTTCAACGTCACAAACAAACCCTCCTGTTAGCTCAACTAGTTCAATATGATAATAATATACCATTTTTATCTTTTGAAAACGAAACTTAAGCTCTGACTTACAACAAATGAAGAAAAACTGGATCTGTGGTAGAATAAAGGTATTCTTTCTTAAAGGAGGGCTCTAAATGAAATATGTTGAACCAGTACATTGTCATATTGTTGAAAAGGCAGCTAGAGACTTACTAAAAGAACGTGGTGTAGAAATGATTGATATTGCAGAGATTGTCTATAAAATGCAAATTCAATATACGGAAACATTGACAATCGAGGAATGTATCGAAAGTGTTGATAGAGTATTAGAAAAGCGTGAAATCCAACATGCTATTTTAGTAGGTGTTGAGCTAGATAAGCTAGCAGAGAAAGGGATGCTTTCAGAACCACTCCAATCAATTGTGGCAATGGATGAAGGGCTTTTTGGGGTAGATGAAACGATTGCCCTTGGAAGTGTTTTTGGTTATGGGAGTATTGCAGTAACAACTTTTGGTTTTTTAGATAAAGAAAAGACAGGAATTATTAAAGAGCTAGATAAAAAAGGTAGTCAAGTTAATACCTTTTTAGATGACCTGATTTGTAGTGTTGCTGCGAATGCCTCAAGTCGACTTGCTCATCGTCTACGTGATCGTCAGGAAAAACTTAGAGAAGATGAGATTAATAGACGAGATTCTGAAGAGAGAATTGGCTAACTTCAGTCTCAAGATGCTATGATATGCTATGATAAAAATTAGCGTATTGGAAATAATATGTATATCTTTATTGGGGAGAGATACACATATGAAGGCCACTCGATGGATTTACTGGAAACAAATATTTCAATCTAAATTTCAAGCTAGTTGCCTAAAGGCAAAACTTGAGGAAAATTGGCGTGGTGGATATGAACTGCCACCTTGGGTAGAAATCCGCAAGCTAGCAGAACAGAAATATGTAGTTCGCTACACGTATGATGAATAGTCAGGAAAAGCAGTCTTCGTACTGCTTTTCCGACAACAAACTTGACAAAATCATGGGTAAGTTATATGATGAATATAACTTATTTGACTCGTTAGCTCAGTGGGAGAGCACTTGCTTGACAGGCAAGGGGTCGTTGGTTCAAGTCCAATACGGGTCACCATACATAACAATCAAAACCCTTACAATTTGTAAGGGTTTTTTAATCTTCTAAATTTTTGATTGGAATACGATTTTCTTGATGCTGACCAGTTAGAAGTCGGTAAAGATGAATGATTAATAATCCATGTTTATACTCAGCGTCTACTTTATCTTCTCGTACAGTATATGGTAATTCAATGACCCGTTTGAAGTTAGCATTTTCAAATTCCTGTTGTGTTGATCGAAAGTTCTCAAATTCTATATTAAAATAGCCACCTACACTAACGATATTTCCTTGGACCTTCAATGAAATTGTATCTACATCTTTAATCCCCGGCAAGAAGACTACACATAGAATTTCATTAATTCCCTCGTACAGATTTACTTTTACTTCCTTATTTTGTTCTTGACTATTGTCAAAGAGATGGTGAAAACTTTTGAAGAAATTTTGATCAAAAGTTTTTTGGAACGGCTTCATCCATTCCATTAGTTCACGGTCCATGGGATCACCACCTTTAGATAATACAATGTGTAAATGATAGAGTCTTAGAGAAACCCTATCATTTACACATTACCAGCTTGATTTTGGTCAACTACATCTGGGTCTAAGACATTATTCATATTAAGTCCATTGTTAACAATTGTGAAGTCACCAGAGTTACCACCACCTGAACCAGAAACAGATTTAGAAACACTCTTTGGCGATATGTTGAGCGTATCGCCAAAATTAATGACTCCACCGTTTTCATTAATCTTGAAAGGTCCTCCAACAATTGCAGGCATATAAACACACCTTTTTTCATCCGTATTAATACATAGTGTATGTGATGAATTTAGTTAGGTTACAATCCTATTATAATTCCTCACGAACCCTTTCAATTTGCCTTATATGCTTAATTCTTGATTCTGCTTGGATATTTTGTGTAGAACCGATATGGTATACACTAGATCCCGAAACACTTGTTATTTGTATGTGTTTTGCTTTGATAAAGCTCGATTGGTTAAATCGATTTATTAAAACTTGTTCGGTAACGGGTAAGTGAGGTAGAGTGATGGTGAAAATACGATATGCTTCAAAGTTTCCTTCTTTACCATAAAAAAATTCCACTTGTCTTTGTACTGCTAAAGCCCAATTTTGAGGTGTAATTTGAACTGAGTCCCCAATTTGAAATACAGAGCTTAAACCCAAGTTTCGTAAAAGCGTGCTACTGACTACAGATGTTCTATGCATACAATAACAATCCTATTCATCTTCCAAAATAAGGGGTACGAATGGGCCGATAATTAAAGATTCAGGTGGGGTATCAAAAACGGATGACAATGAAATGTTGTTTGTATCACCTATTAAAAAAATTGAGGAAGAGGCAACACCTCTAATTTTAATATCACCTACAGAAATATCGTGGTTAACAACGGTAAAGTTCATAGTTTTACTCTCCTTTCTGAGGCAAGTGTTTAATAAACTGTTCAATAGTTTTATTTATATCATTTGTAATCTTGGTAATAGTCGTCTGTTCTATTTCTTTTAAACCTAGCTCATCAGCTTCTACTGTATTTAATCCTCGTAAATAGTAATGGATCCGCGGTTCAATTTGTTTACGTACGTCATCAATAATGAAATTACGGTAGGAAGTTTCTAAATGGTTATTATACTGTTGCTCTATAGCAGCCATGACGTCATAACAATCGTTATTTAAGTACTGGAATACGGCATTTTTTACATTTTCAAATAGAAATGGATTTTGCTGTGCTGTTGCTGGTAAATTAACACTGTTTCGACTAACTGTAAAATCTTCTATGGAAGTTGGTTCAATGCCACCAGTCGGTGTGATACCAATATTTAGAGTTCCCTCTAATCGTTCTACTTTTAACTGATCAAATTTATATTCGATACGTTCGACTTTACCGGAATTTTCCTTCCTCATCGTCTCTATATTTGCTTTGAGATCTTCTATCAATAGTTCTAAATGATCAATCTTTCTTTGTTGTACTTCTAAATATTGATATAACTGTTGAATTGATGTTATAAAGTCATAGTTGTAGTACATAAAATTCCTCCTATCCCATACTTTTCTAAATTAATAACTAAAGTAACGTTGGTGTAACTGGCGCTGGTGGTACAAGAGGGATTAATGGAGTTGTTGGTTCTCCGCTTCCAACTTCCCAAAGTTGTGCAGGAAGGGGACCTGGTTCGGTAAATCCCCCTGTATTGTAAAGATTAGACAATGATCTAATCATCCCCGCGCTTCCAATTTGTAAGACAGACGAGTTTGAGACACTATCAACTCTAAAATTGTTAATTTGAATTGTTTGGTTAATATAGAAGTTCATATAGATACCCCTAACCTAAAGGATTGTACTGATATTTCCATCAGCAAAATCTTTATCATACGTATTTGTTGTACTATGCTCGTTTCGCACATTTAAATTATCGCCTGTATTAAACGATCCAGCGCCAGCAAATGTTTTTGCTGAACTAACAGGCGATATAGTGAATACATCGCCTATATTAAACACCGCACTAGAACCCATGGCATTTATTTTTATTGCTCCAACAATTGCAGGCATACAAATCCGTCCTTTTTCTTTTTAATGATAGTAATAAGGTATGTGAATGCCTATAAATTGTGAAATGATTACTTATTATTGGAGGTTTTTAAATAGTTACTTAGAGAAATTTCCTTCTTACCTATATTCGTATAAAAATTGGACACTAATCATGCCAAATATTTTGTTCTTAAGACTTAAAAAGGCGTTTTCCTCAATTCTTTCTTTTTCAGTACAAGTAATTAACCTTTCTTTAGTTTTTACATATAGTGGTACTATGAAAATTTTTAAAAAGCCTATAGTTCTCTAGGTTATGATAAAAGGGAGGTAACTGCTGTGAGTAATAATCCGTTATTTGACAATATTCAGAAAAAAACTGGTGTTAATATGGGAGAAGTATTAAAGTTAGTAAATTCCATTCAAAATGCGAATTTTAAAGATGAGGCAACAGTAAGGCAAATTATTAAACAGGTTGGGCAAATTGCAAACAAACCTGTTAATAAGGAAACCGAAGATCGCCTGGTAAATACAATTATTAATAACACTGAGCAAGTCAACTTTAATACAATCGCAAAAATGTTAGACAAGAAAAAATAAATCATGTTTATGAAGATGACTTATTCATTAAGTCATCTGTTTTTTTTGAAATATTGTAAAGCTTCTCTTTTGTTTTCACCAATTTATACGATATAGTAGGATTGTAAAGGAGGTTATTGTGTGTTAAGACAAAGAATAATTAGTTTAGTTGTACTTATAGTAGCTATTGGTTTCATTTCTTATGCTGTTGTAACAAACCAATCACCAAAGGTAGGAGCTGAAAAAGGTATGCTCGCTCCGGATTTCACTCTACCGCTTTGGGAAACAGGAGAGCAAGCCTCACTTTCTTCATATAGAGGAGAAATTGTTGTCTTAAACTTATGGGCTTCATGGTGTCCACCTTGTCGAAAGGAAATGCCTGACTTAATCCGCTTACACGAAGATTATAAAAATCAAGGTGTTGTTGTATTAGGTGTCAACCTTGCCACACATGAGCGTGATGAAAATGGAGTCGAAGAGTTTATGAATGAATTTAAAGTGAACTTTCCTACCTTTATTGATCAACCTATTGATCAGGTTAATCGTAGAGGAGTTGTTGCATCCTCATATAACATTCAAAGTATTCCCTATACATATATAATTGATTCCAATGGTAGAATTGCTCACGTAATTAGAGGGGAAGTGACTTACGGGATGTTAGAAACCTTAATAAAGGAACTTTAAAGGAGAAGTCACATGAAATTGTGACTTCTTTTTTTAAAACATTCTTTATAAGAAAAATAATTATTGAAAATACTTAGTAATTAATGGTAAAGTTGTGTTATAATACAGATTAAACTGTTATCTATCAACAATCAAAAGGGGGATTATCTTAATGGAGAATTATGTAAAATATGGAGATCTTATGGTTGCGTCTGTCTTGGCGGAATTTGTCAATCAGCAAGCAATTCCAGGTACAGGTCTTTCGGTTGATAAATTTTGGAGCGGGTTTCAAACCTTAATCGAAGAACTAGCACCAGAAAATGAGCGTCTCTTAAAGAAGCGTGAGGAGTTGCAACATAAACTTAATGAGTGGCATAGGGAACATAGAGATCATTTTCGTACAGAAGAGTATACATCCTTTTTAGAAAAGATTGGATATCTAGAACCAGTTGTAGAGGATTTTACAATTAGAACTGAGAATGTTGATGATGAAATTGTGCGACAAGCAGGTCCACAGTTGGTAGTTCCTGTGAATAATGCTAGGTATGCGATTAATGCAGCAAATGCACGCTGGGGAAGTCTTTATGATGCCTTTTATGGTACGGATGTAATAGGTGATGAAGATGGGATGGAGAGGGGGAGTAGCTATAACCCTTTGCGAGGTCAGAGAGTGATTTCAATGGCGAAAGAATTCCTCGATACTACAATTCCTCTACAAATTGGTAGCCATAAAGATGTTGTTACCTACTCTGTAGCCAACAATTATTTAGAAGCACATTTTATAGACGGAAGTACAACCCTTTTAGCTGAGCCGAAGCAATTTTTAGGTTACCAAGGAATAATGGAAAAACCCGAAACATTATTGTTTAAGAATAACAATCTACATTTTGAAATTTGCATCGACTATAACCACCCTATTGGAGCAAGTGATAAAGCTGGTGTAAAAGATATTGTGTTGGAGTCTGCTCTAACAACAATCATGGATTTTGAGGATTCTGTCGCAGCAGTAGATGCTATGGATAAAGTAGAGGTATACAATAATTGGTTGGGCTTAATGAAAGGAAACTTAACAGCAACCTTTCAAAAAGGTGAGAAAACGATAGTACGTCGTTTAAATGAAGATAAAACCTATAGGGACTGTTCGGGTTCGGAATTCTCTTTACGGGGTCGTTCTTTACTGTTAGCTAGAAATGTTGGTCACTTAATGACATCCGAGGCAATTCTATATGGCGATGAAAAAGAAATACCAGAGGGTATTATGGATGGTGTTATATCAGGTTTAATAGCTAAGCACGATTTGTTAGGAACGGGTAATTATCTGAACTCTAAGAAGGGCTCAGTTTATATTGTGAAACCAAAGATGCATGGTTCTGACGAGGTGGAATTTGCCAATCAATTATTTAACTGCATTGAAGATCTACTTGAACTAAAAAGAAACACATTAAAGATTGGTGTCATGGACGAAGAACGAAGAACCACTTTAAATTTGAAGAATTGTATCAATAAAGTAAAAGACCGTCTTGTCTTTATAAATACCGGTTTCCTAGACCGAACGGGAGATGAAATTCATACGTCTATGGAAGCGGGACCGATGATACGCAAAAATGATATGAGATCATCTAAGTGGTTAAAAGCGTATGAGGTTGCAAACGTTGTCGTTGGAATTAACGCAGGTTTACCTGGTCGTGCACAAATAGGCAAAGGTATGTGGGCAATGCCTGACTTAATGGCAGAAATGGTTAAGCAAAAGATTGGTCATCTTAAAGCAGGTGCAAACACTGCCTGGGTACCTTCACCGACTGCAGCGACGTTACATGCCCTTCATTATCACGAATTAAATGTAGCGAAAATTCATGATTCTTTTAAAACTGAGATAGATAACCTCCGTACGGAAATCCTAACATTTCCGGTAGATAATACTGGCAACTGGAGTGCTGAAGAAATTCAACAAGAGCTTAATAATAATGCTCAAGGTATTCTCGGGTATGTTGTAAGATGGGTAGAACAAGGAATTGGTTGCTCGAAAGTACCGGATATTAATAATATTGGTCTGATGGAAGATAGAGCAACTCTTCGTATATCTAGCCAGCATTTGGCAAATTGGCTACATCACGGGATTTGCTCCACGGAGCAAGTGATGGAAACGTTAGAAAGAATGGCTAGCGTAGTCGACGAACAAAATCTAGATGATCCAAATTATTGTCCAATGTCAGCGGATTATCAAAATTCAATTGCCTTTCAAGCAGCCTGTGAGTTAGTGTTTGAAGGTGTTCGGCAGCCAAGTGGTTATACTGAACCGATCCTGCATCGCCGTAGATTAGAAGCAAAAAGGAAACAAGAAGTAAGCGTGAGTAAGTAGAATTGTAGCTGAAGCATTTTCCAAAGAAGGAAGGTGTTTCAGCTTTTTTCGTAAAAATTGGAGATAATCCTTAAATGTGTCATGACCTTCTGGCTCTAGAGAGTATTCAATATTACCTTTTTCAACCATTGCTATTTTAATTATTATTCTCTAGAATTTAAATCAACAGTACTAGGAGGGACATGAGTATGAATAAATTTCCCTAGCTTATTGCAAGACTTACAAGATGATTATTCACAATTGTTAGGACTATCGGTAATTATTACTGATAGCTTAGGAAACCTTGTTACAAACCCTTCGTATACCACCCCACTTTCGATAAAGATAATGGCTGAGAGAGCTAAATCCTCAGAAGACATTCGCAGTATTTTAAATCCTTATTTACATATTGAGGATTCTATTATTTTTGAGGGGACTACCTCTATCTATGTTGGTATGAGGTTTATTATTACGCCAATGGAGCTCAGCGGATTGTCAAATAAGTACTATATTTTTTGTGGCCCGTTTGTAGATTGTGCGGATACTAAGAAGTTGATACTTGAAAACTCTGTGGAGATGGAAGAATTAAAAGAGGTTAAAGTTGTTGATGAATGTTTACTAAAACAAGTTTTAAAACAATTACACCATTTTGCAGTCGTATCTAATGAGATTTTGTTATTACAATATAGGAATGAATTAGAAGCGAAATTGTTTCAAATTAATAATCAAATTGATCAATGTCCTTCAATTAGTGAAGGGCATCTCCCGGAAATTCTTGATGAAGTCTACTATATTTTTAACAAAAGAGTGGCTGAAAACCAATTTCAGTTGGGGTTTGACCTATTTGGTTTTGCTAAACCAATGAACAATGAAAAATATGAGATTATTTTTTCTAAAGGTCAAAATGCCGAAAGACTAAACGGGGTAACTTTTTTTATTGGTGAGAGCTTTTTAGGGCAAGCTGTCACATTAAATGAAAGTAAATACTGGAAGGACATAACAAAAGATCCTAGAAACCTATTTTTCAAAAAACGTGGAGTAGATATACTACAATTAATATGTATACCTATAGTATACCAGTCTAATAATTTTGGACTTATTTTTATTGGTTTAAATAAGCGTACGAGGACATTAGATCACTATATTCATCACGGCTCTCTTTTGGCTAATCGTTTATCCAAGAAGCTTTATATCTCTAGTAGAAATAGTAGGGTGGACGTTTTAAATAAGCAACTACTAATGCTAAAAGAGCTGTTAGAAGTCATCGTTAAGCAAGGTAAGTCTAGTTTAGAGGCAATATTACACGTGCTAGATATTATAAGAGAATATGCTCATTCAGATGATATTGGTGTTGTCTATCAATTAGAAGGCAAACTGAACGTAATTACTAGAGCCTTAGCCGTTAAGACAAACGATTTGAAAGATTTTTTTCTTAATTATCAGACTAAATTAGAACAGCCCAAAGATAAACTCTACTTTGAAATGGTGTTACCTACCGCAATTTTAATTGGACTACCAATCAGGGAGTATCATACAGACCTAGAAGGACTGCTCGTTTTTAAGGTTAAAAAAGAATATGGAATAGATGATTTCGAATTTTTACTAGATTTACGTGATCTTGTTCAAGGTGTACTTAGTAGGACTAAATTAGATCTTAATATAGGAATTAAATCCTATAGCGATGCTGATAATCTCGAAAATTCAGTAGAAATGCTTGATGAGCAGATGTATAGCGATGAAATTGCAAATATTAAACCTATTATTGACCAACTAGCGTTAACAAATCGTGAAAAAGAAGTATTATTTTTAGTGCTAGAAGGTTTTAATAATCAAGAAATAGCTGAAAAGTTATATATAAGTGTTCATACCGTGAAAAACCATATTACAAACATCTTCAAAAAGTTAAACGTTCAAGATCGTGCTCAAGCGTTTGCATTAATTTACAAGATAAAATACACGATGAACGTGGAATAAAAACTCGGATCTTCCGGGTTTTTTTATTTAAGCCTCCATAAATAGGAATAATAGCTAATTGAAATAATTCGTTATTAGGGTCAAAATATAGTAAACAATGTTGAGCTTTAGTTTACCTAATAAATATAATGATAAAAAATAATGGCGTACATGTGAAAGGGTGGAAATACTTATGGGAGAATTCTCTCAAAGGAACATTGACAATCGTATTGAAGTTTTATTAACGAGTATTGAAATAACAGTTAAGAATGTCAATGAATTTAAAGGCGGATTAGAGAAATTGCTAAATTCCAATAGTAATTATTTATTGTTAGATTTAAGCAAGACAATTTATATGAACAGTGCAGCTCTTGGATGTATTGCGGATACAGTTATGAAAGCAAAAAAGCTAGAGAAAGAGATTGTGATAGGCGGGATACAGTCAACTATTCTTGAAGTATTTAAAATTATTAAGTTCGAATCGTTTGTGACTTTGTTTACTGATTTAGATGAAGCAATAAATTATTTACAAGAGAAGTAGTTAGTAAGGCTTTCACTTTTGTGAAAGCCTTATTTTTCTGTCTATAACACTGTTCCTAAAAACCAAATGAGCCCAAATAGAAATAATAAAATGACGACAATCACTACAATGGCGATACCAAAGCCAAAGCCGATTCCAGGGAAGGCTGCTACGCCTCCTGTTGCTGGAACACCGTACACGATTACAACACCACCTTTCACATGTCTACTACAACTTATGTTTGTACTTTATGGAAGGTGTGTAAAAATGAGGGGTTTTTCCCTAGTCACTAGAGAGTAGATCATGGCAACGATAATAGTTAGACATATATACAATCCAGACAAGGCTCTTAAACATATAGTAAAAGAACGACCGACAGAAGGAGTGGTAACTTGTACATTGTCTCGGCAACAAACGAAAACTATGCTGAACCATTAGCAGTGATGCTAACCTCACTTTTGAAGAATAGAAAACATGACAGTTTTGTACACATCTTTATACTTTATGGCGACCTTATTGAAGTTACTAAAGCGAAATTAGAAAGAGCAATCAAAAAGTATAATGGCTCAGTAACGTTTATTAAAATGAATGTTCAATTGTTTGAGAACTTTCCGTTAAGCAGGGGGGGACAAAACTATATTAGCCATGAGGCTTATTACCGTATTTTGATTCCTGAGGTGCTAAGTAAAGATATTTCCAGAGCGTTATATCTAGATTGCGATATGATAGTTAGAGATGATATTTCAAAGTTATGGGAAATTTCAATAGAGGGTTATGATCTAGCTGCAGTAGATGAATCAAGAGTCCTTTCAGAAAGGAAAAGAGATAAACGTATTAACAGGCTATCCTTACCTACTAGTGCATATTATTTTAATTCAGGTTTATTGTTTATGAATTTAAAAAGATGGAGAGAGAAAAGAATTTCTACTGAAGTAATTCAATTTATTGAGGCTAATCCTAATAAATTGAATTTACTAGATCAGGATGCTTTAAACGCAGTTCTTCACAATCGTTGGCTTCGTTTGGGTGATAAATGGAATTTTACAAAAGCCCATTCTAAAAGGCTTCCTCTTTATAAAGCTGCAATCCTTCACTTTACAGGACCTGATAAACCTTGGGACACTGATAACCCTTTTTATAAAGAGTATTTAAACTACCTTAAAAAATCCATGTGGAAGAAACCTATTCAGGAGTAACCAAACTTAATAGGAGAATGGATCGTAATTTAAAAGCCGATGTTAATCTTAGAAACTCTCACATGGTATAAGGCTAGCTAATGGAAAGTAGGCGATAAATGATGCCAAATGAAAATGTGTACACTGATTCTAATGGCAATAGGATCTTAAGGAAAGATATTGAAATGATTTGTGAGGAACATCAAATAGGGCGCTTAATAAAAGTAGTTGGATCTCCTAATAATGGCAATATTAATGGGATTATCTTCGTACAAACAGCAAAAGGAAAATATGTTATTCGATCTTTATCAATCTACACTACTAAGGAACGAATCGTTTATCTTGAAAATGTTTTACGAGCTCTAAAAAATGTGGGGGTACCAGTTCTTCGTTCAATAAAAACGCAGGGAAATGATTACTATTCAAAAAAGGGTGGTAAATTTATTCAAGTGTATCCTTATGTTGCAGGACATAAATTTATGTTCTTAAAACAGCAAATCGAAGCAAATGCAAAGATGCTAAGTAAATTTCACCAAACATTAGCTTCATTTGAACAAGGACCTTTACCAGATGTATTTATTTATCCGAATTTAAGAAATCTTACTAACAAAATTCAAACATTAACCATAGGTAATAATGCTTTACCTAGCAAGACAGTTTCTAAAATTGTATCTCTGTATTCATCTATTGAAAAACAATGGGAAAGAATAAATCCGAAAGACTTACCTAAAACAATCATCCATGACGACTGGCACCCTTGGAATATGGTTTATAAAGCTAACGGTTCAGTAGCAGCTATTCTTGATTACGACTATTTTCAACAAGGTGAACGAATATATGACATTGCCTATGTACTCTATTATCTTAACAAACGTGTAATAGGTGGAAATTTAAAGCAAACACGATTGTTTTTAAGGTCTTATGGAGAATTAATAGACATAGAAAAAGCAATTTTACCAATCGTTATTGCTAAAGTTGCCTTGTTTAATATCCTGTTTGCAACAAACAATAAATCTGAAGACAAATTAAATAGGATCTTACATGTAAATGAAGAACTAATTAATCGTTTGCTTAATAAGGGGCTATTAGGGAGTTGAAAAAAGGGGATGTCATCAAGGTAAAGACCGTTAGAGACATCCTTTTTACTCTATGTTATTGAAGTTTTAGAAGGTAAACGTTTGACTAGTATTTTTTGATTTAGTATTTTGCACTGTTTGTTATTCTCCATACTGTAAATCATATATATAATTTCTTGCTGGGTCATTTAATTTACGCTTAACTGGATGGACTAACCACCCTTCATTTAATTGGATACACTCAATTAATTCACTCTTAGTAAAATATGGGCGAAAACGAATTAACCTTTGCCCTACTTCTTCTGGATAATTTTTTAATTTAAATCCTAGTTCATTTGCTAAGTTTACAAAAACTATTTCTTCAATCCCAAAGACAGTTGTTTCTGTAAGTGCGGTTTTAAGTTCTACTTTTTTTTCATAGTTTACGAACTCTTTAACAAGCGCCTTGCTCATGACTTGACCAACATTAAATACTCCCAAAAAAGAACTTACGGAAAAAAACGGTTTCCATGTATCCTTTTCTTTAATGAATGATTTTCCACAAGTCCAATTTTTATCAGGAATCCTTAACTTAACTGCCATATAATCAGCATCCTGCATTTGCTCTTCTATAAATTCCTCAAAACCTTTACGAAAAAATAAGGCATCTGAGTCTATATTTATAAAATAATCATATTCAAGTTCTATTTCTTCAAGCCATTCCATTGTTTCAACAAAATACATGGCAAGGTTCCCATACTTCAATTGTTTACTAGTTGGGCAAACGGGGACATTGAGATCAGTGCAAAGATTTGAGTTTTTACCACCGTTATATAGTACTACATAACTGTTAGGGCAATAATGATTAATGTTTAAGATCAATTGTTTGATGAGTTCTTTATTTTCATGGACAAGTACAGCAAAGCAAATCTTCCTTTTTGTTGTATCCTTCATGTTTACCTCCAGCTTCTGTTTTAACGAGCTTTGATATTCGGACACCCAAGGAGGTGGGAGAAAAATCAGTCACTAGTAAATAAATTTCTTAGTTTTCCTCGTTTGATCGCTTCTTTGTAATAGGTGTTTTTTAAAAGGATGTCTTTATGTTTCTTAGCAAAATCCATAAACTGTTCGGTAAATTCAGGTTTAAACTTTAGAAAAGAATAAATGTTTTTAGCTACTGCATATTCTAACTCTTGTTGATAACGTGGATTTCCCTCTGTAAGTAGTCTCTTCCAAGCTTGTATAACGCCTAACGTTTTTAGATCGTTACTTTTCGTAATAGAACCACTACGGATATTATAGTAATAGAGAGGCTTATTGAGATAAGCTGGAGACTTTGCATTTGTTAATAATAAGGGAATTGTTGCGAGATCTTCATACCAACCGTCTGGATAGAGGGTTGATTTAAACAAGCTTTTTTTTATTAACTTATTCCAAGAAAATGCAGCTTTTGTAATGTGCATAACCGCTTGCTTTTGATCCAATTGCTTCCCACGGAAGCCCTTATAAACCTTCTTTCGAGTATTTTTAATCTCGACATAATCACACATTATGAAGTCATGTCCTTGTTTAGCCAGTTTATATAATTTCTTAAACATCTCCTGATCGACGAAATCGTCAGAATCAGCAAAGCCTACATAACGGGCTCTTGCCATTTTTATCCCGTAATTTCTGGCATTACCAGGTCCTTTGTTTTCGGTATATAGCGTAATTATTTTAGACGGATATTTCTCCTGTAACCGATCTATGATACGTTGAGAATTATCAGTAGAACCGTCATTGATGATAATGATCTCGATATTTTCTAAGGTTTGGTTTACCAACGACTCTATACATTTTTCTAAATATTTTTCCGTGTTGTATACGGGTACTATTACCGAAACTTTGGGTTTCATAGATTTTCACTCTCATTCCATAAAGATGTTTGCAAGTACTTAAAGTATTCATCTTTATAACGAACTTCAGAATTCCAAGGTTTCTTCCATCCTGCAAAATGGATAATTACAGGTTTTACCTCAATGGAGGCATCCCAATGGGTGGGTGTATAATTCCATTTGTAGTCAAGTTGCAACCACTCTTTATTTAGAACAACATTTAATGCATCTTGATCCATTAAGGTTAAGTTGGGATGATCACTTAAATAGTTAATAAGTTGTTCTGATACTTTTTCTTTTCTCCATTTTTTAAAATTCAACAACAAAACTCCAGCATTAAAGTAAGGAGACTTTTTACTCAACCCGAGTTCTTTTTTTAACCTTCTTTTTCTCCGTGTATTATATGAACAGGACTCATCCACAGCTGCAACAACATGTTGCTTAAGATCAGTATTCCATAATTCACCAATATCACCAGTAATGATAACATCGCAGTCAATATATAAAACTTTCTTAGTACGTTTACCTAATAGTTTAGGTAAGATAATTCTATAGTACGTTTCATTTGTAATATAGCCAATTGTTGAATTTTCTGGAAGATCTTTAGTAATTTCTAGGTTTGGTCTTAGAAATGTAATTTCCTTTGAATACTTGTTTGCAACCATATTGAGTCTCTTTTTATTTTTCTCTGAAATTCCTCCATCAATGATAAATATGTTAAGTTGTTCTTTATTGATTGTGTTCTCAAACAAAGACTGTAGCATTACTCCTAAATGCTGAGAATACTGATCGTTGCTAGTACTTACAATATTCAAAGAATTCACTCCTTACTAATTGTTTTTACATCTTATGAGATTTAGTAAGGTATTGACAGTATCTTTGTCTAATAGAAAGATTTGTCTAGTAAAATTACCTTTGAAAATTGATATACACAAAGTCCAATTTATATTGGACAAGTTACAGGCAACTTCAGAAACGAATAATTTATATAGTGGTTGTGATAAAGGGGGTGGAATGCAAATGATGAAGAAAATTAGAAAGGCAATTATTCCAGCAGCAGGTTATGGTACCAGGAATTTGCCAATAACAAAAGTAATACCCAAAGAAATGTTTCCGATTAATGGTAGACCTGCTATTCATTATATTGTTGAAGAGGCCGCTCGGGCTGGGATTGAAGAAATATTAATTGTTGTATCTCGAAATAAGAATATGATTTTAGATTATTTTGATAGATCCCTTGAATTGGAAACCTTTCTAGAGAAAAACAATAAACAGCACTTAATCGAAGAAGTACCGTTCCCAAATGTTCATATTCAATTTGTACGCCAACCGTACTCTGAGGGATTAGGGGATGCTGTAGCCTTAGGAAAGCGTTTTGTGGGTAATGAACCTTTTGCAGTGTTACTTCCAGACGATATCTTTCTATGTTCAAATGCTGGAGCACTTGAACAACTAGTGGATGCTTACCAAGAGTCCAACTCTTCGATAATTGGTTTACAAGAAGTCTTACCTGAGTACTTGAAAAACTACGGAGTTGTTAAAGAAGAAAAAATTAGTGACCTTCACTATAAGATTTTAGACATCGTTGAGAAACCTAAAAGCTCGCCACCTTCTAATTTAGCTGTGACTGGTCGCTATATATTTAACCCTTCAATTTTTACTTACTTAGACAAAGTAGAAAAAGGTGTTGGAGGAGAAATTCAGTTAACAGATGCGATAAAGGCTCTCTTAGTAGAAGAAGAATGTTTTGGAATAAATATACAAGGCAAACGTTATGATATTGGTTCTGCAAAGGACTATCTTACTCTCCTCAAAATTTTGTAAATTCTATAATATAGATAGAAAAGAAGGGAAAGAACGTATGTATATACGTTTCTATTCCTTCTTTTTTAAATGTTCATGAAATGTTCGAAACCTATAAACCTACATATATCATGTGTTTAAGGTACTTAGTTCTGAATATGAGTTTTTTCTGTGATTTTTTTCACAGTTATTAGGTTGAGGAAGTAATAATCTTTATTTATAAGGATTACCCGTAAATAAAATAATAACATGCTTTTTAGACCGAATAACATCTTTAAAAAATAACGTAAAGTTTGGTGATAAAAATGTTGAATGAAATGGAACAAAGAAAGCCCATTGGAGGACATCCACATGGGAAAGGACACCCGGAAGGACATCCAGGCGGGATTGGTACGACCATTGATTATAATGAAAATCCGTTTATTGTAATATGGGAGGTTACTCGCGCCTGTCAGTTAAAATGCGTTCACTGTCGAGCAGATGCGCAAACACAACCTCATCCAAATGAGCTTAGTCATGAGGAAGGAATTAAGTTAATTGATGAAATTTATGACATGAATAATCCGATGCTTGTTTTTACGGGTGGTGACTGTATGATGCGTGAAGATCTTTTTGATTTAGCTGAATATGCAGTAAAAAAAGGAATGCGTGTGTCAATGACACCTAGTGCAACTCCAAATGTAACAAAAGAAGCAATGGAAAAAGCAAAAAGTGTTGGTTTATCACGTTGGGGAATAAGCCTAGATGGACCTACACCAGAAATTCATGATCATTTTCGCGGAACTCCTGGATCGTTCGATCTTACAGTTGAAAAAATAAAGTATTTAAATGAATTAAATATGCCACTGCAAATAAATACTGTTATTTCGCGTTATAATTACGACTCATTAGAAAAGATGGCGGAATTAGTAGGTGAATTAAAAGCAGTGATGTGGTACATCTTTCTTCTGGTTCCTACAGGTAGAGGGCAGATGGACGATTGTTTAACCCCTGCTGAACATGAAAAAGTATTCCGTTGGCTTTATGAGTTAGGAAAAACTGCTCCGTATGATATTAAAACAACAGCAGCTCAACACTACCGTAGAGTGGTTATCCAACAAAAGCACCGTGAGAAGCTCATTGATAAGGCCGATATACGTTATGAAGACTCAATAACAGATACGGCATATCTAATCGATGGTTTAAAACGTGCACCTAAAGGTGTCAACGATGGCAATGGATTTATTTTTGTTTCACATACTGGGGATGTAATGCCAAGTGGGTTATTACCAATAGTCGTTGGAAATGTTAGAGAGAAGAAGTTAGCAGAAATTTACCGCGAAGCTCCTGTTTTAAAAGAACTTCGTAATCCAGATTTATATAAAGGGAAATGCGGTGTTTGTGAGTTTCGCAATGTATGCGGAGGGTCGAGATCAAGGACTTATGCAGTTACAGGGGATTATCTTCAAAGTGAACCTTTCTGCGTCTATATACCAGAAGCATTGCGTAATAATGGAAAAGAATTGACACCGAACGTTTAATAGAGAAGAGACTCCCAAAAGGGCAGTCTCTTTTTTTGTCTAGTAAAGAACTATCCTCATCGATGAATAGAGAAGAAATCCTACAATTTGCGAATTATCTCTAGTAACGAGTACTATATTATAGTAGAATCAAATGAAAACTTGTAAAAATTTTGGTTTTACTTCATTTTTTTGTAAAATAAGATAAAGTGGAAAGGTGTATTATGAAATTAAAAACGAAACTATACCTAGGATTTGGTACAATCTTGGTCATTTTAGTACTCATAAGTTCCATTGTTCTTTACACGTTAAATACTCAAAAAAATAATTTAGAAGTTATTGTTCAAAATAGTTATGAAAGAGTAAGCATAGCTCAAGCGTTAAAGTCAAATGCTCAAACGAAAGCAAGGTTCGTAAGAGAATTCTTTTTAAATGACTTAGGTGAAAAAGACTATCTGGAAGAAGAACTAAAAATTACCAAGTTGATAGAGAAATCTAACATTCTATTCAATGAACTTAGTGTTTTGGGTTCAAGTAATCTCAATTCAATTGAGTTAGTTAGAGAGCTAGAACACTTAAATGGTCTACAAGATAGGAATATTGCGGTTGCGATTGAATTATTAAAAGAAGGCTCTTATGATGAAGCGAAAACCCTCATTATCGTTGATAATGCTAGTATTCTATCTAATTTAATCTCAGGGATGGACCTGTTAACTGAAACAGAAGAAGAGGCAATGGAGCAATTACTTGAGAATTCTCTTGAGACATATCAATCCACTCTAGTCTTGTTTGTCATATTAGTTTCTATTAGTTTTGTCATTGTAATCGGAATTACAACATCTGTCATACGAAGTTTTTCAGTAAGCTTAAATAATGTTAGAAATGTCATGATGAAAATTCCTCACCAATCGTTTGATAATATTCCCAGAATAAAAACAGAACTGCATAATGAGTTTGACGATGTTGCAAAAGCGTATAACGAGATGGCTGAAGCTCTTGAACGTTATGCTAGCACAGAAAAGAATTATCAAAGTTCGTTAGAGGAAGAGAATTGGCTGAAAACACAATTCGCAGATGTAACTACTAGTTTTCAAGGGGCTCAAAAGTTATCGCTATTTGGAAAAATTTTTGTTTCTAAGATGGCGACCACAGTTAATGCTACCTATGGAATGTTTTATTTTAAGGAAGATAAAGGATATAGGGGAACAGCTACTTATGCTGCAGAACAGGAAGACATAACTGGCGATACAATGATCCTTAAAGGAGAAGGTCTCGTTGGTCAGTGCGCTTTAAATAACCGAGTTATTCTTTTAGATCACTTACCAAGTGACTATATCGTAACAAAATCGGGTTTGGGTAAAGCTTCACCAACACATTTAATGCTTTTGCCAATTCAATTCGAAGGGGAAGTACTAGGAGTTCTTGAGCTAGCCAAATTTGAAACTTTTACACCATTGCAGCAAAGATTACTTGAACAAGTCTGTCTTTCTTTAGGACCAAACCTTGATCGAATTCAATACCACATGGAAATTGAAAGGCTTTTAGCTGAATCTCAAGTCTTAACGGAAGAGTTACAAGCACAATCAGAAGAATTGCAACAGCAACAAGAGGAATTAAGAACAATAAATGAAGATCTATATAAAGAAAACATCCTTACAGAAGAAAAAACAAAAGAGCTAGAAAAGATCAAAAGTGATCTTGAACAAAAAAATAGAGAAATCTTATTAAGTTCAAAATACAAAACGGAATTTTTAGCCAATATGTCACATGAATTAAGAACACCGTTGAATAGTATGTTAATTTTATCAGAGATCTTATCAGAAAATAATGATAGAAACTTATCTAAAAAACAAATAGAATATGCACAAACTATTCATACCTCTGGTAAAGATCTTCTAAATTTAATTAATGATATTTTGGATTTATCGAAAGTGGAATCTGGAAAGTTAGAAATTTTTCCGGAGGAAGTTGAAGTAGATGAAATTGAAGCATTTGTTCAACGTCAGTTCACCCCTATAGCTAGTCAGAAGAATTTAAACTTTGAGATAGTGATCGATAGTAATATTCCAAAAATTATTATTACAGATGACCAGCGTCTAAAACAAATTCTAAAAAATCTTCTTTCGAATGCTTTTAAGTTTACTAATAAAGGAAAAGTAACTTTACACGTACATGCCGGTTCAAAGGAAACAAATTCAAAATTAATATTCTCAGTGATTGATACTGGTATAGGAATTCCTTCCCATAAACAGCAGGTTATCTTTGAGGCATTTAACCAACTAGATGGGACCACTTCACGAAAGTATGGCGGAACAGGCTTAGGGCTTTCAATCAGTAAGGAACTGGCTCAGTTATTAGGTGGTTATCTGGCAGTACGTAGTGAAGAAGGGGAAGGAAGTAACTTTTCTTTATACTTGCCAGACCTAATTGAGTCCAAAACGTATGATGATTTGCCGCTAGTTGCTGCGACTGTAGAAGACACCATGGAGATTGTAAGCAGTAGCGCTGATCATATAAAAGTGGAAGACCTAAGTAATAAGACAGTTTTAATTGTTGATGACGACATGAGGAATGTCTTCGCGTTAACAAGTATTCTAGAAAAAGAGAAAATGAATGTTCTATATGCAGAGAATGGCCTCGATGCTATAAAAAAATTAGAAGCTACAAAGATTGATATTGTGCTTATGGATATTATGATGCCTAAAATGAATGGTTATGAGACGATGACCGAAATCAGAAAGAATGAGAAGTTAAAGGATATTCCAATTATTGCATTAACAGCGAAAGCAATGAAAACGGATCGTCAAAAATGTATCAGTGCAGGTGCTTCGGATTACATTAGTAAACCAGTAGATTTAAATCAATTACTGTCACTTATTAGGGTATGGCTGTATAAGTAGATGGGGGGGAACTAATTGGACCTAGATAGGAAAGACCAAATTGAAAAAATAGAAACTGAATTATTTCTTGAGGCAATTTATCGATTATACGGTTTTGATTTTAGGAATTATGCCTTTGAGTCAATAAAGAGGCGAATATGGTATAGTGCCCGAGAAACAAAGGCAAAAACAATTTCGGAATTTCAAGGACAAGTATTGTATCAACCAGAGCTTATTAAAAACCTTACCAATAATTTTTCAATAACAGTAACTGAAATGTTTCGGGATCCTAGTTTTTTCGAGGCATTTCGTCTGAAGCTTGTTCCGCTATTAAAACAGCACCAGACTATTAGAATTTTGGTTGCTGGTTGCGCTTCGGGAGAGGAAGTATATTCATTGGCAATTTTACTCTCTGAAGAGGGCTTATACGAGCAAACAAGTATTTATGCAACTGACATAAATGAAGAAATCCTTGAAAGAGCTAAGCAGGGAAAGATTGCACTGACTCATATGAAGCATTATACGAGAAACTACCTTCAAGCAGGTGGGCAAAAGGAATTTTCAAAGTATTACAGAGTAGAAGGAGAAAATGCTTACCTGCATGATTTTCTTAAAAAAAACCTAGTATTTGCTCATCATAATTTAGCAACTGACCACTCTTTTAATGAGTTTCATATTATTCTATGTAGAAACGTACTCATCTACTTTAATAAAGAGTTAAAGGAACGAGCGTTTACCCTTTTTTATGATAGTTTAAGAGAAGATGGTATTTTATGTTTAGGTAGCCAAGAATCAATATTTTCTACTAATGCTTTTACTGACTTTGACTATACGAACAAGATTTATAAGAAAAACGAAGACATAGATCTGGAATTAAACTAAAAGTAGGGGGAGCATTAGATGGATCAAGATAATTTAAAAGCAAAAGTCTTACTCGTCGATGACCGACCTGAGAATTTATTAGCTCTGGAAGCTGTGTTAGCAGATGGTGAGTACGAGCTAGTTTTTGCCCATTCAGGAGAAGAAGCATTAAAACATATCTTGAAAGAGGAATTTGCAGTTATCCTATTAGATGTTCAAATGCCTGGACTTAATGGTTTTGAAACGGCTAAGCTAATTAAAGGAAGAAAGGTTTCCGCACATATTCCAATTATCTTTATTACGGCTTTAAGTAAAGCTAACGAACATATTAAAGAAGGTTATTTAACTGGTGCAGTAGATTATATTTTCAAGCCATTTAATCGTACAATTTTAAAAAGTAAAGTAGATGTTTTTGTTCATATATTCCTAAAGCAAAAACAAATAGAGTTTCAAAGAAACAAACTAGCTGAGAAACAAATGGAGTTAAAATACCAATACAACAATCTAGAAAAGCTTATTCAGGAGAAAACGAATGAATTAGTTATCGCAAACCATGAATTAAAAACATCCCAAGAACGGTTTCAAAAGATCTTTCAATTTAGTCCGAATTTAAAAGCGATTTGTACATTAGAAAATGGTCGTTTTTTAACCGTAAATAAGAGTTGGATCGAAGTTACTGGGTATAGCGTTGAGGAAATAAACGATAACGGTTTGCAGTTTATATTTTCAGAGAACGATGTTCCTTTAAATATACAAGTAGACTTACATAATCGGAAGGTAAGGTTTATAACTAAAGAACAAGAGGTACGAATAGGGCTGTTATCTACAGAAAAGATTATGATTAATGATGAAGAATGCATTCTTAGTGTTATCACAGATATAACGGAGCGTACTAAGCTTGAAAAGGAAATTTCACGACTAGATAGTCTGAATTTAGTTGGTGAAATGGCAGCAGGCATTGCCCATGAAATTAGAAATCCGATGACAACAGTGATTGGGTTTTTACAGATCGCAAAGAATGACTTAGACGCACCATTGTCTGAGCAATACATTAATCTAATGTTATCGGAATTGAAGCGGGCAAACGGAATTATTACTGAATTTTTGACGTTAGCAAAAGATAAAACGAGCAACAAAAAAGTTGAAAACCTTAATAATATCATTCAACTGCTATACCCGTTACTACAAGCAGAAGCTATAATGAATTCAAAATCTGTTCATTTAGAATTGGGTGATATACCAACGGTAAACGTTGACGAAAAAGAGATGCGACAAATGATT
Organism: Anaerobacillus alkaliphilus; assembly: GCF_004116265.1. Taxonomy (NCBI): domain Bacteria; kingdom Bacillati; phylum Bacillota; class Bacilli; order Caryophanales; family Bacillaceae; genus Anaerobacillus; species Anaerobacillus alkaliphilus. Next base: position 506,888 of record NZ_QOUX01000046.1, on the reverse strand, counting down.
TTAAATATTGGCTTAAATGGTCTAGAAGCCATGTCTAATGGCGGAAATGTTACAATTCGAACATTCTTAGATGAAAAAGGTTCCGTAGTGTTGCAGATAAAAGATGAAGGTAGAGGAATGCCTAAAGAAGTACTAGATAAGATTGGTACACCATTTTTTACAACCAAAGAAAACGGTACAGGTTTAGGAATGGCTATTTGTTACAGTATTGCGGCTAGGCACGATGCTCAAATTTCAGTTGAGACAAGTGAAGCGGGTACTAGTTTCTATATTTGTTTTGCTGCTGAGAGAGCAAAAATAAAGCAATTAAACAATTAGTCATAGGGGAGACTTGCATCGTTAGCTAGTCCCCTCTATGACTTATTTTATTTCAATAAATAACCTTTTTGTGCCAGGAAGTTTTTAAGTGTTACTCTTTTCTCAGAAGTCAACATTCGAGTTGTTTGCTCAGTCCAACGATCTTTTCTCACGCCATTTGTTCTGTCGTTATAATATTCAGAAATGATTTCGTTATAGCTGGTAAGTTGAATTTTTAATATCTCGTTATTTTGCTGGTACTGATCTTGATGATATACATTTTCCATTGGAAGACGTGGCTTTGTCCCTGGGTCTTGATCAGGAAAGCCTACAGCTACTCCTACTATTGGGATAACGTGTTTAGGTAGTTCTAAAAGCTCACTTACTTCTTCAATATTACTTCTAATGCCTCCTATATAGACAGTACCAAGTCCTAGTGACTCAGCTGCTATAACAGCGTTTTGAGCTGCAAGAGTAGCATCAACTGCACCTATTAGAAACTTTTCTGTACTATCAAGAGCTAGTGGTTCATTGTAATTTTCAAGTTCGGCACCGAGTGTATGGCGGTGGAAATCTGCACAAAATACAAAAAAATGGCCATTTTTAGCTACATATGGTTGATTACCTGCTAGCACTGATAACTTTTCTTTTATTTCTTGATTTCGAATACCAATAATTGAGTATGCTTGTAGAAAACTTGAAGTTGGTGCCATTTGGGCACTTTTCACAATGGTATTAATCTGCTCTTCTGTGAGTTCTTCATCTTTGAATGCTCTAATCGATGCGTGGTTTTGTAACAATTTTATTGTTTCGTTCATCTTGTTCACTCCTAATTCATTTGCAATTTAGCTAGTTAAATTCTAACATAAAATATTAGGAGCAAATAGTAAAGTGGATTTACTCAAAAAACTAGATAAAGGAGGGTCTTCCATTGGATCAGGGTTTATTACTATTGTTGGCTGCCGTCATAGGTGTTTTTGGAATATTATATGTGTTCAAGACATCAATGAACGCTATTATCGATGGAATGAAGAAAAAAGATTATCAAGCCGTTGATAAAGCTCAAACGAAAATGTTTACTAATATTATCTTAGTTGAAATTGTACCAATAATTTTAGTAGTTATCGCGATACTAGATATGTTTTAGGAGGGTTAATTATGGGGTATTTTATTGCAATTATTGTGGTTTGGATCATGGGCGTTATTGGTGTATTAAGTGAGAGAAGTAATCCGTCTATCGCCAAGCTAGAAGCACATGAAAAAATGCGAATAACTGGATTAACGTTTATTGGATTTGCCATTGTTAGTTCCCTTCCTGCGATTGCACTAATTTTACTAGCAGTTCAATTAGGGTTTAATTAAGTGAGTGAATTTCATAATTACCAAAAACGAGCCAGCCAAAACTTGGTATCTTCGCGGCGAGAATATGAAATTATGAAATTCATTAAATTATCAATGAAAAGCAAACAAGTCACTTTTGTACTTGTTTGCTTTTTTTGTCTATTTCTTTGGCGTGAATAGTGAGCCAATTTGTTTCATAATAGGACTTACTTGATTAACTGTCTTCATCATCTCGTCAAATTGATTAACTGCTTTTTGAAAATCGAAGGTTCCATCAGGGCCTGTAAACATTCCAACTGGAGGATTAGCCCCTGGTTGAGGTTGATTTTGCTGGCCTTGGTTTTGCTGAGCCTGTTGTCCTTGTTGTGGCCCAGGCTGTGGATAGGGAAAAGGTGGTGGAGGGTAATATCCTCCTTGGTATCCATATGGATGGTGATATTGGTTTGGGTATTGATACGAATGTATTTGTTGTTGTGGATAATAAGGGAATTGCTGCTGCTGATTTCGGTAATACATTGAAAATCACTCCCTAGTCATAATGTTATTCAATTTCAATTGTGCGCTTCTTATTAGGGACAACAATTTTTAATAGACCATCACGGTAGGAAGCCTTAACTTCCCTCTCCGATACATGGAAAGGTAATAAAACAATTCGTTCAGCTTTGTGATACGATCTTGTGCTGCGAAAGCTATGTTGGATGTCATTCTTTTCTTCAATAACTTCAGCATTTTGAACACTAATTCTAATTTGATTACCATAGATATCTAAAATAATTTGCTCCTTTTTTATACCTGGTAGTTGGGCTTCGATTATATAATTATTATTAGTTTCATATTGGTGAACTGGAAATGCTGTACCGAAGTGAAAATTGCGAAAGGCATCTTGAAAAAAGCTGTCTATTGACTTTAAGAATTCTCCAATTGGCTGTTCATTAAACGGATTTGGAAGGTTATCTTTCTTCTTACTCAAATCAATCACCTCAATCAATAAGTTATCCCTTTAAACATGATTTGTCATTATACCTTATGAGGAAGTTGGTTGAATGGTTTGGGCTAAAGTCTAAGAAATAATAGAAATAAGCAAGAAACTAAACGAATGTCGTTCCCTATAGATCTAGTAAGAATAAACTAGTAAAAAAGGGAGGAATGTACATGCTTTCCGAAATATTACCGCAAATAGAGATTAGTAATCAGTTAACCCTTGTCGTTCCTGCGCTAATGATTATCGGTTATGCATTAAAGAGGACACCGCAAGTTGCTGATTGGCTAATTATTTGGATTTTATTACTGATAGGGATAGTAGCAAGTGGTCTTACTCTTGGTTTTACTGTTAGCGGTATAGCCAACGGTATAATCGCTGCTGGAGCTGCCATTACTTCTCACCAAGCTTATAAACAGACAATGATCCGAGGTAGGTTAGTTCCAAAGAAGCAACTGGGGGACAGAAACCGCGAAAAAAAATAAGTCAATAAGAATGATGAATAAAAAGGAACAGATGAGATCTGCTCCTTTTTACTATTATTAAAATTATTATGCTCAAAACCATATGAAGAAAAAGTATGTTATTAAACAATCATATTTTTGTCATAAATAAAATCTATAGTATACTTTACTATAGAAAAAGAAGAGGAGAGTTACTTATGAATTTTTTTATGTTTTTAGCTCCAGTATTATTAATCGTAGGGTTATTTGGGCTTTATGATAAAATTCGTTTATGTAAGAAAAACGGTGTATTTCCTTACGACTTTAGATTGTACCGTTGGTTTGCTCTATTATTATTTCTTATTGTACCTGTGAGATTATTTCAAGAAGAGTTTAGATTTGTAAAAGTTGGCTTTTATATCCTCATTCCTGTTGTGTTAATTTGGTTATTCTATGTTCATTTTAGAGATGGAAAAGCTTATAAGGTTATAGACATCTCAGAAAAAGAGTTCCTAACAAAAGTTGAACAAATCGTAAAGGAACATAAAGTGAAAATGCAAAAAGGACAACCTGCAAGTAGTGAATATCCTTTCATTTACAAACTTGGTAATACAGAAGCGTCAATTCTGATAGATCGTACAAAAGGGAGACTAAATGAAACCCATGAATTTTCGTATGTACTTACATTTAAAAAATGGTGGAAGTTACCCAATAGTGAAGTAATTATCGAGGATTTAATTAAAAGACTGCAACATGAGAGAGAACCACTTAAGCTTCAGAAACACAAAGTTATTGGTGTGGTTTACGCGATGATCCTGTTTATTGGGTTATATTTAGCATTGAATACATTCTAGACAGTTGAGGAAATTCTCAACTGTTTCTTTTTTTTGGCTTAAAGAAAAAATATATAAAATTGTCACAACCGAAATCACTACTGATGTGGTAATTTTAATAATAGACCTTCTAATTTGAGGTCAACCGGTCATCAGACGTTTCCAGACTTCTACCATTTACCGGAAGAAAAAAAAGATGTATGATAAACAGCGGTATAATAAAGATTAACATTATAAATGTTGGTAAAGGGGAGTATTAAATCATATGGAAGTAATTCTTGAACAAATAGGGAGCTTACAAATGTTAAATCATTTCTGGCTAACCTTATTTTTATTAATCCCAATGGTTTTAATTTCAAGAACGGTTGTCGCTGGAACAAGATTTTCACCTATTCTTATTATTGTCATTTTTGGATTAGGTATGGGCTACGTACTTGTAGCAACTGGTGTAGCGGAGCCAGGATTGAGTGAATTTCCACTCGTTAATTTCATTGCCAAGACGACAATCATTGCATTAATTGTTTCATTCTTTGTAGGTGGACAAGAGCTTAGGAAAATCTTAAGTGGAAAAGATTTAGACGGTGAGGACATGATTGTTCCATCTTCTGAAGAAACCGTGTTGGGTACGACGAGAACACAATTTGTATTTATTTTCCGAACATTCTTCCTACTTCTTGGGATAGAAGGTACTGTCAGATTTTTTCTCGGTTTAGATAGTGGTGAGTTAAGTAGATACTACCCATTAATTGCATACATAGGTCTTGTAGGGTCAATTATCTTAATCGATAATAAGGCAGTGATCAAAAACAAGCATTTGTATCTTCGCAAGGGTCTACTAGAAATAGTAGTGATTGTTGGTGTATTAATTATTTCAGCCCATCTAGCTGGGTATATAAGACCTATTATTGGGTTGCCGCAAATATTCTTTGCGATGTTAATCGCAGCAGGAATTGGCGCTATTTTTTATAATTATAGCTTTGGCCCGACTGTTAAAGCATTACTATTCGCGGGTATCCCTGTTGTGTTAGCAGCTAACTTCATGGTAGGGGGTTCCAGAATTGGAGAGGCATTCTCTATTGAAGGAATGAACTCAGTATTAGCCTATGGGTTTTTCGGCCAACTTTTTTGGATGTTTGGTGGAATCGCCTTACTGATGTTTTTCGCAAGAACAACCCATGTGAGAAATTTAGCTCCAGGGATGGCTGGCGCTTTGTCCCACTCTGGACTAACAGGAGCTTGTACAGCAGGTGACTTAGGGAAGGTGGCAGCTAGCCGTGCTCCTATAATGATTAACATTCCATTTTTTGGACACGTTTTTGTTTTCTCGGTTCTAGCGATAAGTGCTGAAAGGGGAGAATTGTTATTACTTCCATCGCTATTAATTATAGCAGTTGGGGTTGTACTAACAGTTCTTTCATTGAAGAATCTGCGCCGAGCAAATGGCGTTGATAACAAAGAAGTAAAGGCGCTAATGCAATTCTCTTTTGGCTGGCAGTTGTGTGCTGTCTTTGGTGGTTTAATGTTACTAAGCTTAAGTGCAATGCCAATGGACTATGCAGCTATGGCACAATCTTCGGCAATTTCACACTTTGGACTTTTTGCTGCAGTTCAGGAAGGAATGTTTGGATTAGAAGCAGCTGCATTAATACCATTTATCTTTTCTATGCCGTTTCTTGTGCATCCAATTGTGTTCTTTATGTTTGGGAAGGCTATGGAGAAAGATGGAGCGATGCCAACTACACCGGTTTATTTATTAATGGCACTTGGAGTTATTGGTGTACTCTTTGCCTTAGTTGCAATTTAACTACGTAAGAAAGGTCTAACTTGTTTATTCAAACTAGACCTTTCTTTTTTTACAGGTAAGTAAACGCTTACATGTTTTAGTGTAAAATACGATGCTCAGGATCATTCATTTCGATAAGTTTTCCATTATCTAGTTTAAGTTTTCGATCATAAAAATGACCAATATCCGTGTCACCAGTAATAATTAATGTAAGTCGCTGTCTCCTAACATAATTAACGAGTAAATTCATTAGTTCATAGTGTTCTTCTTCATTCATTCCCATTGTTAGTTCATCCAGTAATAATAGTCGTGGGTTTGACATTAATATTCTAGCTATCGTGATTTTTAGGCGATCTACCTTTGTTAATTCCTCTGGGTATTCTGTTAGCTTTTTTGAACTAATTTCTAACATGGAGAGGATATATTGAGCTTCTTCATCAAATAGATTATAATCAGGATCGTCTTCTTCTTGGCCCATTAACAAATGTTGCTTTGCTGTTAAATAAGGTATTAAGCAATCTTCACTTGTTAAAAAGCCAATATACTTTAGCCGCCAGTCTGAACGCTTTTCAATTGTTAATAAATCTTTACCAAATACTTTGATCGTTCCGTGATTAGGTGGTGTCATAGCTGCGATCATTTTTAGTAGAGTTGTCCTTCCACTACCATATTGACCGCTAATAAAGACAATCTCACCTTCATGGACATGTAACGACAAATCATTAAATAAGATATTTTTTCGGTTCCCTGTAATATATTTTTTGGAAACATTTTTCGCCGTTATCACATACACGTTATTTCACCCCTCTCATAATACATAATATGATTTCAAGATTACTCCCATAACAATATTTAAGCACTTATTTTTAAGAAAATATAGATGAATTAGCCCAGAAATTTGAATATTATATTAAATTTTTGTGGTCAAAGTTGTATATCTACCCAAGTGAACATATTCACTAGTTGCGAAAAAGTAGTTAGTAAGTATATCATTTAATTATTAGTTTTTGAGTAAGCAAGTGCTGAAAATTATGAAGAACTATAGGAGTAGCTTTATAGATTTCCGCGTTCAAGTAAATAGGAGGTTTTCAATGTTTGATGATTTTTTGACCCGATTGGACTGGTTAACAAACTGGGAAGATGTCGGGATTGCTTTAGGAATTTTGCTGATTTTTCATGTTTTTCGAAGTATCTTTACTAAGTACATTTACAAATTGTTATTAAGGTTAGCCAAAAAAACACCGACAGATGTTTTATCCAATCTTTTTATAGCTTTCGAAGGGCCATTACGCTTATTTTTCGTCGGAATTGGCTTTTATTTGGCATTAATGTATCTACCGCTAGAAGCAAAAACGAATGAGTTTATCATTCAGGTTTATCGCTCGTTTCTAATTTTTTTGGTAGGCTATGGATTGTTTAACTTATCAGCTTCATCCTCATTATTGTTTCAAAAAATTGGTTCCAAATTAGACGTACAAGTAGATGAAATCCTGCTACCTTTTTTATCAAAACTAACAAGGATAATTATTATTGCATTAATGATTAGTATCATAGCTGGAGAATGGGGCTATGATGTGAACGGCTTTATAGCAGGGCTAGGACTTGGAGGTCTTGCATTTGCTCTTGCAGCAAAGGATGCCATTGCTAACTTATTTGGAGGCGTAATAATTATTACTGAAAAGCCTTTTTCAATTGGAGATTGGATTAGAACACCAAGTGTCGAAGGAACAGTCGAAGATATTACTTTTCGTAGTACAAAAGTTCGAACGTTTGCTCAAGCTGTTGTAACAGTTCCAAACTCTACTCTAGCTAATGAACCAATTACAAATTGGACAAGAATGGGTAAGCGAAGAATTTCATTTCATTTAGGAGTTACTTACTCAACTCCGAAAGATAAGTTGGAAGCATGTACGAAAAAAATAGATGACATGCTAAAAAGTCATAGTGAAATTGATCAGGAAGTAATTTTTGTTCGTTTTGATGAGTTCAACGAAAGTAGTTTAGACATTTTTGTATATTTCTTTACAAAAACTACAATTTGGGGAGAATTTCTTGCTGTAAAAGAAGATGTTAATTTTAAGATCATGGAAATCTTGGAACAGGAAGGTGTTTCTGTTGCCTTTCCTAGTCGAAGTATTTTTATTGAAGAAGAAACCAGTAAGGAAGTGTAATAAAAGAAGGCTGTTTTTGCAGAGTTTGTTGCTTTCGTAAAAATCCCAAAAGCCGGATTTTTACACAAATTACTTAGAATTCACCACTAATTTAGTAAGTGTTGCTCTTTTCTTACATAATTTATTGGCTGATATCTTCATCTAGGGTATATTTCCGATAATTTTAGGATAAAAAAGCAACAGTTTTTTTGTGCGACGAGTAACCGCAGGAGCAATGTTTACGAAAAGAGCCTAAAAGAAACAGCCTAATCTGTGTCTGGACACAATACTAGGCTGTTTTTTCATAGTAAGTTCAAAGGTTAACGGTGAATCACTATATATTATATGGTATAACTAAATAATAGCTGCAAATTTTATTACAAATTACCGTGATGAAAAGTATAATCACATATATAAGGTGGGGAGTAATGTTATGTCTTCTGTCGAAGTAATTGTCTATACTAGTACAGGTTGTCCTTATTGTGAAAAGGTAAAAACTCACTTAACAGAATGGGGAATTGAGTTTGAAGTACGAAACGTAACACTATATAAAGAGTATTTCGAGAAACTACGTGAAAATAACATTCCTGGGACACCTGCTACATATGTAAATGGAAAGCTCATACTAGGTTTTCAGGAAAAGAAGTTCAAGGAAGCCTTGGGCTTAGAGGAAGATAATGAGTTAGATGTAGAGGTTAGCAAGTAGTACTTTCTACAACACTAAAAAATGGTAGGAATTGGAATTTTCCAATTCCTTTTTTTATTGGGTAAAGCTGAAAAAAAATAATTCAAATTTATCGCTAAAAAAAGGTTGCATTTACCAAACCTCTGTTATAGTATAATAAATATAAAATGTAACTGTATCAATACAGAAAAGAATAGGAGTGAATGAACGATGACAAATCATTATCAAGAAGAAGTTATGAAATTAGAAACAAGTTGGCAAAATGACAAAAGGTGGGAGGGTATTACTAGAAATTATTCTGCTGCAGATGTAATCAAACTAAGAGGATCTGTGCAAATTGAACACACACTGGCTAGAAGAGGTGCAGAGCGACTTTGGAACCAACTTCATTCAATGGATTTTGTTGCTGCTCTAGGAGCGTTAACAGGTAATCAAGCAATTCAACAGGCTAAAGCTGGTTTACAAGCGGTTTACTTAAGTGGCTGGCAAGTAGCTGCAGATGCAAACTTAGCGGGGCAAATGTACCCTGACCAAAGTCTTTATCCTGCAAATAGTGTGCCTATGGTGGTTAAACGTATAAATCAAGCTTTACAGCGCGCAGACCAAATCCAGCATATGGAAGGTAACGGTAACATTGATTACTTCCTTCCAATTGTCGCAGATGCAGAAGCTGGATTTGGTGGTCAATTAAATGTGTTTGAGCTAATGAAGGGTATGATTGAAGCAGGTGCTGCCGGAGTTCACTTCGAAGATCAATTGGCCTCTGAGAAAAAGTGCGGTCATTTAGGAGGAAAAGTATTAATCCCAACTCAAACAGCTGTCCGAAATCTCACAGCAGCTAGACTTGCTGCCGATGTTTCAGGCGTTCCTACGTTAATTATCGCAAGGACTGATGCTGATGCGGCAGATTTAATTACGAGTGATGTTGATCCGTATGATTGCGAGTTTATTACAGGTGAAAGGACACCCGAAGGTTTCTTTCGATCAAAACCAGGTATTGAGCAAGCGATTTCACGTGGCTTAGCTTACGCGCCTTATGCAGACTTAGTTTGGTGTGAGACATCAAAACCAAGCTTAGAAGAAGCAAAAGCATTTGCTGATGCCATTCATGCCAAGTATCCAGGAAAGATGTTAGCCTATAATTGTTCCCCTTCGTTTAACTGGAAGGCTAACTTAGATGAAGAAACGATTGAGAACTATCAAATTGAGCTCGGTAAAATGGGCTATAAGTTCCAGTTTGTAACATTAGCAGGTTTCCACGCGTTAAATCATAGTATGTTTGAATTAGCTCATGCATATAAGACTCGAGGAATGGGTGCTTACTCTGAACTTCAACAAGCGGAATTTGCTAGCGAAGCAAAGGGATATACAGCTACACGTCACCAACGTGAAGTAGGTACTGGATATTTTGATGAAGTTGCCCAAGCGGTTTCGGGTGGTACTTCTTCAACAACTGCTTTAAAGGGCTCTACCGAAGTAGCTCAGTTTTAATAATTCCACGTGATATTACTTCCCGCTTTAAACGCTACGTCTCACCAACGTAGCGTTTTTTGAGTTAAAACAAATGGTTTACATGAATACTTACCAATAAAGTTAAACTAAATAAGGAATGTAAATCAAATCGCTTGTCACTACTAGTACTTTTTGGTAGAGTAAAGTATAATTTGTATGTATGATTACATAATCAAAGAACTTTATGTGCATGGGAGGAAATTGGAAATGAAAATGATGGATGCAAACGAGATTATCTCATTTATCTCAAACAGTGTAAAATCTACACCTGTGAAGGTTTATGTTAAAGGTGACCTAGAGGGAATTAATTTTGGAGAAAATACAAAAACATTTATCTCTGGTTCAACAGGAACAATATTTGGTGAATGGGCTGATATTGATGCAGCACTTCAATCAAATGCAGATAAAATTGAGGACTTTGTTGTTGAAAATGATCGTCGCAACTCTGCAATCCCTTTACTAGATATAAAAAATATTAAAGCGCGCATTGAGCCAGGTGCAATCATTCGTGATCAAGTTGAAATTGGTGACAATGCTGTTATTATGATGGGGGCTTCAATCAATATCGGGTCTGTTATCGGTGAAGGTACAATGATTGATATGAACGTAGTATTAGGTGGAAGAGCAACAGTAGGTAAGAATTGCCACATAGGTGCTGGATCTGTACTAGCAGGTGTAATTGAACCACCTTCAGCTAAACCGGTTGTCGTAGAAGATAACGTTGTTGTAGGAGCCAATGCTGTAATCTTAGAAGGTGTTACAGTTGGACAAGGTGCGGTTGTTGCAGCTGGAGCAATTGTTACGGAAGACGTACCACCAAACACTGTTGTAGCAGGTGTACCTGCACGTGTGATAAAAGAAATTGATGAGAAAACTAAAGGTAAAACTGAAATTAAACAAGAGCTTCGTCGATTAAACGAAGATCGTTAATCACAATGAAGATACCTGCTAGCCTTTATGGCAGTGGGTATTTTCATTAGGTTGTTTTCGCAAAGTTTGTTGCCTTCCGTAAAAATCCCAAAAGCCGGATTTTTACACAAAATACTAAGAATTCACAACTAATTTAGTAAGTATTGCTCTTTTCTTACATAATTTATTGGTTGATATCTTCATCTAGGGTACTTTTCCGATTATATTAGGGTAAAAAAGCAAATGTTTACGAAAAGAGCCTTTCATTATTACTAAAAAAAGAGGTAGTTAATATGGTTGAGTCTCAGTTTATTAATATAAGAAGACAATTGCATCAAATTCCCGAGCTTGGTTTTGAAGAATTTAAAACACAAGAATTTTTACTTACTTTTATTAAGAACTTACCACAACAAAATATTGAAATTGCTACATGGAAGACCGGTTTATTTGTTAAGGTAATTGGATCAACTCCATCAAAAATAATTGGCTACCGAGCTGATATAGATGGGCTCCCTATGGAAGAAGAAACAAACTTGCCATATAAATCACAACACGAGGGGAAAATGCATGGTTGTGGCCATGATTTTCATATGAGTATTGCCCTTGGTGTCTTATCTTATTTTGCAAGTAACCAACCTAAAGAAACAATCTTATTTATCTTTCAACCAGCAGAGGAAGGGCCAGGTGGTGCAAAGCCAATGCTTGAGAGTACGTTTTTCAACGAAAATCGTCCAAGTATGATGATAGCACTACATATCGCTCCGGAGTACCCAGTTGGAACGGTTGCAACGAAAACTGGTTTGCTCTTTGCAAATACGTCTGAACTATTTATAGATTTAGAAGGTAAGGGGGGCCATGCTGCCTATCCTCACACAGCCAACGATATGGTTGTAGCCGCGAGCCACTTTGTGACTCAACTCCAAACAATTGTTGCTAGAAATATAGATCCGCTCGATTCAGCAGTTGTAACCATTGGGAAAATTACAGGTGGCACAAAGCAAAATATTATTGCTGAGAGAGCAAGAGTAGAAGGCACTATTAGAACATTATCACTGGAATCGATGGCAAAAATAAAAAAGCGTATTAAAGCTCTAGTTAACGGTATTGAATTAGGTTTTGACTGTAAGCTATCAATCGATTTTGGATCAAACTATTGCCAAGTATACAATGATGAAACAATTACCAATAGTTTCATGGAGTTTGTTCAAAAAAATTATCCTAGAACAACACTAATTGAATGTAGAGAAGCTATGACCGGTGAAGACTTTGGTTATTTTCTAGAACAAATTCCTGGATTTATGTTTTGGCTAGGTGTTAATTCTGAATATGGACTTCACTCAAACCATTTAAACCCTAACGAAGAAGCAATTCCGTTTGCGATAAACCTGATTGTGGAGTACTTACAAACTGTTTAATTTTATAAGAAAGTATGAAAACAGAATAATCTTCCATTTAATTGGACAAATTACCGTTGTAGAGAGATGTATCTTTACATATATAACGGATGATTTGGAAGGAGGAACGTTTTATGGCGAAGATTGGTGTTGAACAATCTTTAACTGATGTTCAAGAAGCGTTACAATCAAAAGGTTATGATGTTGTGCAATTAAAGCAGGAGAATGATGCGCAAGGTTGCGATTGCTGCGTAATTACGGGGCAAGATCAGAATGTAATGGGAATTCAAAACGTAGTTACACAAGGCTCAGTAATTAATGCTAATGGTCTAACTGCTGAGGAAGTTTGTCAACAAGTTGAGAACAAACTTCAATAACTTTAGATAGGGAATGACAAAAAATTAGCCTTCTAAGTTTAGAAGGCTAACCAATGTCGTTCCTTATTTCTTTTCCATATAGACTTGGTGAGGAAATGGAATTTCGATTCCGTGACGATCTAATGCTTCTTTCAGAGCTTTTCGAAGTTTTCTTTCAACCGCCCACTGTGACATATTTTCTGTCTTTGCAATAATTCTAATCACAACATCAGAGTCACCTAAACTTTGTACGCCTACAACATTAGGGCCTTCTTTAATTGCAGTCTCTTCTTTAGCAACTTCATCACAAACTGTTTGTAATACTGCAATAGCCTCATCAATATTTTCATCATAAGCGATACTTATATCGACTAGAGCTCTCATATTCCCACGTGAATGATTACTTACACTTTTAATCTCGCGGTTTGGAATAAAATGTAGTGTTCCATCAAAACCTCGTACACTTGTTGTGCGTAATCCAACTTCCTCAACGACTCCGTCTACTCCCGCCATAGTGACATAGTCGTCAACTTCTATTTGTTTTTCAAGTAAAATAAAAAAACCAGTGACAACATCACTTACTAACCCTTGTGCACCAAAACCAATAGCTAATCCTATAATACCAGCTCCAGCAATTAATGGTGCGATATCATAATCAAAAATACCGATTACGATGGTCAGTAAGAAAAAAATAAGAAAATATGTAAAAACATTAAGAGTTAGTTTTTCTAGTGTTTTCGTTCGGCCAGGGTGCATTCCTCGCTGTTCTTGAACCTTGCTAAACGAACTAGAAATAACCCTAGTTCCAATCTTTTTTACAAGCATATAAAAAAAGATAATTCCTATTAACTGCAGGACAATAATAGACACGCTCATAAAAAATTGACTCCAATCATATGTTTCGAGCCATCCAATCGTCATTTATATCATCTCCCTCTCATTTCTATAATACCCCGAACTGATAGTACACTAAACATAACCTAGATTTTAACATAATTAGTTAGAAACTTAAAATAATATATGGCTAGTTTGTTACAATTTCTAGTACTTGAAAAAGTTTTATTTAAATGATTAGTTATCCGTCTCTGATTCGGGTTATAATACCATTGTTATTGTTATAAATGGATGATTTTACTAACAATTAGTTGACCAAGCTGTAAAGTCTTTTCTATAATAGTGACTGTAATGGAATGTGAATATCATACCCGAAAAGGGGAATATTTTAGGAGGTTATACATATGAGTGACAAAAGAATGGTAGGAAAACAAGCACCAAGATTTGAAATGGATGCGGTAATGGCTAGTAAAGAATTTGGAAAAGTAAGTCTTGAAGAAAATATGAAAAATGACAAGTGGACTGTCCTTTTCTTCTATCCTATGGATTTTACATTTGTTTGTCCGACAGAAATTACTGCTTTAAGTGACCGTTACGACGAGTTCGAAGATTTAGATGCCGAGGTAATTGGAGTTTCAACTGATACAGTTCATACCCACTTAGCTTGGATTAACACTGACCGGGACTCAAACGGATTAGGTGAATTAAAATATCCTTTAGCAGCTGATACAAACCATGTTGTCTCAAGGGAATATGGTGTTTTAATTGAAGATCAAGGTATTGCTCTTCGTGGTTTATTCATCATTAGCCCAGAAGGTGAGTTAATGTATTCAGTTGTTAACCACAACAACATTGGTCGTGATGTTGATGAGACTTTACGAGTTCTTCAAGCATTACAAACTGGTGGATTATGCCCTGCTAACTGGAAGCCAGGTCAAGCAACACTTTAATTCATAAATTTACTTTAGAAAAGGGTCTAGCTATTAGTTAGGCCTTTTTATTAAAAGGCTGTTTTCCTCAAAGTTTGTTGCTTTCGTAAAAATCCCAAAAGCCGGATTTTTACACAAAATACTAAGAATTCACAACTAATTTAGTAAGTATTGCTCTTTTCTTACATAATTTATTGGCTGATATCTTCATCTAGAGTATTTTTCCAATTATTTTAGGGTAAAAAGCAACATGTTTACGAAAAGAGCCTTTTAAAAATTCGAGGAGGATTTGTATGAAATTAAGAACACCAATGCCAGAACTTTCTGGAGCAACAGAATGGTTAAATGGTGAAGTAACAAGAGAAGATTTGGTTGGCAATAAGCCAACTTTGTTTCACTTTTGGTCAATTAGCTGTCATTTATGTAAAGACGCTATGCCAAATATTAATGAGTTTCGTGATCTATATAAGGATCAATTAAATGTTGTAGCTGTTCATATGCCACGTTCGGAGAAAGATTTAGATCTTGAAGAAATTAAAAAGGTTGCAACAGAACATGAAATCAGCCAACCGATTTATATCGACAATGAACATAAGTTAACGGATGCGTTCGAAAATAAATATGTACCTGCGTACTATGTTTTTGATAGTGAAGGTCAGCTTCGGCATTTTCAGGCAGGTGGGGGCGGAATGAAAATGCTAACGAAGCGTGTAAATCGAGTATTAGGTATTAAGGAAGAATAAATTATCTAGTTGAATGAATTTCATAATTACCTTAATGGAGCCATTACGATACTATTGAATTATGAAAATCAATGAGTAAAAATTATACACTAAAATAATGAGTCACCTCTTTCTGTATAGATTTGTATATATAGATTGAGGTGATTTTTTTTTATGAATATTAATGATAAAAGAAATAGCTTAGCTAGGCATAGTAGCCGATCTTACCGAAGAAGGTCTAGATCAGATATTAGAAATATAGCAATTCATCATAGTGCAACAACATCAGGAAGTGCAGAAGCGTTTGCCAGATATCATGTAAACCAATTAGGGTGGCCTGGTATTGCTTACCATTATGTTGTAAATAAAGATGGTTCGATCGATCTTTGTCATGATCCAGAAGTGGTTAGTTACCATGTTGGAAATAGTAATTCAAGAGCTCTTGGGATTTGTATGGTCGGAGATTTTCGTACTCAAACTCTCGAAACAGCCCAAAGAGAAGCGACCATTGCGTTGATAAGAAGCTTGCTTGTTGATTTTAATCTAACCGTTGACGACGTTTGGGGACATATAGAGTTCCCAGGTTATGAATGGAAGCAATGTCCTTCTATTAGTATGGAGCAGTTTCGTCGCTCATTAAGTACAGGAGAAGCAGTATCTCCGCCTAGTATTTCCGTTCCAACCCAATCTAGAGAAAGAACACTCTTAAGCTTGGGTGACCGTGGAAATGATGTTCGAGCTGTTCAACAGCAGCTAGCAGATTTAGGATTCAATCCAGGCCCAGTAGATGGGATTTTCGGACCATTAACTACGGATGCAGTAGAAAGATTTCAAAGGGCGTCTCGGATAAATGTTGATGGAGTTGTGGGTCCACAAACGAGAACTGCAATGAGTAACTATAGCCCTCCTTCTGAGCCTATAGAACATGGGGCGCCTTCTGATGAGCCAGATGAAAGAGAGAGCCAATTTCTAGAGGAAAATCGAAGAATGTTACGCTTTATTAGGCCGATGATGCGAGGGGAAGATGTTAGAGAAGTGCAAGAGAAAGTTGGGGCTATTTTAGATGGTACCTACGGACCTGATACTGAAAGAAGAGTAATGGATTTCCAACGAAGAAATAATTTAGTAGCAGATGGGATTGTTGGGCCGCGAACATGGGCTGCATTAGATGGAATTTCCCAGATAAGCCCAGTTTATAGTAGGTTATTATCATTACGTGATCCAATGATGAGGGGAGAAGATGTTAAACATGTTCAAACAGCACTGAATGTGACAGCAGATGGAGTTTTTGGCCCCATAACTGAGCGAGCCGTTCGTAATTTCCAAAGACAACAACGACTACAAGTTGATGGAATTGTTGGACCTCAAACCTGGAACCGGTTATTTTAAATCATTTGTGCCCCTAATAAATTTAAAATTAAATTGCTTAAATTTTTTTAATATTGTGATATGATTATAGTAAAATACCCGATGAACTAGCTCTCCCTTTACAAAGTCAATTGAGGGCAACACGTACGAGTGTGGGAGGTAGTTTGGCTTTTCTAATGGATGGGGGAAATGCTAAGATATGAAGAAACAGTTTGCAGTAATTGGTTTAGGTAGATTTGGGGGAAGTATTTGTAAGTCATTAAGTGAGCAAGGAATGGAAGTGCTTGCAATTGATACTGATGAGGACAAAGTAAATAATTATTCTTCTATCGTAACTCATGCTGTTGTAGCTGATGGTGCAGATGAGAATGCCTTAAGAAGCCTTGGAATTCGTAACTTTGATCATGTAATCGTCGCTATTGGTGAAAATATTCAAGCTAGTATTTTAACAACATTAATCTTAGATGAATTAGGAGTCAAACATATTACGGTAAAAGCTCAAAATGATTACCATGAAAAAGTATTAAATAAAATTGGAGCACATAAAGTTGTACATCCTGAAAGGGATATGGGTGTTCGGATTGCTCACAATATCGTCTCGAAAAATGTATTAGATTACCTAGAACTTTCTAAGGATTATAGTATTGTTGAATTAATCGCTGGAGAAAAGATGAATAATAAATCGCTCATTGAGCTTAACATCCGTGCTAAATATGGGGTAAATATAATGGCAATAAAGCGAGACGGTAACATTAACGTTTCTCCATACGGCACAGAGAAAATTCTAAGCGGTGATATATTAATTGTCATTGGGGCTGTAGTTGATATAAATAAGCTAGAAGATGCCTTATTTGATAAAGATTAAAAAAAGAAGAGCTTATGATGTAAGCTCTTCTTTGATTCAACAAATTTATACTTCCATAATAATTGGTAAGATCATTGGTTTTCGCTTCGTTTTTTCATAAAGGAATGGCCCAAGAACATCAGTAATTTCATTCTTGATTTCGGACCACTGTGATGTTTTTCGATCCATAATGCCTTGTAAATGCTTAGCAAGAAGTGCTTGAGCATCATTTATTAAGTCGCCAGATTCTCTCATATAAACGAACCCTCTTGAAATAATGTCTGGCCCTGCAGTAACCTTAAATTCTTTCATATTTAAGCTTACTACCACTACGACTAGACCTTCTTCAGATAAAATACGTCGGTCTCTTAATACAATATTTCCAATATCTCCAATGCCGTTTCCGTCAACATAGATAGAGCCAGATGGTACTTTACCAACAATTCCTGCCTCTTCTTGGCTAAGTGCCAATACTTCTCCGTTATCCATGACGAAGCAATTTTCTTCTGAAATATCACAATCCATAGCAAGCTTAACATGCATTTTTAACATACGGTATTCACCATGGATTGGGAAGAAATATTTAGGCTTCATTAAGCGTAGCATTAATTTTTGTTCTTCTTGACCACCATGCCCTGAAGTATGAATATCACTTAATGATCCGTGGATGACTTCAGCACCAGCTCGATACAGTTGATTAATTGTTTTACTTACACTTAATGTATTACCTGGGATAGGTGATGATGAAAATACAACTGTGTCACCAGGAATAATCTGAATTTGTCTATGAGTTCCAAAAGCAATACGAGATAGTGCAGCCATAGGCTCTCCTTGGCTACCTGTACAAAGAATTGTTACTTCGTTTGCAGGGAGTTTATTTAATTGGCTTGGATCAACGAAAGTTCCCTTCGGAGCCTTAATATAGCCCAAGTCTTGACCGATTGTAATAGCATTCTCCATACTTCTTCCAAATACTGCTACTTTACGGTTATTAGCTACTGCCGACTCGACAACCTGCTGTAAGCGATGAATATTTGATGCGAAAGTAGCGAAGATCACTCGACCATCTACCTTACGAAAAATAGTATCAATGCTTTCCCCGACTCTTCTTTCTGACATAGTGAAACCTGGAACTTCACTATTCGTACTATCAGATAAGAGACAAAGTACACCTTCTTGTCCAATTTGTGCCATTTTTGTTAGATTCGCAGGCTCTCCAACTGGGGTGAAATCGAATTTAAAATCCCCTGTATGAACGATGTTACCTGGAGGTGTCTTAACCACAATTCCGTATGAGTCAGGAATACTATGTGTGGTACGAAAGAAAGTTACCGATACTTTTTCAAATTTGATAATGTCATCTTCTTTAATCTCTATTAGTTTCGTTTTTCTGAGCAGTCCATGCTCTTCTAACTTCCCTTTTAGTAGTCCTAGTGCCAATTTTCCACCATAGATTGGAATATTAACTTGTCTTAATAGGTAAGGAATCCCACCGATATGATCTTCGTGACCATGTGTAATAAACAGTCCTTTTATCTTATCTACATTTTTAACAATATACGTATAATCAGGAATGACATAATCAATTCCAAGTAACTCATCTTCAGGAAACTTTATTCCTGCATCAATGAGGATAATCTCATCTTGAAATTGTACTGCGTATGTGTTTTTTCCAATTTCGCCTAACCCACCTAGGGCAAAAACGGCTGTTTGATTGTTTTTAACTTGCTTCATAATCTATATAATCTCCACTTTAAAATTTTCATTCTGCTTTTCATACTCTAGGAATTCATTTTCTACTGGTTGTACAAATTCAATATTATAAGCTCTTGAAGCTAATTTTTTTCTTACTTCCATTTCAGAACTTGCTTCAACGTATATTGATTTAGTTTTTTCACGAACAGGTACTTCTGTCACTCTTTCTTGGAACAATACTTTATAAATCATTTGAACCTCTCCTTAAATCGTTAATTTATCTTTCATTATTATAAATGATACTGGATTTTTTTTCATGTTTTTCTTTTTGTTTCATGTCAATATATGAACAATATAGGTTAATTTCAATAAAACAATGATAATAAGCATCATACATGATTTTTCTTTAGATAACAAATTTAGCCAAGAAAATATGGCTGTAGTTAAGTTAGGTTTCCAAAAGACGGTTCTTTGGTAGAAGGTCACGACACCGTTTTAATAATTTTTCGCGCCACTTTTTAAACATGAAAATCCCCCTTTAACTCATACAGGTTTCTTAGAGTTAGTATGCGTTACAACGGAGAACTCATGAATGGAAATTAAATGATAAGCGTTTCTATTATCTGATATAGAAACAAACAAAAAAGAAGACAGACAGTAGAGTCTATCTCCTAAGACCTAAAGAAAAGCTTGTGGAACTGGTTTACTAAAAGGATCTTTTTCCTCTTCAATTCTGTCGTAAAACATAACACCATTTAAGTGATCAATTTCATGTTGAAAAACGATGGCCGGAAACCCTCTTAACCGTAATGATATGTCTTCTCCTTCGAGAGTAGTTGCCTGTACAGTTATTCTTGAGTATCGAGGTACGAGTCCGGGTACATCACGATCAACTGATAGACAGCCTTCACCGTTCTCTAGTTGTGTCAATTCAACTGAGTGACTAATGATCTTTGGATTAAATAAGGCATATTCATATAGATTATCATTTTGATCGGTTGTTAAAACCGCAATCATTCGTTTAGAAACGTTAATTTGTGGAGCGGCAATGCCTACACCAGGTCTTAATTTATACTTTTCAGCTATTTCGGGATTTTGACTGTTATGTAAGAACTCCATCATCTTTTGCAATATTTCTTTATCTTCTTGTGACGCTGGTAATGAGACCTCTTCGGCGATTTTACGTAATGTAGGATGTCCCTCTTTTATTACATCTTTCATTGTTATCATATTCTTTCAACCCCTTACTATCTCTAGAATGTGTACTATTATGTTTCATGATTATACTATACAATTATGGGTAAAGAAAGAAAGAAACGAGAAGTAGACCTCTCGTTTCCTAAAAAAATTGTTACATTATGCTACTATAACCAAGCAGCTCCCACAATAATTAATAAAATGAATAGAACAACAATTAACGCAAAGCCAGTTCCTCTTGGTGCAACAGGCGCTGCGTAAGCAGGTGCTGCATAGCCAAATCCGCATGGGTCAGTACAACCATATCCGTACATAGTTTATTTCCTCCCTCAAAAGTTAATTCACTTCTTGTTGTGATACAATATTATGCTATGCAAAAGGTAGGTACCTGTTTGGATATTCACCCATTTTTTTTGGATATTTCTTAGTTAAATAGATAAGGCATGGATAAACCAGTTAAAATGGCAAAAAATTGTACTAAAACATGTCCAAAGTAATATATATTAGATATAGAAAAGATAGTAAATGGTTGTCAATTAGTCATTATTAGTATAGTGTGTAAGAAACACCCTAAATGGAAAAGTTTTGTTAATAAGGGGGCATTTTTGTGATTAAGAGAAAAAATACTGGTGTAACCTTACTATTAATTTTAATATTTTTAATTAGTGGTTGTACTAAAGTAAATCCTGCAGAAGATATTTATCACCATTTAGAAAAAGCAGTAAGTTTAGAAGCTGCCTTTGAAGAACAACAAGAGCCACTCTCCAAAGCTGAAAATGAAGAATACGAACTATATGATGAGATACTTACTCTAGCTAATCTAGAAGAAATTCAAACGTTAGCCAATCAGGCTGAGCAAATAGCTCTGTCGAGAAAGGAAATGATTGAGAAAGAAAAAGCAAGTATTGAAGAGGCTTATAGTGAATTTACACAAGTACATCCAATTATTGAAACCATTGAAAACGAAGAATTAAGTAGATCAGCAACTGAATTAGTAACAGTTATGGAAAAACGATATAAGACCTATACTGAACTATACAATGAATATAGAAATGCAATTGATCTAGATATTGAATTGTATCAATTGGTTCAAAAAGAAGATTTAACGATTGATGAATTAGAAGCACAACATGATAAGGTTAATTCATCATATGAAGCAGTTAATAAGCTTAAGGATCAATTTAATACTTATACGATAAAGTACAACGAACTAAAAAGAAGCTTTTATGAGCTAGCTGAGTTAGAGGTAGTTTACCAATAAATGAAAAGAGGAAATTCTACAAGATGTTTCTTTGTAGAATTTCCTCTTTTTTATTTTAATTTCTAATTCATTCATTTACTGGTAAATATAACAGATAACCTGTGTATTAAGACTGAAAAAATGTTAGTATATAGGGATTTCTTGAAAAATCTAATACAGTAAAGAAAGTATTGCTGAAACAGTTGGTAGAGAAAAATTACCCAGTAAAGCAAAAGTTCTATAAAAAAACCTTATATAATCAAGATTAAACCGTTGACAATTATTTTTTAATTAATGTAAACTAAGCACAGATAAAAAGTGTTGTACCATTACTTTTATAAAATTATTAATACAGTTATTGAAGTGCATAGATATTTTCGGAGTTTTTCTAAGGAAATAACTGAAATATTTTCCTAAAGTGCTGTTGTATTGAAGTGAAATATGGGCAACCTAAACTAGAGTAAATCCGTAATTATAATTTCTTTTGATAGGAAAGGAAGAGGTGAACGTTTGATGATGAAGAGTAAAACTTTAGAGCAAGTTGAAAGTCAGTTTGAAACCTTTCAAATCTTAAATGAAGAGGGAGAGGTAGTTAATGAAGCGGCTATGCCGAAGTTAAGTGATGAACAATTACAAGAACTAATGAAACGTATGGTCTATACAAGAATTTGGGATCAACGAGCTATTTCATTAAATCGTCAAGGTAGA
The DNA here is from genome assembly GCF_004116265.1 of Anaerobacillus alkaliphilus. Classification (NCBI taxonomy): domain Bacteria; kingdom Bacillati; phylum Bacillota; class Bacilli; order Caryophanales; family Bacillaceae; genus Anaerobacillus; species Anaerobacillus alkaliphilus. The sequence continues at coordinate 484,669 of NZ_QOUX01000046.1, read as the reverse complement.
TTAGGGTTCTACGCTCCTGTTGCTGGTCAAGAAGCATCGATGCTAGGTTCTCATTACGCATTACAAAAAGATGACTGGATTTTACCAGGTTACCGCGATATTCCACAAATTGTATTCCATGGAGTAACGTTAGAGCAGGCGTTCTTATGGTCACGTGGACATTTCCAAGGCGGACAAATGCCTGAAGGCGTTAACGTTTTAATGCCACAAATCATTATTGGTGCACAAATCATTCAAGCAGCAGGTGTAGCGGTAGGATTAAAACGCAAGAACACTGGTACTGTAGCTATTACTTATACTGGTGACGGTGGAGCATCTCAAGGAGATTTCTATGAAGGATTAAACTTCGCAGGTGCATTTGGAGCTCCAGCGATCTTTGTTGTACAAAACAACCGTTTTGCTATCTCTACTCCAGTTGAAAAACAATCAGCTGCTAAGACAATTGCACAAAAAGCTGTAGCCGCTGGTATTCACGGTGTTCAAGTTGATGGAATGGATGTGTTAGCTGTTTATGCTGCTACTCATGAAGCACGTGAACGTGGACTTCGAGGGGATGGACCTACACTCATTGAAACGTTAACGTACCGTTATGGTCCACATACGATGGCTGGTGACGATCCAACTCGATATCGTACAGCTGATCTAGATGATGAATGGGAAAAGAAAGATCCACTTGTACGTTTCCGTAAGTTCTTAGAGAAGAAAAACTTATGGTCAGAAGCGCAAGAAAACGAAGTGGTAGAGCAAGCGAAAGAAGATATTAAAGTAGCTATTAAGAAGGCCGATGGTGCACCTAAGCAAAAAGTGACTGATTTAATTGGCTTTATGTATGAAACACTTCCAAATAACTTGCAAGAACAAATGGAAGAATATAAAGCAAAGGAGACGAAATAAACTATGGCACAAATGACAATGATCCAAGCAATTACCGATGCCATGCGAGTGGAAATGAAGAAAGATGAAAGCATTCTGCTTTTCGGAGAAGACGTAGGGAAGAACGGCGGGGTTTTCCGTGCGACTGAAGGCCTACAAGCCGAATTTGGTGAAGAGCGTGTGTTTGACACTCCTTTAGCGGAATCGGGAATTGGTGGTTTAGCAATTGGCTTAGGTTTAACTGGCTTTAGACCAATTATGGAGATCCAATTCTTCGGATTCGTATTTGAAGTTTTTGACTCAGTTGCGGCTCAAATGGCTCGTATGCGTTATCGATCAGGTGGGAAATATCATTCACCGGTAACAATTCGCTCTCCTTTTGGTGGTGGAGTAAAAACCCCCGAGTTGCATGCTGACAGTTTAGAAGGGTTAATGGCGCAAACGCCTGGTGTAAAAGTAGTAATTCCGGCAACGCCTTATGATGCAAAAGGTTTATTAATTTCGGCGATTCGTGACAACGACCCTGTTATCTTTTTAGAGCACATGAAGCTTTATCGTTCATTCCGTGGTGAAGTTCCTGAGGGAGAATACACAATTGAATTAGGAAAAGCGGACGTGAAACGTGAAGGTAAAGATATTTCCATTATTACTTATGGAGCAATGGTTCACTCATCACTAAAAGCTGCCGAAGAATTAGCAAAAGAAGGAATCGATGCGGAGGTTATTGATCTTCGTACAATTAGCCCACTTGACATTGATACGATTATTGCATCTGTAGAAAAAACAAATCGTGCAATTGTTGTTCAAGAAGCTCAAATCCAAGCTGGTATTGCTGCAAATGTTGTAGCTGAGATCACTGAAAGAGCAATCCTTAGTTTAGAGGCTCCTGTACTTCGTGTTGCGGCTCCTGATACGGTCTTCCCTTTTGCTTCTGCTGAAGATGTATGGTTACCTGGTTATAAAGAGATTGTCGAAAAAGCTAAGAAGGTAATTAATTTCTAATAAAGAGAAAAAAGGAGCTAATGCTTCTTTTTCAGTCTGAACAATATAGTTAATTTTTTCATAAATGAAAGAGGATAGGGAGGCGTTTTTTGTGGCGTTTGAATTTAAACTTCCTGATATCGGTGAGGGTATTCATGAAGGTGAGATTGTCAAATGGTTTGTAAAACCAGGAGACGAAGTTAAGGAAGACGATATTTTACTTGAGGTTCAAAATGATAAAGCAGTTGTAGAAATTCCTTCTCCAGTAGAGGGCAAAATCTTAGAATTAAAAGTCTCTGAAGGAACTGTTGCTGTCGTAGGAGATGTACTTGTTACAATAGATTATGACGGTGAGATCCCAGCATCAGCTCACGGACATCACGAGGAGGAAGAAGCGGCGGCTCCGGCTCCAGAAGCGAAAGAAGAAGTTGTAGCTGAAGCCCCACAAGGCGAAGTAGATGAATCTAGAAGAATTATTGCGATGCCTTCTGTACGAAAGTACGCTAGAGAAAAAGGTATTGATATTAGAAAAGTTCTTGGTTCAGGCGAAAATGGTCGTATCTTAAAAGGCGATATTGATAACTTTGGGACTGCACCAAAAGCAGAAGCTGTCGATGCAACTTCTACTCCTGTAGCTGAAGCGCAAACTGCTCCACAGGGACGTTCGGCTGCAGAGAAAAAAGCAGTGAAACCATATGAAGCAGTTCATGGTGAGCTAGAAACTCGCGAGAAGATGAGTGGTATCCGTAGAGCCATTTCAAATGCGATGGTAAATTCTAAGCACACGGCTCCACACGTAACATTAATGGATGAAGTGGATGTAACTGAATTAGTGTTACACCGTAAAAAGTTCAAGGATGTTGCAGCACAAAAAGGGATTAAGTTAACATATTTACCTTATGTAGTGAAGGCCCTAACATCTGCTCTAAGAGAATACCCAACATTAAATGCTTCAATTGATGATGTAAATGAAGAAGTAGTTTATAAGCACTACTTTAATATAGGTATTGCAGCTGACACAGAGAAAGGTTTACTTGTTCCTGTGGTAAAAGATGCAGACCGCAAATCAATCTTTAAAATCTCAGCTGAAATCAATGAACTAGCAACAAGTGCTCGTGAAGGTAAATTATCGCCTGATAAAATGAAGGGTGGTTCTTGTACAATTACAAACATCGGTTCAGCTGGAGGGCAATGGTTCACGCCTGTAATTAATCATCCAGAAGTTGCTATTCTTGGAATTGGACGGATTGCAGAAAAACCTGTAGTATTAAATGGTGAAATTGTCGTTGCACCTGTGCTTGCGCTGTCATTAAGTTTTGATCACAGACTAATTGATGGGGCAACTGCACAAAATGCGTTGAATCATATTAAACGCTTACTGAACGATCCACAATTACTAGTCATGGAGGCGTAGAAAATGGTAGTAGGAGATTTTGCGGTAGAGGTAGACACACTTATTATTGGAGCGGGTCCTGGGGGATATGTTGCAGCTATTCGTGCAGCTCAGTTAGGGCAAAAGGTAACGATTGTCGAGAAAGAAAACCTAGGTGGAGTTTGTTTAAATGTTGGATGTATTCCATCAAAGGCTTTAATTTCAGCAGGTCACAAGTATCATGATGCAACAAATTCTGAAGATATCGGAATTACTGTAGGTAATGTTTCTTTAGACTTCTCAAAAGTGCAAAAGTGGAAAGCGTCTGTCGTTAATAAATTAACGGGTGGCGTTGAAGCGTTATTAAAAGGAAACAAGGTTGACATTGTTAAAGGTGAAGCGTACTTTGTTGATGAGAGTACAGTTCGTATTATGGATGATAAGTCTTCTCAAACTTACAAGTTCAACAATTGTATTATTGCTACAGGGTCAAGACCTATTGAACTGCCGGCATTTAAATGGACTGAGCGTGTTATTTCTTCTACTGGAGCACTAGCTTTGAAAGAAGTTCCTAAGAAAATGGTTGTTATTGGTGGCGGCTATATCGGTGTAGAACTTGGTTCTGCTTACTCAAATCTGGGTACACATGTAACAATCTTAGAAGGCGGAGCTCAAGTACTTCCTGGTTTCGAAAAACAAATGAGTCAGTTAGTAACAAAGCGTCTAAAGAAAAATGGTGCTGAAATTTTCACAAAAGCTTTAGCTCAAGGTGTTGAAGAAACAGCTGACGGTGTAAAAGTTACAGCAGAAATTAATGGTGAAACACAGACGTTTGAGGCTGATTATGTATTAGTTACTGTAGGTCGTCGTCCAAATACTGAGGATCTAGGTTTAGAACAAGTAGGTATTGAAATGACAGACCGTGGCTTAGTAAAAGTTGATAAGCAATGCAAAACTAATATCAAAGGTATATTTGCCATTGGTGATATTGTTGAAGGTCCAGCACTTGCTCATAAAGCATCATATGAGGGCAAAGTCGCTGCTGAGGTAATTTCAGGGCATCCGGCTGAAGTGGATTACTTGGCAATCCCAGCGGTTGTCTTCTCAGGTCCAGAGCTTGCCTCTGTGGGTCTAACAGAAGCTGAAGCTAAAGATGCTGGTTATGATGTTATCGTATCTAAATTCCCATTTGCAGCTAATGGTCGTGCATTATCATTAGATGAAACTGATGGATTTATGAAAATGGTAACTAGAAAAGAAGATGGCTTAGTACTTGGTGTTCAAATTGCTGGGACTAACGCATCTGATATGATTTCAGAAGCTTGTGTGGCGATTGAAGCAGGAATGACTGCTGAAGATATCGCTATGACAATCCATGCGCATCCATCACTAGGTGAAATTACGATGGAAACTGCTGAAGTTGCTATTGGTATGCCTATTCATATCGTTAAATAAAATAAAAAGAGACTGAACTTAATCAGTCTCTTTTTTATTTTAGGCTCTTCTCGTAAACATTGTGGCTTTTTTATCCTAAATTAATTGAAAAAATACCCTAGATGAAGATATCAGCCAATAAATTATGTAAGAAAAGAGCAGTACTTACAAAATTTGCGGCAAAATCTTAGTAATTTGTGTAAAAATCCGGTTTTTGGGATTTTTACGAAAGCAACAAACTTTGCGAAAACAGCCTTATTTTATTAATGCTTCTTCTAGCGCTTCTAAGATGTCACTTTTATTTAAACTTCCTTCTACACGAATGGTTATGTAGTTATTATGTATAACTAATAATGTTGGATACTCTTGAATTTCATAGTGCCTGACTAAATCTCTGTCAGAAGAATGAATGATGTTAAATGAACGTATTTTTTCAGGATATCTTCGTTTAACGTCTAACAGTGCATCGTAATAATTTCCTTCTGCATGAAGAAAAAGGTCATCTGAAAAGAGCAAAGTAATATTCTCATCTTTTTTTTGTAAAAAAGGGTAGTTTGTCATAACTTCTTCATTTTGAGAACAGCTCGACAATAATAGGAAGAAAGGGATTAAAGAAATAGCTAATTTTATTCTTAACACAACGCCATTCACTTCCTTTTCCCATAGGTAATAGTTCACATTCAAGTTTAGTTTACCATGGAAAACAGTGATTTTTCTGTTCGTAATGAAACTGTTACATAATTGAAAAATTACAATCTCTTAAATTCCTCTGTTAATCATATTGAACTTTTTCTGCAAATATATATGCTGGGTAATTCTTATTGTTTTCTGAAAACACTCGTTCTTCTTCAGTTGCTTTTTGTAACTGGGATAAACAGTCAAGGATGCCAAGTAGTTCATAAAATAAGGTTTCTTTTTGACCGTAATTTGAGTTAGATTGAATTTCTTTTTTTAATAAATGAAAGATATCTTCCTTATATTCTGACAGTTGTTGATCATTTTTAATTGTACTTTCTGTACAGTATTGAGTAATTAATTGTGCTGACGACATAAGTAGTTTCTTTTCAGCGGAAGATAATCCAGCATTTAAGTTAACATAGCTCAGGTTTCCAACATGAGAGATTAATTTCTGCAATTTAGTTAGTTTTCTTTGTAAAAATTGAAAGGATCTATCTTCAAGTTCATCGCGCTTTCGATATTGCCATTCGTCTTCTTGGTATTGGCACAATTGAAAAGCTTTCTCTAAATCTTGATGTAGCTTTCTAAAACTACTATTGACGTTAGCGCTTGTTGACTTTGAGATAGCTGAAATCAATTCTTCTGAATGCAAGGCGGTATTTTCAAAGAGTTCATTTACCTTACTTACGAGCAGCGGTCCAAATCTTGGAGGTAATACAGCAAAGTTTACTAATGTTGAAATAATAATTCCTAATGAAGTACCTGAAAGTCTAAACAGAAATTCTGTAATAATTCCTTCGTTGGCGCCAGGAATCATTGCAACTGCAGTAAGGGTGGCAACTAATGTACCGTTATCTAGTTTAAGATGGTGACATAAAAGAATAGTGAGCATGCTAACAAGAGCAAAGGTTAGTGCACCTTGACCAAGGATTAAATCAAAGAGTAAAGCAAACCCAGCACCTACTGCTGCAGCAGGTAATCGGATAATGCCCCTTTTTAATGAGTCTGCTGCGGTAGGTTCAGTTGTAACAATGGCAGTGATTACAGCAAAAATTACAGGTAAACCAAGTTTCGAGCAAATTAATGCAGTTATAAAAACTGCAATACCAGTTTTGATAATTCTACGACCGACAAACTTAAATGGATTCATTTTAATTCACCTTTTGATCTCTAGTAGTAATAGTATTTGTAGGTTTTGGTAAAATATACAATTTTAATTTTTATACTCACGGTTATGTATGGTTATGTTAATATCTATAAAATATAATAGAAGAAGTATTAGAAAAGGCTAAATATCGGGGTGAAAGATGAAAAAGTTAAAAAATGCATATTTACTACTTTCTATGGTGTTCATACTATCTGCTTGCGTTACGGAAACTAACCAGAATCAAGAAGGTGAGAAAACAAGTGAAGTTGTTCAACCTGAGATAGAAATCATAATTGAAGAAGTGACAGTTGATGAAATCGAAGTAAATGAAACAGGAGCCAATGACGTTATTGAAGCTAGTGCCCGATATATATTAGAAAGTGACCACACTGTTAAACCCTTGAAAGAGTCCGAGAGTGACCGGGTGGTACTACTAACAATTGATGATGCGCCAAATCGTTATTCTGTAGAAATGGCAAAATTATTACATGAAAAGAATATTAATGCGATCTTTTTTGTTAATGGCCATTTCATTCAAAGTGAAGAAGGGAAAGCTAAATTAAAAAACATCCATGATTTAGGTTTTGAAATTGGAAATCATACAATGACCCATCCGAATTTAAGAAAGTTGTCAGATGAACAACAGCGCCAAGAAATTATTGAACTCAATGATCTAATTGAGGATATAACAGGCACAAGACCTCGTTTTTTTCGAGCCCCATTTGGTGTAAATACAGATACCTCAAAACAAGTGGTCAAAGAAGAGTCGATGCAATGGATGAACTGGACCTATGGGTATGATTTCGAAAAGGATTATATGGAAAAAGATGCTTTAGCAGAAATAATGGTTAATACAAACTTATTAAGACCAGGAGCAAACCTACTAATGCACGATCATTTATGGACACTAGAAGCTTTACCACTAATTATTAGAGGTTTACAGGAAAAGGGATATGATTTTGTTAACCCCAAGGAAATAAAGTAATACACCAACTACACTAACTTTGGTTGGTGTATTTTTTTTGGTTGAGCTTTTAGGAAAGCACCAGACCGTTTATGTTTAGGTTTGTAATCAAATGGCCAAAATAGTGACTAGCATTGTTTAAAAGGGTGAAATAGATGAAGTGGCTTCTAATACTCCTAAGCAGTTTCTTAATCATGTCTGCTTGTGGGGCACGACAACATTTAGAACAACAAGAAACAAAAGCTACAAAGGAAAATTATTATGGTTATCAGCTAGAAAAAAAAGATGAATTAAAAAGAATAAGTTTAGCTACGATTGGTGAAGAAAGAGTTATTAATGTGCCTGATTTTGTAAAATCTCTTAATGGTGAATATCAGTATGACCCCATTCACCGTACTTTAAAAATAGAGATTGGCGAGGACATCTATAAGTTCATTTATGGAGTACCTGTGATAGAAAAGAATGGAGTTTACTTACCTATAAATAATATTGAGTTATTTGTTGTTGAGGAGAATATCTACTTACCATTAAACTTCTTGAGAATAGTTTTGGGTCTTGATATTAGGTACGGTAGTGAAGGTGATGTTTTTTATGAGTGGGACGAGTCAGCTTTAGTAACTAATTCTTCCTATTTTAATTTAATTGAGGAGGAGGAATGGACTGTAAACTCAATGATAGACTATTTAGGATTTTTAACAAAACCAATCGAAGGAGCAAAGGTCAGTACAATTCCGAATCATCTTCCTGGGGCAAAGCGGGCATACCGAAATGGCTACCATGAAGGTATTGATTGGTACGCGTATGCTTCAGGACAACATATATCTACTACAACACCGGTATATGCTATGGCTGAAGGGGTTATTGTTCGAGCTGACCATGACTATCAGGAATATGTATCTCAAGAAAATAGAAATCAAGATTTACACTTAACAGTGAAGCTAGGAGAAACCCCTGAATATATTTTTGATCGTTTGCGCGGAAGGCAAGTTTGGGTTCAATATGATAAAGGCGTCATGAATCGTTTTGCTCATCTTGACTCGATTCCCGAAGATATTAAAGTGGGTGACGTTGTTAATAGTTCAACAGTAATTGGATATGTTGGTAATTCAGGTACAAGTGGTGCTGTTAAGAAAGATGGGACTCAGCTACACTTGCACCAAGATATTCTAATTTATGGAGAACTTTTTTGGAAGCCATTTTCGCTAGAAGAAGTAAAAATAATCCTACAATCTGTATTTGGTGAATAGTTCTTTATGAAACAAGGGTCAGAAATTAATTCTAGCAATCAGACATAAATTGACAGCATTCGCAATCCTTCTATGCTATTCTTGTTAGGCTATATATTGTAAGAATTACAAGATTAGGCTACTAATTTTAGTGAACTCAAAGCATCGAGCGCCTTGCGCTTTACTCATTTGGAGGGATATAGGTGAATAAATCTGACAAACTTGATGAATTGCGACTTGAGGTTGGGATGATTGCAGATCGTGTATCTACGTGTAATGATTTCTATATTGGAATTATCAATACAATGGGCAATCTTCTTCCGCATCAATTTGGCGTGGCTATTTATAATTGCAGTAACGGGTATTTTAGTCATTTTATTGGGTATGGAAATCTCTCAGAACCAAAGGTAGTAAAATATGGGGATGGGATGTTTAGTATATGTAGTATCAGGGGTGAGGTAACGATACATAAAAGTCAAGGTAAAACCTTGGCCTATGCTCCATTTTACGATGGACACCATTTGAAGGGTATTTTATTAGCTGAATGTCAAGATGCTAGATACGATGTTACAGAAGAGGATATAATATTTCTTGAAGAAATATCTAAGTTTATTGGTGAAAAAGGAAGACACTACCTTAGTTTTTAATTGATAATAATAGTATCTAAATGAGAATTAAGTTTTATTGATTTTATAAATACTTCAATTTAAAACCTAAGTTTCATAAGGTTTTAATAGGACAATCCAACTCGAATTAATTTTATCCTTAAATGATTTTCTGGTTGACTATTATAATTATTTTAGTTATAATAAAATTCAGAAAACTTAAAAAGGAGGCCTTGTAGATGAACTTATTTGAAAGACTTTATGATGAGCAAGAAGATGTAAAGGTACAATTTATTGGCTTTACTACTGAAAATGCCCGGTATGATTTTGGAATCGTTTATACAAATATGTTCTTTGGAAAGCCTCTAGTAGTCTGTATGCAAACCGGTCGTTCAACGTTAATATGTGCTGAAGAAGCGGAAAATTGGGAACATGTTAAGAAGGTTTTTCAAATTAAATGTGACAACGAAGCTAAGGACCTTGCTATATTTTTCACCAGCAAGTTACCAACAATGAGCTTTGAAAATCAATATTAAATTCTATGATAAAAAGAGTGCAGATCCAAAGATTTGGCTCTTTTTTTGTGTTTACTTTTTATAAATGTGTTATACAATTTATCCTTGACAGAACAATTGTGTCATATTATTATTAGTATAACGATATTAAAACGCTTACAAAAACTTTGAAGGGGTGGACTGAATGGGTGTTATCGTTTGTCAAAATTGTGGGAAAGTAATTGAACATTTTGAAGCTGAGAAGGTTTCGACACTGTATGGAACTTGCTGCGAAAACTGTAAAAATAAACAATCTAAAAAATAAATTAAGTTAGCTATAAATTAAAAGGTAGACAATAATTATTGTCTACCTTCTTTGTTATAAGTGCTACCAAGGAACCCAACACTTTGTACTTGATTAGTATGTCACAATTGCCTGACCTAACTAATTGCTTTTCTTTCTTTAATTACTCGAATAGATGTAAATGTTTCATCTTCAGGACCTTGAACAGGAAGGCCTACATCGATATTTTCTTGAATGTACGTAATATTTTCTTCAGTAATGATTTCTCCAGGTATAAAAATAGGAATACCTGGTGGGTACACCATAACGAACTCAGCAATAATACGCCCTGCTGATTCTTTAAATGGAATGACCTCGGTTTCCGCGTAAAAAGCATCGCGTGGAGAAAGAGCTAAAGTTGGAATGTCAGGTACATGCACTAATATTTCATTTCGCTTTGCGCGTTCTGACTTGGCCATAAACTTATTTGAGAGTTTCTTTAACGCCTCAATTAAAAGCCCGGTAGTTTCTATGTTATCGCCAATAGAGACAATACAAAGGATGTTGTATAGGTCAGAGAGCTCGACTTCAATATTATAATTTTCTCGTAACCAGACCTCAACTTCATATCCGGTAATGCCTAAGTCTTTTACAGAAATAATCATTTTAGTTGGGTCAAAATCATAGGTTGCCTTTGATCCTAATATCTCAGGACCGACACAGTAAATACCTTCAATTTCATTGATATGATCTCTTGTCTCATTAGCTAACTTAATTGTTCGATCAATTAAATCATAACCCTTCGTAGCTAACTGTTTCCTTGCTACGTCAAGAGAGGCAAGAAGTAAATAAGAAGTTGAAGTTGTCGTTAACATACTGATGATAGACTGAACTCTTTTGGGTGAGACCAAGTTCCCTCTTACATTCAATACGGAGCTTTGTGTCATTGAACCGCCCAGTTTATGTACGCTTGTGGCAGCCATGTCTGCACCTGCCTGCATCGCAGACATTGGTAGTTCATCATGAAAATGAATATGAACTCCATGAGCTTCATCTACAAGTACTGGAATATCATAACTGTGTGCAATTTCAACAATTCTTTGTAGGTTAGCAGAAATACCAAAATACGTAGGATTAATCACTAGTAATCCTTTTGCATCCGGATGTGAACTTAAAGCTTTTTCAACTGCCTCTATCGTTATGCCATGAGAAATTCCTAGGTTAGGGTCTATTACTGGGTGAATAAAAATAGGTGTTGCTCCAGAAAAAATAATTGCAGACATAATTGATTTATGAACATTTCTTGGAACGATGATTTTGTCGCCAGGTCCACAAACGCTCATAATCATTGTCATGATTGCGCCACTAGTACCTTGAACTGAAAAGAACGTATGATCAGCACCGAAAGCTTCTGCCGCTAACTGTTGGGCCTCCTTTATCATCCCATGAGGATGATGAAGATCATCTAAAGGACCAATATTGATTAAATCAATTGATAAAGCATTATCTCCTATAAAGCTACGAAACTCTGGGTCCATTCCTGTTCCTTTTTTATGACCAGGGATATGAAATTGTACTGGATTTTTCTTTGCATGTTCAAGTAATCCAGTGAATAACGGTGTTTTTTGTTGAGACATAATAGTTAATTCACCTCATAAGTTAAAAGTATATTTGAAACGGATATTACCCGATACAAAATTTTATAATAATTAATTACCAAAGGCTCTTTTCGTAAACTTTGTGGCGATTACAACAAAATGTATCGTTTATAATTGAGTATTTTGTTGATTAATCAGTTTAGAGGTTAGAAAAGATGCCCGCCAAACTTTGTTCAATGACTAAGCTGCTTATCTGAAAAACAACAACCTTTACGAAATAGCTTTATCAAAACAAAATGAGTATATCAAATTCGAATAAAAATTCAAAGTAAAAAATATCTAGTATATCCTCTTAAAAGGAGTTTTCTTCATTTGTATGGAAATTATTAATAGAAAGTTTGTATACTTATACGAATAGGGGGAAATAAATTGGAAACTAGAGTAACCAAATTGTTAAAAATAAAGTACCCAATTATTCAAGGTGGACTTGCATACTTAGCGTATTCTGACCTTGCTGCAGCTGTTAGTAATGCAGGGGGGCTAGGTCAAATAACAGCTATGTCATTAAAAACACCTGAGGACCTTAAATTAGAAATTCGAAAAGTAAAAGAAAAAACTAATAAGCCTTTTGGGGTCAATTTTGCGATTGGACAACACGGTAGACCATTTGAACATTTGCTAGAAGTAGCTTTGGAAGAACAGGTACAGGTAATATCAATGACCGGAGGAAATCCAGCTCCTATTTTTGACCGATTAAAAGGGGTAGATGTAAAGAAACTAGTCTTAGTGGCAGCGAGAAGACAAGCAGAGAAAGCAGAAGAACTTGGGGCAGATGCTGTCATGGTTGTTGGACAAGAAGGTGGGGGTCATCTTGGTAGACACGATGTTAGCACACTTGTTTTGATTCCTCAAGTGGTTGATGCAGTCTCAATCCCTGTGATAGCTTCAGGTGGGATTGGTGATGGTAGAGGTCTAATGGCTGCTCTAGCTTTAGGTGCAGAAGGTGTGGAAATGGGTACACGCTTTGTAGCGACGCAAGAATGCATTCATGCGCATGATTTGTATAAAAATATGTTAGTTGATTTAACAGAAAGTGATACGGTTGTTATAAAGCGTAGTATAGGTGCCCCAGCCCGCGCCTTAAAAAATTGTTGGACAGAGCAAATTCTGTCTTTGGAAAAGCAGGGAGCTACCTTTGAACTATTAAAACCGTATATTAGTGGAGAAGCAAATAAAAAATATATTTATGAAGGATGTCCTGAAGAAGGTTTCGGTTGGGCTGGACAAGTCGTTGGGTTAATTCATGATATCCCAACAGTCTCTGAGTTGTTTGAAAGAATGTTGAGCCAAGCAAGCACCATCCAAACCAAATGGAACAATTTTTATTAAAGGCTCTTTTCGTATACATTGTGGCTTTTCTATCCTAAAATTATCGAAAAAATACCCTAGATGAAGATATCAGCCAATAAATTATGTGAGAAAAGAGCATTCCTTACTAAATTAGTGGTGAATTCATAGTAATTTGTGTAAAAAGCCGGCTTTTGGGATTTTTACGAAAGCAACAAACTTTGCGAAAACAGCCTTATTAAATTATTAAATAACCGAATGCAAGGAGACAAATTATGGATATAAACATTCCAATATCTCTTGACTGGACAAAAGAAGAGGTAATTGATGTAGTTCAGTTTTTTCAAGGAATAGAAGAAGCTTACGGAAAAGGCATTGATAAAGCTCGGATGCTAGATTTGTACAAACGTTTCAAAGTAATCGTTCCAAGTAAAAGTGAAGAAAAACAGCTTTTTAGAGAATTTGATGAACAGTCCAATTACATTTGTTACAACGTAGTAAAAGAAGCCTTAAATAAAGAATCTGCTAAAACGAAAATAAAGCTCGGGCGCTAGACCGAGCTTTATTTTCATTTTTCAATAAGTTAGAAAGAAGCTTTATACAGCGGCATTAATGTTTCCATAGTGCTTCTCGCTAATTGAAGGAATTGATCACCACTCTTTAGAATTGGATCATCTGAGGCTATATGACGGCCGACTAAGAATTCTGCTTTTTTTACATCACGGAAACGAACCAGCATATTTTCAAATTCTTGTTTATCCAATTCCTTTACTTGAAAGGCATCTTTCTTCATATGATCTAAAGATATGACAAAATCCTTTGGGATGACTTCGTAAACTTCATCAAGATTATTTAAGAAGTTTTGGGCTATGCTAGTTTTATTTGGAGCTTCATAGATAAGGGCAAACCAGATAAATACGTGGTCATCGAATAAGCCAACTTGAAAATGAGGGTGTTTTTTGTACCCTCTTTTATCATGACAAATGGCTAGCCAAGTATCCTTGGGTGGGTTTACTGTTCTACGTGCGTGTTTTGCAATATGTAAATACATTTCATTTCCACTTACTGCGGACAAATCACCACTTAGAACTTCACCAATTTCCTTAAATTTAGGCTGGATTCTACCTTGAATAGCTCCCATGCGTTCTTCTAAGCCTTCAAGTGAAAAGGTATCAAAATCTTCTTGTTTAAATCCAGTAAACATGATAATCAATTCCTCTCAGAAATTATTTAAAACTATTTTACCATAACTATAAAGAATGTCATAAATTAACGCTGGATGAGTAAAGGGTTAATTATTTAGTTTAGTCATTGGTTTTAGGTGGTACTAAGTAGTTGAAGGGGGAACTTCTTAAAATACTCAAATGGTAGAATATCTTCTAAATATTTTTCTGAAAGAGACGTTTTAGTGGAAACATTCTAGGGTCCTTATACATATGCTATAATAAGCAAAGTTAATAAAATCAGAATATTCGGTAAAATCTTGTCTCCTCAAGTCTTGTATGAAAATCTTAAGTAGGTCAATAGATACTATACAAAAAAGGAGTGTAGGTTACCATGGAACAAGTTGTTCAAACGTTTAAGAGGACTGATGGCGAAAAAAGAATCGCTGTTTTACGCTTGGAGATTGATTATGAGTTGGCGACACTACACGATGCTTTAGTTGCTCGAGACTACAAAAAAATTGCTGAATGTAAAAAAAAGCTCGAGAAATTCCGTTTAGAGTTGATCCGATTAGAAGTTTAACAGAAAAATGTAATAGTAAAAAGAATGATACTAATTAGGTTATTTAGGCTAATGTATCATTCTTTTTTTGATGTAACGGTTTATCATAGATGATCGGTTTTCTTTATAAACGCCCTTTGTTTATGTCATAATAGAGAAACAATAGATGACAAAGGAGACGAAAAAAATGAGCAACAACGATTGGGATTTCATTGCGAATAAGGCAGAAAATATAGTTAGAGAAGCTGCTCAGTTAATTAAACATTCACTTCAAACAGAGCTCATCGTAGAATATAAATCCAACCCCAATGATTTAGTGACAGAGATGGACCGGAAAATTGAAGCCTTTTTCTGTGAACAAATTACAAATGAGTTTCCAAAGCACTATATCTTGGGTGAAGAAGGTACAGGTAAAGATTTAAATACACTTGATGGAACAGTATGGATAATAGATCCTATAGATGGAACTACAAACTTTGTTCATCAACAACGGCATTTTGCTATTTCTGTTGGAATTTATGAAGATGGAGTAGGGAAAGTAGGGATTATCTACGATGTTATGGCAGATGAACTGTATTTAGCACTCGAAAATAAAGGGGCCTACCTAAATGGTGTTCAATTGCCGATGCTTAAAGAGGCAAAAGTAAGTGAAGCCTTAATAGCGTTAAATTCAGGTTGGATTTTAAAAGATGAACGATTAAAGGATTTAGTAAGTAAATGTCGTGGAACTCGGGCTTACGGAGCTGCTGCAATTGAAATGGCTTCTGTAGCAGCTAATCGAATAGACGGTTATATTAGTTTAAACCTTTCGCCATGGGACTTTGCTGCTGGAGCTATATTAATTAAAGAAGTAGGTGCTGTGATTTCTACGATAGATGGCAAGGAACTAGATCTTTTAAACAATAGTTCTCTCTGTGTTGCTAAGAATGGTCTATATCAAGAATTACAAAATGATTTTTTAAATAAAAAGGGATGAAATCATCCCTTGATTGCGTTTCTATTTAGTTTGATTGAGAACGTAATTTCTTTCTTAAGGAAAACCCAAATCCACAACATATGGTAGCAGTTAAAATGGATAAGCTAAATACTAAGATACTTTGTAGGGAAATGGAAATGCCTACTCCAATTATGGCACAGGTTGTTAAAATAGATAATAATAAAAAGGTAATTTGGTCTTTTTTCAAGTTAATCCCTCCTAAGTTCTAGTGTACAAGTATTTCATCAAAAATCAAATTATTTTCTGTTTTGGCAGATAAGATTGTAAAAATAGTATTCCTTTTTAAAAATTGTGCTATAATAGAGCAGTTGTGAACAATTTCGGACAAATATTTTACCTTTAAGGAGAGACACATAGATGAAGCAACGAGAAAATATTCGAAACATCGCGATTATTGCCCACGTTGACCATGGTAAAACAACTCTAGTTGACCAGTTGTTACACCAGTCAGGAACGTTTCGAACAAATGAGCAAGTTCAAGAAAGAGCAATGGACTCAAATGATTTAGAAAAAGAAAGAGGAATTACAATCTTAGCTAAAAATACTGCTATTCAATACGGTGAAACACGTATTAACATCCTAGATACTCCTGGACACGCAGATTTTGGTGGAGAAGTTGAACGTATCATGAAGATGGTAGACGGTGTTTTACTCGTAGTTGACTCTTACGAGGGCTGTATGCCACAAACACGTTTTGTTCTTAAAAAGGCATTAGAACAGAATTTAAAACCGATTGTAGTTGTAAACAAAATTGACAAGCCGTCAGCTAGACCATTAGAAGTAGTCGATGAGGTTGTTGATTTGTTAATTGATTTAGGAGCAGATGAAGAGCAATTAGAATTCCCTGTCGTATTTGCATCGGCAATTAATGGAACTGCAAGCACTGATTCTGATCCAGCTAAGCAACAAGAAAATATGAATGATCTATTTTCAGCTATCCTCGAACATATCCCAGCACCAATAGATAATAGTGAGGAAGCACTTCAGTTTCAAGTAACAATGTTGGATTACAACGACTATTTAGGAAGAGTTGGGATTGGTCGTGTTTTCCGTGGTAGTATTAAAGTAGGACAACCTGTAGCTTTAATGAAGCTTGATGGATCTGTGAAACAGTACAGAGTAACAAAACTATTTGGTTTCCTCGGGTTAAAGCGAGTAGAAATTGAAGAAGCGGTATCAGGAGATATTATTGCTGTTTCTGGTATGGAAGAAATTAATGTCGGTGAAACAGTTTGTCCAATTGATGCTCAAGAGCCACTACCAATTTTGCGTATTGATGAACCAACACTACAGATGACATTCTCGGTAAATAATAGCCCATTTGCTGGACGAGAGGGTAAGTACGTAACAAGTAGGAAAATTGAAGAACGTCTACGTGCTCAATTACAGACTGATGTTAGTTTACGTGTAGATGATACTGATTCTCCTGAGGCTTGGGTTGTTTCAGGTCGTGGTGAGTTACATTTATCTATCTTAATTGAGAATATGAGACGTGAAGGTTACGAAATACAGGTTTCAAAACCTGAAGTAATTGTAAAAGAAATTGACGGTGTTCGTTCTGAACCAGTTGAGCGTGTATTAATTGATGTTCCTGAAGAGTATACAGGTGCTATCATGGAATCGATTGGGGAACGTAAAGGTGAAATGCTAAATATGGTTAACAATGGTTCAGGTTCAGTTCGTTTAGAATTCCTTGTTCCTGCCCGTGGTCTTATTGGATATTCTACTGAATTCATGACACAAACAAGAGGGTATGGAATTATTAACCACACGTTTGAAAACTACCAACCAATGATTGAAGGTAGAGTAGGTGGTAGACGTCAAGGTGTTCTTGTTTCAATGGAGAATGGCAAAGCGTCTCAATATGGAATTATGCAAGTAGAAGATCGTGGTATTATTTTCGTTGATCCTGGTACTGAAGTTTACGAAGGAATGATTGTTGGTGAGCATACTAGGGAAAATGATATTACTGTAAACATAACAAAAGTTAAGCAAATGACAAATATGCGTTCTGCTAACAAAGATCAAACAGTTACAATGAAGAAGCCTAGAATTATGACTTTGGAGGAATCTCTTGAATATTTAAACGATGACGAGTTATGTGAGGTTACTCCTACTTCAATTCGTTTGAGAAAGAAAATTCTAGATAAAAACGAACGTGAGCGTATGGATAAGAAAAAGAAGACAGCTGCACAAAGCTAAGATATCTTTACTCTTAAGGAGGACTTAATTTGGGTACCCCTGAAGCAAATATTGTCACGCCAAAGTTTTCCGCATTAGCAGAGGCACTAGGTGCTGGAAATCCAGAACAATTTTTATTTGCCTTTTCAATTTTATATTTAGTTGTTGTGGCTTTAACTGTAGTTGTTTATAACTTAGGTTTTGCGCGAAAGCTTCCAATCCTAAAAACAGCTATCGTCTATATTGCGCTCTTATTTGGTTCAATCTTTACAACGCTGTTAGCATTAAGATTGCCGGTCGTTGAATCGTTATTAATTGCCACTTTTGTATTAGGTGCATATAAATATCGAATGTATAAAGAGAAGAAAGAAAATGCAGCCCAAAGCTAAAAGACGCTTCTAATAAAAAAAGCTGACAAATTCGAGAAACTCGAATAGTCAGCTTTTTTTATTGTATTAAATCTACCAATCGTCTTCAGTTTGAACAGGCTTGTTAATTCGAAATTTTCCAGTAGCCATTCTTGCGTTTGTACGCTCGGTTATACGATCATGGCATACTTGGCAGGTATACGTATGTATCGGTCTATTTCTTAATCGTTTTGCTAAAAATGACTCGTTTTCAATTGTTTCAATCTTATCACAGATAACACATTTAACTCTCAAATTTTCTTCACCTCATTACTAGTAGCGACACTAAATTTAACTTGTCTAACTTTCTAGTCTATACAAGCATTATAGATGAAATGTGTTGTATTGTGAAGCGGTAGAAGCCTGAAGTTTTTGAATTCCTCATGTTAATGGTTCTAATTAGTTTTAACATGAGGTAAAAAAAGGTATAGTATACTTGTAGTATATTGTACTTTTCAGTTAGAAGATAGAAGAAGTGAGCATGTAGACACACATAATATAAGGAGGTTTTTAATTTGGCAAATCAAGTAGAAACAGTTTTAACAGATGAGTTATTTGAATTACTTCAGAAAGAACGTTTTGTGACAATTGCAACAGTGGATCATGAATCTGGTGGACCTAATGTAAGTGCGATATCGTGGGTGTTTGCATCATCTAAAGAAGCGGTTCGTTTCGCTGTGGACAATAGATCAAGAATTATTACGAATATTCAAGGAAATTCAAAGGTTGTCTTAAATATCATTGGTAACGAGTCTACATACTCCATTAGTGGAGAGGCGAAAGTAAAAGTAGATAGACTCGAGGATGTTCCATTAAAGCTGGCTTTAATAGAAATTCACATTAATGAAGTTCGTGATGTTATGTTCTATGGTTCAAAAATATCTGTCGAGCCGAAGTATGAAAAGACGTATGATAAAGATGCTGCCGATAAACTAGATAATCAAGTTATGACAGCGATAAAAAAAGCTTAGTCTGTTGACTAAGCTTTTTTCTATCTTTGAAATTAATTACTATTATCTTTACGCTTCTCCTGTGCTCTTCTAGTGTTTCTATGCATTTCACTACCATCACCATTTGGTGTGCCTAATCCCCCAGTTTGATTTCCAATTGTTTCATTATCCATGTTACGCTTTCCTTGTTCTTCTTGGATATTTTCAAGTTCTTGATCTTGTCCTTCACTTAGCCTCTCCGTATTTGCATCTGTAGGTTCTGGCTCAGATTTCCGATGCTCAGGACCTGGAATTACGGGCATTAAACGACCCACGATACCTGCAAGTTCGTTCATAATACCCCCAACAGGATGCCCAGCATTAATTTCTTTTCGCATTTCTTTAAGGCGTGCATTGATATCTGGGTCTGCAGTTACGAAAGCATAGGCACCATGGGGATCAGAGCTTAATGCTTCGGCAACTTCATATTTTACAACCCCTACATCTGAACGATCTAAATCTGCTTTTACATCAATTCCAACTACTGCTAAATCACCTAATACTACTGCTGTTGCACTGTTAACTTCAGGTAGCCTTTCTGTAAGATGAACTAAATGTTCTGCAACTTCTTCGGCATTTTTAAATTCTTTCTCGCGTGGATCTCGAGCTTGTTCTGCAATTCCAAGTGGCTGTTGTGTACCTGCATTCTGGTCCTGAGCAATATTTTGTTGACAGCCAAACAATAGTAGAATTGTCACTGCGTATATACAAAATTGAATAGTTTTCATGAACAATCAACCCTTTCTTGTAAATATTTATAAATATTGTTCGTTTCTTCGTCTATCTTTATTCGGTTGTACATACATTTATAGTAAAATACCTTCCTCACCTAATTGTAAGATGAAAAAAAGAAGCCCTACTTTTAAAATGTTTTTACTAATTTTGGGGCCACGCTATCTCACTTTTTTTTTCCGTGCATAACTTAGTAATAAGACACATTCCCTATTACAATAGTCAAGGAGGCGTGACGTTGAATAAAATCTACGTCTTAGATACGAATGTATTACTACAAGATCCATTAGCAATATTTGCCTTTGAAGAAAATGAAGTAGTAATTCCTGCAATTGTTCTGGAAGAAGTTGACTCAAAGAAGCGCTATATGGATGAAATTGGCCGTAATGCAAGACAGGTTGCAAAAATTATGGACCAATTTCGTGAAAAAGGAAAGCTTCATGAGAAAGTTCCGCTAGAAAACGGTGGAGAATTAAGAGTGGAACTAAATCATCGTTCATTTGAAAAGATGAAGGATATGTTTGATGAGAAAAGTAATGATAATCGTATTATTGCAGTTGCTCTAAACTTACATTTAGAAGAAAAGCTAAAAGAGGATGGGAAACCTGTAATATTAGTCTCTAAGGATGCGCTAATGCGTGTTAAGGCAGATGCAATTGGTATCCAAGCTGAGGATTTTTTAAGCGATAGAGTAATTACTTCTGATCATATTTATTCAGGGTATCTTGAAGCGTTTGTAAGTCAGGATATTTTAAATAAATTTTATAAAGATCACAAAATTGGTGTAGAAGAATTAGGTAATTACAGAAAATACCCTAACCAATTTGTCATCCTTAAGGATGAATTAGGAAGTTCTGGTTCTGCTATTGGGAAAATTGATAAAGATTGTAGAACTGTAATTCCTTTAATTCGTGATTTGGATCATGTTTGGGGTATCAAACCTCGGAATGTACAGCAGAGGATGGCTTTTGATTTACTGTTAAGAGATGATTTACCTTTAGTAACATTAGTGGGTAAGGCTGGGACAGGAAAAACCTTGCTATCACTCGCAGCAGGGTTGTTACAAACAGAAGATCTTCATAAATATAAGAAACTCTTAGTTGCCAGGCCGGTGGTTCCTGTCGGTAAAGACCTAGGTTATTTACCTGGAGAAAAGGAAGAGAAACTTAGACCTTGGATGCAACCGATTTATGATAATTTGGAGTATTTATTCAATACAAAGAAACCAGGTGAATTAGATCAAATTTTAGCAGGGATGGCTTCCATTCAAGTTGAGGCTTTAACTTATATTCGTGGAAGAAGTATACCAGAACAATATATTATTATTGATGAGGCCCAAAACTTAACAAAACATGAAGTAAAAACAATCTTAACGCGCGTCGGTGAGGGAAGCAAAATTGTTTTAATGGGTGATCCACAACAGATTGACCATCCGTATTTAGATGAGTATAATAATGGTCTTACGTATGTAGTGGAAAAGTTCAAAGGGGAAAAAATAAGTGGACATGTAAAGTTAGAAAAAGGAGAACGATCTGGACTTGCACAGCTAGCAGCAGATATCCTTTGATTGTCTAGATTACATGAATATATAAAAAGTATAATCCTGTTTGGGATTATACTTTTTTATTATTACTTAGCTTACCTACTAAATTCTTCTATTTGACTTATCAAATCTTTCCTACTGGGCCATTCTAATAGGAGAGAAGGAGTTAAGGGAGTGTATATAGGAAAATGAGTGAATGTGTCTACGATGAAACATTACATAATATGTTAATAGAGGCAAGTAAATTTACAATAGATGGTGTGGTCGCAGATTATATCCCGGCATTAGGAGAGGCAAATCGTGATACTTTATCAATAGCAATATATCGTGGAAAAGAAGATTGTATTGGAGCCGGTTGCCTGGAAGAGAAATTCACGTTACAAAGTATTTCAAAGGTAATTACACTAGCCTTGGCACTTATGGATCATGGGGAAGAGTACGTCTTTTCAAAGGTTGGAATGGAACCTACAGGAGATCCGTTTAATTCAATTGCTAAATTAGAGTCACACATACCATCTAAACCATTGAATCCGATGATTAACGCTGGAGCACTTGCTGTATCAAATATGATAGTGGGTAATAGTAACGAAGAGAAGTTAGGTCGTATTCTAAGTCTTGTCCATGAGATGACTGGTAATCCAACGATCAGTTTTTGCCCTCGAGTAGCCCAATCAGAGTTGGAAACTGCATTTCTAAATCGTTCATTATGTTATTTTATGAAGCAACATGGAGTAGTAGAAGGGGATGTTGAAACACTGCTTGACCTATACACTAAGCAATGTGCAATTGAAGTGAATTGCCATGACCTTGCCAAGTTAGGTTATGTCATAGCTAATGATGGTATTAACCCCGTCACTAATCAGCAAGTCATTCCACTCCATATAACTAGGATCCTAAAAACTTTTATGGTTACTTGTGGTATGTACAATTCATCAGGGGAATTTGCGATCCGGGTTGGCATACCTGCAAAAAGTGGGGTTTCAGGAGCTATTATGGGTTCAATTCCTCATGGTATGGGGATCGGTATATATGGACCTGCTTTAGACGATCGGGGAAATAGTGTTGCTGGTATGAAACTATTAGAGAGCCTTTCTAGTAGGTTCAATCTAAGTATTTTCTAATTGATAATTCAACAATATTTACATGATATATTGTTTATCCCTATAAATAACTCTAATATATTGCAATTTTTGATTATAAAAGCTATCATAGTGTCATAAGGACAGTGAAACGACTCGTACGGGAGGGAATTAATATGTCTGAGGAAGTACTTAATGGACATTCTGAAAAAGCGTACGCCCTTCTAAAAGCGGATGCAGATAAGATTTTAAAGCTCATTGAAGTTCAAATGGTGAATTTAACAATGCCTCAATGCCCTCTTTACGAAGAGGTTTTAGATACACAGATGTTTGGTTTGTCTAGAGAAATTGACTTTGCAATTCGTCTTGATTTAATAGAACATGAAGTAGGCAAGCAATTGTTATCTGAACTTGAACGTAAATTAGCAGGGCTTCATGAAGCATCGATGAAAAAACCTTAAATGTAAAAAAGATGATTCTAATAGATAACCGTTACTTATATAATGTAATTATTGTTACATGTAGCTAACGTTTATCCTTAGCGAATCATCTTTTTTTAGTTTTCAATAAAAGTCATTGGGGGAATTGTGTTGGCAAGTCTAATATTTATAATTTTTTGTACTTTAACGATACTTCCAGTAACGATTGTACTTCACGAATTAGGGCATTTATTTTTTGCAAGATTGTGTCAAGCGAAAGAGATATCTATAACATTAGGGATTGGCAATGAGTTGTTTCGATTTAAGAGCTTTAATACTACATTTATTTTCTGTTTCTTACCTATCGGTGGGCAAACAAAGTATGAATTGTTAGAAACTAAGAGCTGGCAACGGAGAATTATCTCGATCGGCGGACCACTAATGAATGGATGGGTCGCTTTTTTGTTGCTCATTCCTGGTATTGGTTATGGCACTCAATACATAACAATTTGGTTTCAGTGGTTAGCTATGTTTAATATTTGGATGTTGTTAATAAATACTATACCGTTTAAGTTTGGAAATTATTATTCTGACGGTTGGATAGTATTCGCGAAAAAAATTTAAATCAGTGAGTGAATTTCATAATTACCAAAAACGAGCCACCCGAACCATATGTAGTTGCGAAAGGTTTAGCGCAACTACATATGGTTTCTTCGTGGCGAGAATATGGAATTATGAAATTCATTAAAGTAAGTATTTTAAAAATTCATGATTTTGTACACAAATTGCTTTTCTAAGACTTTTAAATAATGGTAATATAGTAATTAAGCTTTATTATCACACATATGGTCAGCTCATCAGATAATTATTTTTGGATTTGGCTCTTTTCACAAAGTTTGTTGCTTTCGTAAAAATCCCAAAAGCCGGATTTTTACACAAAATACTAAGAATTCACAACTAATTTAGTAAGTATTGCTCTTTTCTTACATTATTTATTGGCTTATCTTCATCTAGGGTATTTTTCCGATTATTATAGGGTAAAAAAGCAAAAATGTTTACGAAAAGAGCCTTGAATTTTTAATCACCTCCCGCCCTACTTACAAAGTAGACGCGGTTGATGTATGGGCATAAACTTTATCGACGAAAGCTTATCAAACAATCAACAAGGAGGAGTTTACATGAATCGGATGAAAAAAGTTAGTAAGGTGCTAGTTGCAAATCGTGGTGAGATAGCCATCCGTATCTTTCGAGCGTGTACAGAGTTACATATTCGTACTGTTGCTATTTACTCAAAAGAAGATACCGGTGCCTATCATCGTTATAAGGCGGATGAGGCATACCTAATTGGTGAGGGTAAAAAACCAATTGATGCTTATTTAGATATTGATGGAATTATTGAATTAGCAAAACGAAATCAAGTTGATGCAATTCATCCCGGTTATGGTTTTCTTTCTGAAAACATCCACTTTGCTAGGAGATGTGAAGAAGAAGGAATTATATTTATAGGTCCGAAATCAGAACACCTACATATGTTTGGCGACAAAGTTCAAGCAAGAGCTCAAGCGATCGCTGCGGGGTTACCAGTCATTCCAGGTAGTGATGGTCCTGTAAATTCAATTGATGACATAGAGCAATTTGCGATTAAACATGGTTTTCCTTTCATTATTAAAGCCTCACTAGGTGGGGGCGGTCGTGGGATGAGGATCGTTCGCGCAAGCCAAGAACTAGCTGAAGCGTATGCCAGAGCAAAATCAGAAGCTAAATCTGCATTTGGAAACGATGAGGTTTATGTAGAGAAATTTATAGACAAACCAAAACATATTGAGGTACAAATTTTAGGAGATCATAGTGGAAATATTATTCACTTATATGATCGAGATTGCTCTGTTCAACGTCGTCATCAAAAAGTCGTCGAAATCGCACCAAGTGTATCGTTATCTGATGAAGTGAGAGAACGAATATGTGAAGCAGCCGTGCAATTGATGAAGAATGTGAATTACATTAATGCTGGTACAGTCGAATTTTTGGTTACTAATTCTGGTGAATTTTATTTCATTGAAGTAAACCCTCGAGTTCAAGTAGAACATACGATTACGGAGATGGTTACAGGTGTTGATATTGTACAAGCTCAAATTTACATTGCGGACGGTGAGGAACTTCACGGTAATAGATTAAATATTCCAATTCAAGAAAACATTATTTGTCATGGGTTTGCCATTCAATCAAGGGTAACTACTGAAGATCCAAGTAATAATTTTATGCCGGATACTGGGAAGATTATGGTTTACCGTTCAGGTGGCGGTTTCGGAGTACGACTCGATGCGGGAAATGGATTTCAAGGGTCCGTGATTTCTCCATACTATGACTCTTTATTAGTTAAGTTATCAACTTGGGCGTTAACCTTTGAGGATGCAGCGTCAAAAATGTTACGTAATCTAAGGGAATTTCGTATTAGAGGAATTAAAACAAATATTGCCTTTTTGGAGAATGTAGTCCAACATGAAAAGTTTTTGAATGGTCAGTATAATACTTCTTTTATTGATACAACACCAGAGCTGTTTGTATTTCCTAAACGAAAAGATAGAGGAACGAAAATGCTCTCATTTATTGGGGAAACAACTATTAACGGTTATCCAGGTTTAGAGAAAGTAAAAAAACCTGTGTTTGATGAACCGGTTATTCCAAAGCTGAAGCTCTCCGAACCTTTCCCAAATGGTACTAAACAAATCCTAGAAGAACAAGGGGCAGAGAACGTCGCTAAATGGGTAAGTGCTCAAAAAGAAATACTGTTAACAGATACCACATTCCGTGATGCACACCAATCATTGCTAGCTACACGGGTTAGAACTCACGACTTAAAGCGGATTGCTGAGCCGACAGCGAGATTGCTTCCTAATCTGTTTTCATCAGAAATGTGGGGTGGGGCTACGTTTGATGTTGCAATGAGATTTTTACATGAGGATCCGTGGGAACGTTTGCTAACGTTAAGAAAACAAATGCCAAATTTATTATTACAAATGCTCTTCCGATCTTCTAATGCTGTAGGGTACACCAACTATCCCGATAATGTTATTAAGGAGTTTGTAAAAAAATCAGCTGAGGCTGGAATAGACGTCTTCCGCATTTTCGACTCATTGAACTGGGTTCCAGGTATGACCCTATCGATCGAAGCAGTTCGTGAAACTGGGAAAATTGCAGAAGCAGCCATGTGTTACACAGGAGATATATTAGATCCTGCTCGTACAAAGTATGATTTAAACTACTACAAGAATTTAGCGTTAGAGCTTGAAAAATCTGGGGCACATATACTAGGAATAAAAGATATGGCCGGACTACTTAAGCCAGAGGCTGCCTATCGATTAGTATCTACATTAAAAGAGACTTTATCGATTCCCATTCATTTGCATACACATGATACGAGTGGAAACGGTCTTTACACATATGCTAGAGCAATAGACGCTGGTGTTGATATTGTGGATGTCGCAATAGGTTCAATGGCTGGACTAACCTCCCAACCAAGCGCAAATAGTTTATACTATGCATTATCAGGAAGTGCCCGTCAACCAAACTTAAACATAGATTCACTTGAGAAGTTAGGTGTTTTCTGGGAGGATACGAGAAAATTTTACCAAGGTTTTGAAAGTGGCATGGTTGCACCTCATTCTGAAGTTTATCAACATGAGATGCCTGGTGGTCAATATAGTAATTTACAACAGCAAGCGAAAGCAGTTGGATTAAAAAATCGCTGGGATGAAGTCAAACGGATGTACCGTACCGTTAACGATATGTTTGGTGACGTAGTAAAGGTTACACCTTCTTCTAAAATTGTCGGTGATATGGCTTTATTTATGGTCCAAAATAATTTAACTGAAGAAACCATTTATGAAAAATCTGCTTCACTTGATTTTCCTGATTCGGTTGTGGAATTTTTCCAGGGGTATTTAGGCCAACCATATCAAGGTTTCCCGAAGCAACTTCAAGATATTATTTTAAAAGGCAAAGAAAAAATTACTGGTAGACCAGGTGAGAGCTTACCTGCTGTTGATTTTGAAGCTGTAAAAAAAGAATTGTTTGAGAAGTTAAATCGTCAAGTAACAGATTTTGATTTATTGTCTTATGCTATATACCCAAAAGTTTATTTGGATCACCAACGTTTCTATGAACAATTTGGTGATGTATCTGTCCTTGATACACCAACTTTCTTATATGGACTTCGGCTTGGTGAGGAAATTGAAATAGAAATAGAAAGAGGAAAAACCTTAATTGTTAAACTTGTTTCAATTGGTGAGGCCCAAAAAGACGGTACGAGAGTTATTTATTTTGAACTCAACGGTCAACCAAGGGAAATTACGATAAAAGATCAAAATATTGAAACGACAATTGTTGCCAAAACTAAGGCGAATAAAGATAATCCTAATCACATTGGAGCTACCATGCCTGGGACTGTTGTAAAAACATTGGTTGAAAATGGCGATAAAGTGAAAAAAGGTGACCATCTTATGATTACCGAGGCTATGAAGATGGAGACAACTGTTCAAGCGCCTTTTGACGGAAAAGTTACACGTGTGTATGTACAAAATGGTGAAGCGATTCAAACAGGTGATTTGTTAATTGAACTTCAAGGGTAAGAAAAAAGAGGGAGAATATTCGAGACTTAGTCTCTGAATATTCTCCCTCTTTTAGTATTTATCACTTCGCTCTTGTAGCTAACATCACTAGGTAACTTACTGCACCAAATAAACAGGTAATAATAAAAGCATGAAGCATAGCTGATACTAAACTCATTGCTGTAAATACAACATAAGCACCGCTAATTACTTGTAGTGACACCAGTATAAATGCTATGAGTGCTGTTACACGAAGAGCAATTTCGTCTTTGTAATTTCGGTAAACATATATTACTAGGGCTAAAAGAATAAGGAACATAATTCCCGCGGCTACTCGATGACCGAATTGAACAGCAATGGCTCCTTTAAGCGGTGGAATAATTTGTCCATTACACAAGGGCCAGCCGTCGCAAGCAAGGCTAGAGCCGGTATGACGCACTAAAGCACCTGTATAAACAACAATATATAAATAAGTAAAGACAAAGTATATGAATGTTTTTAAATTTGGAGAGATTTTTGGGTGTCTAACTCTTGGTCCGTTATCCTCTTCGAAAACGAGAATAGTAAGCAAGAGTACACTAGCAAAAGAAACTAGTGAAAATCCAAAGTGTAAGGCTAGTACAGCAGATGATTGGCCCCAGACAACAGCAGCAGCCCCCAATAAACCTTGAAAAACAATAAACAGTACGGCAATGATTGCTAAGAATTTCGTTTCGCGAACATGGGGTAACTTTTTCCACGTCCAAATTGCTAGAGTAATAACCATAATTCCAAGAATCGCAGAGACTGCTCGATGACTTAGTTCTATAATGGTTTCTAATGTATTGATCGATTCAGGTATAACTTGTCCATGGCAAAGTGGCCAAGAATCCCCGCACCCTTGTCCTGATTCGGTTTTTGTTACTAATGCCCCTTGTAACAAAACAATAATCATCCCAATAGTGGTTAGTATGGAAAATATTTTCAGTTTTTTATTCAAATTGTTCACCTAACCTTTATTTCTACGGTTTTTACCCGCGATTTGGTCTATCTAATTGTAAGAACAAAACAGTATCTTGTCAATTGCTAAAGAGAAGCATATTATTACCTTTTTTACTATAGTAATGATAAAATCTAGTTGAATTTGAAATTGGAAAATATAAGTGATGAAAATCACGGAAAGATCATTTATAATGTGAGTATAAAGTCAATTGGCACTAAGTTAATGTTATTTACTAGTTTCTAACAAGGAAGACTAGTGTTATAATATGTTCTTAGAATAGCTTATGACTTTCTAGTCTCATAAGTTAATGGAGGTGAAAATAGTTGAATAAAACCGTACTCGAAGGAACTGAAGTTTTAGATAGTTCCATTACTTCAAAAGTTACTTGGAGGGACTTTCTTGCATTAACAAAAGTTGGAATTGTAATGTCGAATATGATTACAGCGTTTGCAGGTATGTTCCTAGCCGCTTACTATATGGATATTCAATTAATTGCAAATTTACATCTTGTCATATTTGGTTTACTTGGATCTGCCTTAGTAATGGCAGGTGGTTGTACTCTAAACAACTATATTGATAGAGATATTGATCATCTAATGGACCGAACTCAAGAAAGACCGACAGTTACTGGTAAAATACCAGAAAAACAAGTTTTGTTATTCGGTCTTCTTTTATCTGCTCTAGGATTGTTGTTTTTACTAGCGGCTTCCCTTACGGCATTGGTATTAGGTTTTATAGGTCTAATTTTTTACGTTGTTATCTACACGATGTGGACAAAAAGAACGACATCTTTAAATACAATTGTTGGTAGTGTTTCTGGAGCAGTTCCACCACTTATTGGTTGGGCAGCAATAGACTCTAGTTTACACCCGGTTGCATGGGTATTATTTCTTATTATGTTTATCTGGCAACCACCTCACTTCCTAGCTCTAGCAATGAAGCGTTGTGAGGAATATCGAAGAGCGGGCATTCCGATGCTTCCTGTCGTATCAGGCTTCGCAGTGACTAAACGTCAAATGGTTTTATATGTTGCAGCCCTTATTCCAATCTCACTGCTCTTATCACCAATGTTTGGTCCTGTCTACACTGCCATAGCAGCAATACTAGGAGTTGGTTGGTTAGCACTAGGGATTGCTGGTTTTGTCATGAAGGACGATATGAAATGGGCAAGATTAATGTTTGTTTATTCTTTAAACTACTTGACAATTATCTTTATTCTAATGGTTGTTCTCCATATTGTTTAGACATAAATTAAAATGAAAAATTAAAAAGGGGAGGTTTACAACTTTGATGAAACAACTTATCAAACTGCTTCCGTTGACAGCACTTTTGTTCTTGCTCGCGGGCTGTGGTGAAGTGAACTTAACGTCTCTTGATCCTCAAGGACCAGTAGCAGAGATGCAACTATCACTAATTAAGCTTAGTCTTTACGTTATGATTTTTGTCATTGTGATAGTTTTTGCACTTTTTGCATTTGTTCTCTGGCGTTTTAAAGAAAAGCCAGGTGACACGCACATTCCAAAACAGGTAGAAGGAAATCACGTACTTGAACTTATTTGGACAACGGTACCAATCTTGTTACTATTAATTATTGCAGTTCCGAACGTCATGGATACGTTCACATTAGCAAATGTGGATGCTGACGAGAACTCGATTACTGTAAAAGTAACGGGGCACCAATTCTGGTGGGAATTTGAATACCCAGATCACGACGTAGTTGCAGGTCAGGATATGTACATTCCTACGAATACAAAAATTATTGTTCAGTTAGAAGCTAGTGATGTTATCCACTCATTTTGGGTACCAGCTTTAGCGGGGAAACAGGATAATGTACCAGGAATTACAAATGATATGTGGATTAAAGCTATAAATCCTGGTATTTACAAAGGTAAATGTACAGAATTATGTGGGGAAGCTCACTGGTTAATGGACTTTAAAGTAATTGCAGTTGAACCAGAAGTATTCGATCAATGGATAACAAACATGAGTCAACCAGCTGACGAACCAGCAACTGCAACAGCAGAAGCAGGTCGTGATGTTTTCCAAGCAAGTTGTATTGGATGTCACGCAGTAGGTGGAGTAGGTGGAAACCCAGCAGTGGGTGGACCAGACTTAACAAACTTTGGTGAAAGAACAGTAATCGCTGGATTTTTAGAGTTCAACGATGAAAACTTAGAGAAATGGATTCGTTATCCTGCAGAAACTAAACCAGGAAATAAAATGCCTGGGTTTAACTTGAATGACGAAGACATGAAAGCTTTAATTGAATATATGAAGGGCTTAAAAGTCCTAGACTAACCGAAACAGAAGGAGGTAACTTCATTGGCAAACTCAGTGGCTATGAAAAAAAGCACACTTTGGGATTGGCTAACGACGGTAGACCATAAGAAAATTGGAATTATGTATTTGGTTGCCGGTGCGTTTTTCTTCGTGTTAGGTGGACTAGAAGCCATGTTAATACGAATTCAGCTAATGTTCCCAGAATCTAACTTTGTTAGTGCTCAAGCTTTTAATGAGCTAATTACAATGCATGGTACAACAATGATCTTTTTAGCTGCCATGCCATTACTATTCGGATTTATGAACTTTATTGTGCCTCTACAAATTGGTGCAAGGGACGTTGCATTCCCATTCTTAAACTCATTAGGTTTTTGGTTGTTTTTATCTGGTGGTATCTTGCTTAACCTAAGCTGGTTCTTTGGTGGAGCACCTGACGCAGGTTGGACAGCTTATGTTCCTTTATCAAGTGCAGCATATGCAAGTACAGGATTAGATTATTATGTGTTAGGGTTACAGATTAGTGGTGCGGGTACATTAATTGGGGGAATTAACTTCCTAGTAACAATTATTACAATGAGAGCACCTGGTATGACAATGATGAAAATGCCATTATTTACGTGGAGTACATTTGTTGCATCAGCACTTATCTTATTTGCTTTCCCAGCATTAACAGTAGGTCTTTTCTTATTAATGTTTGAACGATTATTCGGCGCTAACTACTTTATTGTAGAAGCAGGCGGTAACGTTGTTATTTGGCAACATTTATTCTGGATATTTGGGCATCCGGAAGTATATATTCTAGTATTACCAGCGTTTGGTATCTTTTCTGAAGTATTATCAACGTTCTCTAAGAAGCGTCTATTTGGTTATAGTGCAATGGTATTTGCAACACTAATTATCGGTTTCTTAGGTTTCATGGTGTGGGCGCACCATATGTTCACAGTTGGTATGGGTCCTGTAGCTAACGCAATTTTTGCTGTGGCAACCATGGCGATTGCTGTACCGACAGGGATTAAGATCTTTAACTGGTTACTAACACTCTGGGGTGGAAGAATCCAATTTACAACGGCTAATCTTTTTGCATTAGGATTTATTCCTTCTTTCGTATTAGGTGGAGTAACTGGGGTAATGTTAGCAACATCAGCAGCAAACTACCAGTTCCATGATACGTACTTTGTAGTAGCTCACTTCCACTATGTAATTATCGGTGGGGTAGTATTTGGATTATTTGCGGGTACATTCTACTGGTGGCCAAAAATCTTTGGAACAATGCTAAACGAAACATTAGGAAAATGGTTCTTCTGGTTATTCTTTATTGGTTTCCATTTAACATTCTTCGTACAGCATTTCCTTGGATTAATGGGTATGCCTAGACGTGTAGCATCTTATTTAGATGGTCAAGGTCTAAATGACTTAAACTTTATTAGTACAATTGGGGCTTTCTTTATGGCGGTTGCTTTCATCATTCTTCTTGCTAACATTTTTGTTTCAAGAAATGATAAAGCAGTTAGTGACCCTTGGGATGGTCGTACCCTTGAGTGGGCAACTTCTACTCCTGTTAAAGAGTACAACTTTGCTCAAACGCCAGTTGTTCGTGATTTAGATGCATTATGGTACGAGAAAATGAAAGGTAACAAAAGGTTACCAGTAGCAGAACCACTTGGTGAAATTCATATGCCAAATGGATCAATTCTACCATTAATCATGTCAGTTGGTTTGTTTATAGCAAGTTTTGGATTTATTTATCACACGTATATCATTTCAGTGATTGGTCTTGGAATTACACTAGGTTGTATGCTTGTAAGATCAATTAAAGAAGATCACGGATACCATATTCCAGTAGATCAAATTGAACAAGACAAGGAGGTTGGATAATATGGGTCATGCACACCATAATTCGGGCGTACTACCTCCAAACCCTGAAAAAGCAACACTTGAAGGGAAAAATAAATTTATAGGTTTCTGGTTATTCTTAGGTGGGGAAACGGTTCTTTTTGCAAGTTTGTTTGGAACGTATTTAGGACTAAGAAATGGAACTGCAGGAGGACCAACTGCTGCTGAATTGTTCCATTTACCACTTGTCTTTGTAGCTACAATGATCCTTTTAACAAGTAGTTTAACGAGTGTATTTGCAATGATTGCCATGAAAAAAGGCAATTATAAGGGAATGCTAGTATGGATGTGGGTAACAGTTGCACTAGGATTATCGTTCTTAGGACTTGAAATTTATGAGTTCTATGACTATTTAAATAATGGTTTAGGATTTACGACAAGTGCATTTGGTTCAGCGTTCTACACATTAGTAGGATTTCACGGGGCCCACGTTGCATTTGGTGTAGCCTGGATTATTACCTTATTAATTCGTTACCGTAAAGGTGGATTAACATTAACGAATGCTCCTAAATTCTACTTAGCTAGTTTATACTGGCACTTTATTGACGTAGTTTGGGTGTTCATCTTTACAATTGTATATCTAATGGGAATAGGAGGATAGATGCATGGAACCTAATCTTAATTCAAACGAACCTCAGATTAAGCTTTCAACAAAAGATAAGTTAAAGCTTGAACGTGAAATGAAACACCAAATTATCACTTTTGCTTTAATGATTTTCTTTACGGCATTAGCTTTCTTGGCTGTTGCTAGTGATTTAATTCCATCATCATTCGCACTACCATTTATTCTAATCCTTGCAGTTGTTCAGGTAATATTACAACTTTATTATTTCATGCACTTAAATCAAAAAGGTCACGAATGGCCAAATGCATTTATGATTTCTGGAATAATTGTTGTCATTCCAATGATTGCAGCACTAATGCTTCTTTTAGGAGTAGTGAAGTATTAATAAGGAAAAAGAAGCTGACAAATCTACACGATTGTCAGCTTCTTTTACTTAATGTTCATTTTTAATTTTGAATATTGAATAGCTGTAAGCTAGAACTTCTTGGCTATACTATACATATAATTCATAATTCACAATTAGTAATGTAAATATGTTTGAAATATGTCAAACTCTATAAGTGATGTGATAAACGTCACATGTTAAAATAGTAATAATGTTGAAAGGAGGAGCTTAATTGATATTACCATTAATTAGTACAATATTTATTGCAATTAGCGCAATATTCGTAGCTTTAGGATGGGTGGCTGTGGCCAAACGCAATATAGACCTACATCAAAAAATGATGTTTTTAGGAGCAGTTTTTGCTAGCGTATTCTTTATTACCTATGTATCCAAAACAGTATTTGTAGGAAGTACAGCCTTTGGGGGACCTGAGGAAATAAAACTATACTACACAATCTTCTTGATATTTCATATTATTTTAGCAACGATTGCTGCAGTTTTAGGAATTATTGCATTGATTTCTGGATATAAAAATAACCTGAAGTTACATCGAAAGTTAGGTCCTATTACATCAGTTATCTGGTTTTTTAGTGCTTCTTCAGGTATTCTGGTTTATTTACTGCTTTATGTAATTTATCCCCCTGGTGAAGTTACAAACGTATTTAGGGCTATTTGGGGCTTTTAAATCAGAGGTATAAGAAAAAAGTCTGGCATAAGCCAGACTTTTTATAGTTTAAAATTAAACTTAATAATTCCTGCCTCTTTAGCTGAAGTAAATAAGATGACGACAAGAGGACCGACAATAAACCCCATAACGCCAATTAATTTCAATCCAACATACATAGCAATTAATGTTGCAAGAGGTGATAACCCAATTTGATGTCCCATTACCTTTGGCTCCACTGTACGTCTAATGACCAATAGAATTGCTGCAAGGATTAGCAGTTTCGTTGCTAAGGCCATGTCGCCAGCAATAAGATGGTAGAGTGCCCATGGGGCTAAAATAATAATTGAGCCGAGTAATGGTATAAAATCAATGATCCAAATAATAAATGACATTAATAATGCTACTTCAGGAACAATTAATAACAAGCCTATCAAAGAAACGAGAAATATAATAATACTAACTAGAAATTGTGCCTTAATAAACCCAAATATTACATAGGAAAGTCTTGAACTCATAAATTGGACTTTATCCCGAGTTTTTTCAGTTAGATGAGAGAAAATTTGATCTTTTAACTTAGGTAGTTCAAGTAAGAACAAGTACAAGGCAATTAAGTATACGATTAATGTGACTAAATAAGCGGGAATTTTTGTGACAAGTGAAGTAACATCACTAACTAAATTTCTACTACTAACTGTACTTCTTAATGTCATAAGCGATTGTTGCACATATGTCCCAATTTCCTCGAGAAGCTCTGGCGGTAAATCTTCAAATTTATCATTTAAATTTTGTTGAGTATTTATCCAAGCATAATTAATTTCGGTGATATATGATGGTAAATTCTTTACAAAATAGTCTGCTTGAGTAATGGCTTTTGTTGTTATAAAGTAACCAGTCAAGCCTATGAAGCATAAAAATATCATAAACACGATAAACACAGCTAAACTTCTTTTTACCTTATTTTTCATTTGTAACAATTTTACCACTGGAGATAACAACATGGCTGTTAGTAGCGCGGCAATAATCGGTACAGATACAGGTAAGATAAAAAAACCTGCTATTACAATTAAAATTATTGTAATAAAAATAATAATATTTTTCTTAGTTAAAAAAGCAGACATTTCGAACTCCTCTCACGAACAACTTAATATTATTATAGTATTTTTTTATAAAAATTTACAGTGAAATGCTAGTAAAAATATTGGATTTATGAACATTTTGTTAAGGAGGACTCGTCATGTTAAAGAAAAGGCTAGAAAAAGGAGAGTTATCAATCTTTGATGATGTAGTAAAAGTGATTACCGAGATGGCAATTAGTGAAATAAATGGCGTTGAGGTAAGTACATCTTTTTTTCAACAAAAGATACTTGAAAAGGTCAATAGAAATAACCGAAACATTTTCATTAATTCCTCTAATGATGGTATTACGATCTCTCTAAAGGTTGGAGTTAGATATGGTTTGGAATTATCAGTAGTTTTATCGGAGTTACAGCAAGTAGTAAAAAATCATGTTGAATTGTATACGAATTTTAGTGTAAAAGAAGTAAATGTTTTAGTCGATCAAATAATTGTAAATGAATAAAAACGTATGAACTTAAGATAAGCTCATACGTTTTTTTATTTATTCCAGGCTACATGCTGTTTTTGCAGTGCCTTCAAGACTATTTTAATAAAGCTGCAATCTGTTCTATCTTTTTGTTACTTTTATCTAAGATATGTTTAGGGAATTTTTCATCTGCATATTCAACTCCGTGTGGATAGTAATGCTTCCCTAAAATTGGATCTAAAAACTTAATCACACTATAAGGAGAAGGAATTTCACCTTTAACTGCGTAAGCTTGTACTCGTAAATAGTACACATCATCGTTTACTAAGTCATCGAATTTATAGTCAAATGTAACTCTTTCATAATCCCATTGCCCAGCATGAACAAAACCAGCTTCACCCAGTACATGTTCAGCTACAGAAAATTCAATTTCTTTACCTGTTAATTCAGTTCCTTCAAATTTCATTTATTTTACCCTCCTATTATGTAAGCTAGCTTCATCTAATTATGATAGTATGAAAAGTAAGAAGATGCAATTAAAATCACATAAATTAATCATTTGGTTTTAATATGAACAAAAAGGATGAATAAAATGACTAAAAAGATTTTTGAACATGATCCATATTTGAAAGAGTCTTGGGCAACGATTAGAGATACAAAGACAGTTAATGGGGAAACATGGGTAGCTCTTGATCAAACTATATTTTACCCTGAAGGGGGTGGACAACCAGCTGATCTAGGTACAATTGATGGAATACCAGTGTTGGATGTTCAGATTAACGACAATGTAGTACTACATAAATTGGCTAATCAAATTGAAAAAAGCCGGGTAAAACTTGAAATTGATTTTCCTCGCCGTTTTGATCACATGCAACACCACACAGGTCAACA
Source organism: Anaerobacillus alkaliphilus (assembly GCF_004116265.1). Classification (NCBI taxonomy): domain Bacteria; kingdom Bacillati; phylum Bacillota; class Bacilli; order Caryophanales; family Bacillaceae; genus Anaerobacillus; species Anaerobacillus alkaliphilus. The sequence goes on along the minus strand of NZ_QOUX01000046.1, from coordinate 447,782 downwards.
CTTGTTATCTGCTGTTTGGTTAGAGTTTTTTGGTATCCGGACATTATCCTTTCATTTGGGGAAAGAAGTTTGTACGATTGATCTACAAGTAGATGAGCTTAACGAAGAACAAATTCAACAAGTGGAAGCTAAGCTTTCTCATTATATTTTCGAAAATAGAACCGTTGAAAATTACCAACTCCCTTATGAGGAGATTGACAAGGAAAAACTAGTAAAGCTTAAGGATAAGCCGAAGTTTGTACGATTTATAGAAATTGAAGGTATTGATACGTCTACTTGTTGCGGTACACATGTACGAATGCTTGGTGAATTAGGCTTGGTTAAAATTCTTGGCTGGGAAAAAAATAAGCAAAATGTTCGACTATCCTTTGTTTGTGGAGCAAGAGCATTTTCATTTTTTCAGGAAGTATATGAGGCAGTTCGTGAAGTAAGCAAAAAGCTAAACATACCTCCTACATTAGTTAAAGAAAGATTTTCAGGTTTCTATACAGGTCACCAACTACTCAAAAGAAACCATCAAAAGTTATATGAAAAAGAAATTCATAACGAGGCGGCAACTATTATTAGTGAAGCGATAAACAACGTTATTGAAGTTAGCTGGGAAAATAAACCTTTACAAGAGATGAAGGATTTGGCAAAGATTATTATCGAAGCTGGTGATAAGGTCGTAATCTTTCATAATAAATCCCAAAAAACATGGATCTTGGCTGCTTCGTCTTCTAAATTATTTCATGTAGGTAATTGCCTCCAAGTATTAAAGGAAAGGTTTGGCGGTAAAGGAGGAGGAAACGCTGTTTTTGGACAATGGATAGGTGATGTCTCACAGGAAACTTGGCTTGCTATAAAGGAAGAGTTATTACACGCTACAAAAGTTCATCATGATTGATGAACTTTTTTTAGTCTACCTAAAACAGTATGATTTCTTAAGAGAAACATCCATAAAATTATTGTTTTCGGACATATTATTAGTGAAAAGTAAAAGGTTATTATAAGGAGGCTATATAGAAATGGAACATGTACGTGATGTCATGACTTCAAATGTAGAGTATTGTACACCACTTGATAATGTTTATGAAGTTGCGGTTAAAATGAAAGAATTAAATGTGGGGGCAATTCCTATATGTGAAAACGATCACCTCCTCGGCATGATTACCGATAGAGATATCGTGATAAGAGGGGTTGCAGAGAAACGTCCGAACTCTACTAGAGTTACTGATATTATGAGTGAACATCTCATAACAGCAGAGCCTACAATGAGCTTAGAAGAGGCTGCAAAATTAATGGCTAAACATCAAATTAGACGATTACCAATCGTTGAAAATAACAGGTTAGTTGGAATTTGTTCGTTAGGTGATTTAGCTGTACATGATGGTTCTGATGATGATGCAGGATATGCATTATCAGAAATCTCGGAGAGCCCACAAGTTCATCACTAATTAGTTATGAGGATGATTGAAATTCTAAAGGTCAAATTACTTTTTAGAAGTAATTTGACTTTTTTCTTTTTTTTCTCCCATTGGCTTGGACGAATTTTCCCGAATAACCTATGTTTTTAGCATAAAGTATATGCAGGAGAATATACATATAAAAAGAAAAGAGTTATATAGATTAAACGTAAATTTCGAGGCTAACAAAGAGAGAGGGGTGCACATGAAAAAACTTGGTTGTGGAATGTTTTTAGTTCTTTGCTTTTTAAGTCTAGCATTGATTATTGCGCTTCTTGTGGACAACCTACTTGTGAACGATAATGAAACTACTCATACACAAGTTAATTTTATTGAAGCAGAAAAGACTTTATACGAGGCAAAATTAGAGGATAAAGAAAAATCAATCCTACTACAAGAGGACGGTTTACACAAATTAATAGGTTTGCCGGTCAATGAGATAATAAACATCTATGGGGAACCTAGTCGTATTGATGTTTCTGCCTACGATTACGAATGGTGGATATATCCAAGTAGCGAAAGTTATATTCAAATAGGTGTTGATGAAGGCTATGTAGTTACTGTTTATTTTATTGGGAGCGAGTTGTTAATTGCGCCTTTCTATATTGGGCAGTCGTATGAGGAAATAATGAATGAGATTGGATTTCCTCAACAAGTTTCATTTAATGTAAAAGGGAATTCTTATCAATTTAATTTGACAGAAGAGGAACTTGAAACTCGGCCGCTGCTTTTTGCAGATCATGTGTTTATCCAGCTTTACTTTGATACATTTACAAAAAAACTTTCAGGAATTCGCTATTTAAATGGTGAGACCTTGATTAAGCATCGACCTTATTCAGTTGTGTATCGTGGTGAACTAATTGAAGCGAAACCTTTATCGGCTGATCAATGGAGGGATATCGAGTATGGGGCTTCGTTACAAATTTTAGCGATAACAAATGAAATCCGAAAACGTCATGACCTAAATAAGTTAGAGTGGGATGAAGAAACCTCAATCGTTGCTTTCCATCATAGTGAAGATATGAGTATTAATGAATATTTCTCACATACCTCGCCTTCGGAGGGAGAACTAAAAGATCGCTTAAAAAAGCAAGGTGTACTATACCAATTAGCGGGTGAAAATATTGCTGCAAAGTATGTAGATTCGATCGCAGTAGTTGAAGGCTGGCTGAATAGTGAAGGCCATCGAGTGAATTTACTTCATGAAGAGTTTACGCATTTAGGTGTTGGTGTGTATGAACGATACTATACCCAAAACTTTATTACACCTTGGTAATTACGTGGAGCATCCTTCAGCTATGGAGGATGCTCTATTGTTGTATTATAGGATAGTATAAAATTTCAACGTAAGAATTGTCTAGTTCCAGGCGCCATCTGCTCCTGCGGTTACTCGTCGCAAAGGTGCGACGAAGTTAATTCGAGGATGTTCTTGGCTCGAGGTCAAATAACCTGCCCGGTAAAAGTGAAAGTGCACACTACTTGCTCCTGCGATTACTCGTCGCAAAGCTTGCAAAGAAGAATATTCAAGAAGTCGCTTGCCAGAACATTTGCTTTTCGCCGATAGGCGGGCGCCTTGCGCTTTGCTTATTTAAGATGTTCTAGGCTTCAAAACAAAAAAACTCCCGGTTCCAATGGCCACCAGACTCTCCTCATCGTTATATACCCTAGCCTCGCATACACATAGGGAATTACCTTTATGAAGAATTGATGCAACGCATATGAGCTCTTTACCAAGACCTGGTTTTAAGTAGTTTATTTTAAGTTCTGTTGTAACAGTTGCATAGCCATCGGGAATTGATCGATGAACGATAGATCCCATTGAAATATCAATTACAGATGCAATAATTCCACCGTGTACCATTCCAAGGGGGTTATGAATGAGAGGTTGTATTGGAATACGAATTTCATAATTTCCGTTTTCTAAGACTGTTCCTTTTACTTGCATGAGAGCTGAGAGATACGAACGATGCTTCCCATTATGTTTTTCTTTGATATTACGAAATAAAGTCTCAAGAATTTCCCTATTTTCAGAAGAAGCCATTGTTAAATATTGCTCAATTTCATCTAAAAGTTTATTTTTTTTTGTCATAGTTAACATCTCCTAGAAACTTCATAATTACAGGATGTTTTATATTTTACTTTAAAAATAGGCGCACACATAGCTAGGCGCTTTTGTATGATGTAATAGAACTATGTAGATGTATTTTTCATGAGGAGGTGCCTTTATGAGTAAGAGAACTACTTTACATCCGTCTGTACAACAGTTTAAACAATTTGTTAAGAAACATCCATTACTAATTAAAGAAGTGAGGGCAGGAAAAAAATCTTGGCAAGACTTTTACGAAGAATGGACCATTTTAGGTGACAATGAAGAAGTATGGAAAAAGTACAAAAAAATTGAGGCCTCTGATATCGACGAGGAAGAAGAAGTTGAGAGTACGGATGAAAAAGAAGAAAAAGATCAAGGGGAAAGCAAAGGTCCTCAATTTGGTGAAATTCTCTCAATGCTAAAATCCATCAATTTAAATGATATCCAAGGTCATGTACAAAATCTAAGCGGGATTATGGCTACTGTTCAAGGCTTATTACAGTCATTTCAATCTAATCCGTCTAACCAAAGTGGTTCAAATTCACAACAAACACAACAATCTCAACCACAACAAAATCAACAAAGCCCTTTTAATTTCCGACAGTTTTAATACAAAATGATCAAAGAAAATCTAAGAAGGGGCTTATATTATGAGACAGGATATTCAAATGTATATTAATCAGCGTCCAGAAATCAAACAATTTATTCGGCATAATCCAATTTGGTATCGTTATTTGGCTAGGGATCCTCAGTCTATTACTCAACTAGAAAATGAAGTTAAGGTCTTTCAAGGGAAAACACTCCCTCAAAAGTTAGATCGTTTTCAATCAAATTTAAATATGGCGTTGATGCTTTTTGATATGGTAAAAGGCATGGGAACACCTCAGCAATAGGTAGATGAAGGAGACTCATCTACCTATTTTTTTGTGAAAAATAATAGTTCTTAACGAATAGCTTTATTCCATGGATAAATGAGAAAAAAAACGGTAAAACTTGAATTATGATATTTTAAAGGGTGGGTTTAATAAATGCTTAAATTTATATTTGCTATTTTAGTATTATCAATGAATGTCTCCAACAGTGTAGAAACGCTTGTTTATGATGATCAATTGTTTACAAAATCAATTCCTTATGATGAGACGTATGAGCGACTAGTTACTTCACAAGACTTGGAAGAAAAAGAAGACCGTCTGATCGTGAAGTATGATGTGAAAGATGGAGATATCTATGTCGAATGTTTTGTAAAAGATTTTTCCTTTTCAAAAGAAAAAGCTGGAACTTTGAAAAATGAAGGTGAAGGTCATGTTCATCTATATATAAATGACAACAAAGTAGACTCTATTTTTACATCTTCATTTATTATTAAATCTCTGCCTATCGGAACTTATAAAATTAAGGTAGAACTTGTACATAACGATTATAGTTCTTATGAAGTCTTTGAAGAATTTGAAGTGAAATTATAAAATTTCCATTTGAAAGCGGGTCTGCCAATGCTATTTAATAAGGAAAATCCAATTGTAGTACAAAGGGATGGTACCATCATTGTTGAATCCAACCACAAACAATTTTCAATTATACAGCCGATGGTAGCGCAAATGGCAATATTAGAAAAGGCAACTCTTTCTTCACAGACCTATCGGTTATCACCTTATTCAATTTGGTCGGCTCAATCTCAAGGTATTCAATTAACCGAGATCATTAACTTTCTAAATGAGTATAGTAAGTTTCCTTTAGCACAAAGTATAATCCAATTCATTGAAGATCAATATATACGATCAAGTGCGATAGTTATAGAAAAGCTAATTGATGGTTGTGGAGTAACTTTTGAGGATAAGCATGCTGAAGTTACGTTATTAAAAGATCCAAAAATTAAAAAGTTATTACAGAAAGTGAATAACTATTGGCTTTTTAATGAGTCAAATAGAGGTGAGTTTAAAGCTCTTTGTTTAACATATGGCTATTTTGTTATTGACAAAATTGGTTTTGAAAAAGGTCAGCGGTTAAATATCCAATTATCTGATCAAGTTAGTCTAAGACCTTATCAAAAAGAGGCAATTAAGCATTTCTATAAAGGTGGTAAAGCAAACGGTGGAAATGGAATTGTTGTAATGCCATGTGGTTCTGGTAAAACGATTGTTGGCCTTGGTGTTATTGAGAAGGTAAAAGAAGAAGTTTTAATCATCACTTCTAGTGAAACTTCAATGAAACAATGGCAACGTGAAATCTTAGATAAAACAACTATTTCTGAGGAAGATGTTGGTCTATACAGTAGTTCTAGAAAAGAAGTAAAACCAATAACAATTGCTTCTTATCAGATGATGATTTATAAAGATCATGATACAAAACAGTTTATTCATTTGCCATTGTTTAACGTGCGTAATTGGGGTCTAATTATCTATGATGAAGTACATCTCTTACCAGCTCCTGTTTTTAGGACAACCGCAGGTATTCAAGGTAAGAAAAGGTTAGGTTTGACAGCCACGCTAATTAGAGAAGATGGAAAAGAAGATGAAGTCTATAGTTTAATTGGTCCTAAACAGTATGAAGTTGGCTGGAGAGGATTGGAAAACAATGGATGGATTGCTAGGACAGTGTGCAAAGAAATTCGGGTCGATTTCTCTGACGATGAGTTACAAAAATATATAAAAAGTAACCAACAACAACAATTTAAACTTGCGTCTACAAATTCTACTAAAGTAGCAGTCATAAGAAAATTATTATCGAAACACGTACATCAACCAACCCTTATTATTGGTCAATATCTTGATCAGCTTGTAGACGTCGCAGATAGGTTAAAATTACCGATGATTACTGGAAAAACTCCTCAAAATGAGCGAGAACTTATATATAATAAATTTCGTAATGGGGAAATAGCTGTTCTTGTTGTAAGTAAGGTTGCTAACTTTGCAGTTGATTTACCCGATGCTGAGGTTGCTATTCAGATATCAGGTGCGTTCGGTTCAAGACAAGAAGAAGCACAACGAGTAGGAAGAGTATTGCGACCTAAAAAAGAAAATAATGAAGCCTATTTCTATTCAATTGTGACTAAGAATACCAAAGAGGAGTTATGCTCAGGGCATAGGCAATTATTTATGTTAGAGCAAGGATATACTTATGAGGTGGAAGAGTGGTTATCTTAACGATAGAACAATGTTTATCACAGCTAAATATTGATGTGAAAAATCAGATAAAAAAACAACTTGAAGAATATGGAGCAAAAGAAGAAGAAGACTTGGCAAAGCTACTAACTAATATTGATTTCCGAAGAAACTTACTCTCGAGTCTCTCGGTAGAAGAGTCTTCTAGTTATTTATCTATTTTAAGAAAATACAGTATGTATATGCCTACAATGCAAGGTGAAGAGCAAATGACTCCAATGGAAGAGAAAATTGCTCTTCTTTTATTACGTCAAAAGGGAATTGCTTATAAACTTGATGAAAAAAAGCATAAGCAACAATATATAATACCTAGTGAATTTGTTGAAGCATACTTCGAAAACATGTATCACCAGGAGTATGAATGTTCCAATCAACCTTCAATATCACTGAAGAAGTATGTATATTACCTCGTTGAACTACTTAAAACGTTGAAAGAAACTCAGATAAAGAAGGTGGTTAATTCAGATTTGATGACTAGTGTAAATCCTTCTGTTAATTGGAGTTTGCTCCATGAATTTTTAGTTAGCGAGAAGCTGTTACTTGAAAGCCAAGCTGGTACGTTAGTAAATGAGCAGCAATGTGAGATATTCTTTCGTAAGTCTACCATTGAAATAAAAAAGATGTTAACTAAATTTATCTTGTGGCATGGTCTAGAGGAATCGCTTTCTTGTCACTTCCTTTATTGGATTATTTTCTCTTTAAAAGGTGGGCTAGAACGAAAGAGGGTTGAAAACTTTATTACGGAACAAGGTATTCACCCCAAAGTGCTACAAGAGGTTCTAGAGCAATTAGTGATACTAGATATTGTATCACCTTATGAAGAGATTATCCTGAGCACAAATGAACTATATGAAGAAGTAGAAGAAGCAGAAGGAATGGAAACAGGAGTATTAGAGTTTCTCGTTCCGGTTTCAATAAGTAATACAGCTATTTGGATATTTAGGTCATGGGGTACAATCTTACAGTGGGATGCCATGATACATTTTTCGTTTACCTCTGAAACAGTTGCTAGGGCTCTTGAAGATAAACATACGATAGATCTATTAAAGGAATATTTACTATCTTATTTTCCAGAGAATGTAGTAACGAATTGGCACCCGACTTTGAATAACTGGGTTGAGAAAGGGATGCCCATTGTCAAAAAAGAACTCTTAGTTTTTTACCGTATTACTGAAAAGTTACACAGAAATTACATTGTGGAACACTGGAAAGAATGGTACGAACAAACAGAGAATGGTTTTTTGATTGAGAGGGAATTTGTAAATTCATTTGAAAAACTGCTCTCCAAACTTTCTTTACGTGTTTTAACTGAAAATCGACCCCATGATTTTACAAATATAGAAGATGAGCTAGAGATTACTCTAAAAGACGAGTTTCCTTTAATAGGTACTGCTTTACCAGAGGTTGAACGGTTACCCAAACAGTGGTTTATTCCTACGTATTATGAAGAGAGAATGGTCCAGAGAATTCTCAAACAAGCAATTGTTTTGAAGCTCTCTGTACAAATAGAAACTGTGGAACAGGAAATAATAAAACTATATCCGTTAAAACTCATCTTAACTAATGGATCATATAGTGTAATAACAAAAGAAGAAACGATAATAAAAATACATGCTATTTCAAGAATATCCATCATTCATCCCTTGAACTGATGAGTGATAAAGGGGGTATAGTAATGATTGTTCGGTTTGGATACGTAGCTATGAGTGTTCAACTGAAAAATGCTTCTCCTTCACAAACCATGACGGTTAAGCAGTTTGAGCAAATAACAGATAAAGAAGCGGCCATTCGTAAACTTGAGCGTATCTCTGTATCAAATTTAGAGAACTGCTTTAGACTTTTAAAACATAATTGGGCACATGAAATAGAATTTTTTCGATTTTCCTCAAAGCTTGTTCCTTTGGTAAATCATCCACATACGGAAGGTTGGAAATTTGAAGAGGCGATTTCGCCAATATTAAAAAAAATAGGTGAATTTATTTCAAAGCACAATATGCGAATTGGATTTCATCCTGACCACTTTGTCGTATTGAATAATTTGGATGAGGACCTATTAAAACGTTCGTTACATACACTCCTTTATCATTATAAACTGTTAACCGGTATGGGCATAGATCCAACACATCGCTGTGTTCTGCATGTTGGTGGAGCTAAGAATGGGAAGGTCGATGGTTTAGAAGACTTTATCGAAAACTTTGAAAAAATTCCTAAGCCAATCCAAAAAATGATTATATTAGAAAATGATGATACTGTATATCATATTGAAGATGTTCTATACTTAGGTGAAAAACTTCAAATACCAGTTGTTTTTGATCTTCATCATCATGATGTACATCAGCCGGAGGAATTTTCTTTTCTTGATATCTGGCAAAGAGTGGTAGAGACGTGGAAGCATAGTCTACTTCCTGTAAAGATCCATGTTTCCTCTCCTAAAGAAGGTGAGGACGATAAAAGGCATCATGATTACATTAATGTTGAGCGATTGATGAAATTTTTACATGAAATAAAAGGTAGCGTTCCTCATCTAGATATAATGATAGAAGCGAAAAAGAAAGATGAAGCTCTTATGAGAGTAATGGAACAGTTAAGTCAAAGACAAGATTGTACAATTAGATCCCAGGCAAGCATTACAATATAGGAGTAAACACTCGCTTTCGAAGATTTACCATGATATAATTTATTACTTAAGGAGGGTTATTATGTTAAAGTTAAACGCTGTTACAACTACAGACATCGTTTCTGAGTCATTAAACCTTGCAGAAATGATTGTTCAATCACAGCAATTTAAACAATATGAAGCCGCAAAAACCGCTCTCCGAAGTGATATTGAAGCTCAAGAAATGATCTGGAATTTTAATAAACGAAAAGATGAATATGAAGAAGTTCAAAGATTCGGCAAATATCATCCAGATTATAGTCGTGTTTCAAAGGAAGTGCGAGAATTAAAGCGTAAAATAGATTTATGTGAACCAGTTGCTCTTTTTAAGAAATCTGAAAAAGATTTGGAAACACTGTTAAATGATGTGAGTCTTATTATTGCTCATGCTGTATCCAAAACGATAAAAGTTCCAACTGGAAATCCATTTTTTGACTCTATGTCTTGTAGTGGTGGTTGTGGAACAGGTGGTAAATGTGGATGTAAGTAACCACAGAAGGTACGGGGGTTATGTTACCTTAGCACTTCAATATTGAAGAAAGTGGAAAGTCGTGGTAGACTTTTAGTAAAGGTAATGTGAGAATAAAGGAGAAAATGGAAATGATAGGGAACCGAATCGGTCTAGCAGTTTGGTTACACTCTTTAAAATATGTAAGACAAATGAGAAAGTACGGAAATGTACACTATGCATCAAAGCGAATGAAATATGTCGTTCTATATTGTGATGGCTCAACAATTGATGATACAATCGAACGTTTAGAATCATTACATTATGTGAAATTAGTTAGTAAATCAATGCGACCATTTCTAAAAACAGAATTTCAAAATGCCAAACCCGACAAAGCAAAAGAATACGATTATAAAATGGGTATTTAATTATATAATGTAGGGCTAACTGTTTTTGCGGTTAGCTTTTTTTACATTATAGGAAAGTATATAATTTCGACTTAAATATTGTTTAGCTCCAGGCGCCATCGGCTCGAGGTCAAATAACCTGACCGAAAAAAAGTGAAAGAGCGCACTTTTTTCGGTCAGAACATTTGCTTGTCGCCGATAGGCGGGCGCCTTGCGCTTTTCTTATGATATATTTTAATAATTTCTCAAAAAAAAATCCTCGTAGGTTCACCTACGAGGTGCCTGATAGCAAAAACAAAATCGTATACTTTGTTTTTGCACAAGGCTATGGGAGAGGAGAAACCGGAGGAAGAACTTATGGGGAAACGTAAGCCTTCTCCGCGGTTGTCAGCAACACGAGATATTCATGTTGCTATTTTTATTATGACCATTGAGATATGTTCTATACATCCTCTCTTTTATTGAGAATTTTCTATCAATTATAAGAATTAAGGTAAATCTGTTAAGGTTTTTCATTTTTTGTGTTAGGATTGGAAAAGATATTGGCAAAATGTTAGATATCATCATAAGGTGAGTGATTTGCGTGAGAGTAATATCAGGAAAATGTAAAGGTAGACCTTTGAAAGCGGTACCAGGCCAAACGACAAGACCAACAACCGACAAAGTAAAAGAATCAATATTTAATATTATTGGACCATATTTTAATGGTGGACAAGGGTTAGATCTATATGCAGGAAGTGGTGGGCTTGGTATCGAAGCATTAAGTCGAGGTATAGACAAGTTGATCTTTGTAGATCAAAACCCTAAAGCAATTGAAATCATTCAGTTAAACTTAAAGGCTTGTCGCTTTGAAGATCAAGCTGAAGTCTATCGTAATGATGCCAGACGCGCATTAAAGGCTGTTGCCAAACGAGAGATTAAATTTGATGTCATCTTTCTAGACCCACCATATGCGAAACAGCGTTTAGAAGAAGAGATCACCTTTATTATAGAAAATGAACTATTAATGAATGAAGGAATGATAGTCACTGAGCACGATGCTTCACTGACATTACAGCACTCTATTGCTACAGTATCCTGTGATAGACAAGAAATATATGGTGATACCGGTATTACCATTTATAAATTTAAGTAATAGGTAGAGTTGTAAAACCTCAAACTTTAGATTCTACATTCTACATTTTTCATTTTTCATTACCATTACATAAAAGGGGGATTTACATTGGCTAGCACTGCGGTTTGCCCAGGAAGCTTTGATCCAGTAACTCTAGGACATCTAGATATAATAACAAGAGGTGCAAGTGTTTTCGATAAAGTCATTGTTGCTGTACTAAACAATCGTAGCAAACAACCTTTATTTACAGTAGAAGAAAGAGTTCAACTTTTAAAAGAAGTTACTAAGGATATTCCAAATGTTGAAATAGATTCTTTCAATGGTCTACTTATTGATTATGTCAAAGAAAAACGTGCGAGTGCAATCATTAAGGGACTTCGTGCCGTCTCTGATTTCGAATATGAAATGCAAATGGCCTCCATTAATCGAAAACTTGATGAAGACGTAGAAACATTTTTTATGATGACAAATAATAAGTTTTCTTATTTAAGCTCTAGCATTGTTAAAGAAATTGCTAAATACAATGCTCCAGTTGGGGATCTTGTTCCTGAAGTAGTGGAGAATGCTTTAAAAGAGAAATTTTTAAAACTTAAATAATGTAAGGCTCTTTTCTTAAAAATTGTGGCTTTTTTATCCTAAAATTATCGGAAAAATACCCTAGATGAAGAAGTCTGCCAATAAATTATGTAAGAAAAGAGCAGTACTTACTAATTTAGTGGTGAATTCTTAATAATTTGTGTAAAAATTCGGCTTTTGGGATTTTTACGAAAGCAACAAACTTTGCGAAAACAGCCTAATATAAAAAGAGGTGGACATATGTCGACCTCTTTTATGGTGATAATTTTTTAAATGTTAGAACTACATATATCATTAAGGCTATTAATGTAACCAGTTGGCCATATGTTAGGAGTAGTTGCCACATATTATGAAAGACAGAGTATGTTTCTCCCTGTAGAAAAACGGGGACTGTGTTGGTGCCTTTTTCCACCAATTGTTGATCTACGTACAATGGCTTCCAAAGAATAACTGTAAAGAAAGCAGCAAAAAGACCATGGAAAAGCCTAGCAATAAAAAATGGCTTAAAACGAATATCAGTTTCAGCTAGAATGCTTGCAACTTGTGCTTGTACCGAAAAACCACTAAACGCTAAGATAAAGCTAGTTATGATCACTTGCTGAAAAAGGGTTGCTGCACCTGTTTGACTAGCCATCTGACCACCTAACGTTATTTCAAAGATACCAGATATTAATGGTAAGCTTAATTCATTTGGCATATGAAAAAATGCTAAAATGACAGATACGAATAGGGAGAGCAACGTTGTAATGTCCAAAAGGCTTAATAATCGATTTAGAACGGAAAATAAAATAATAAATCCACCGATCATTAATAGGGTTGACACGGATGATTGAACAGCATCGCCGAGTATTTTTCCAATCGGTCTTCCATCTTTTAATCTTTCTTGATGAAGCATGTGAAGAGCAGTTTTTAAGGAAAGCTTATTATCTTTATCTTTTTGAGTTGTCTCTTCTTTTTTACTACCATGGAATCTCATGACAAGACCAACACAAAAATTGCCTAGATAATGTGATAAGGCTAAGACTATTCCTAAAGCTGGATTATGAAAGAAACCAACTGCAATTGCACCGAAAATGAATAACGGGTTGGATGAATTGGTGAAAGAAACAAGCCTTTCAGCCTCAATGGCAGTTAACTTATTTTCTTGTCTTAGTCTTGCTGTTAGCTTTGCACCAGCTGGATATCCTGACGCAAGTCCCATTGCCCAGACAAAACCACCGACACCTGGCACTCTAAATAGGGGACGCATTAGTGGTTCGAGAAGAGTACCAAGGAAACTAACAACTCCAAAACCAATTAAAAACTCTGACACGATAAAGAAAGGTAATAATGATGGGAAAACCACTTCCCACCACATTGTCAATCCGCGCAATGAAGCTTCAAAGGATTCCTTTGGAAAAACCATTAAGGAAGCTGCCATAATAGTTGCGCTTGAGGCGAGAATAATTGTTTTTAATTTTGAGGCGTTCACTGGCCTGCCCCCTTGAAAATTTGTACTTTGATACATGTCCTATTAATCAATATACGTATACAAGGATAAATTAGACCATATGATTTTAGAAGACGGACAAAAGTATGCAATGGAAGTATGGGGGGAAAAATTGTGAACCGACCAAAAATAGGTTTAGCTTTAGGTTCTGGCGGTGCTAGAGGGTTTGCACATATCGGTGTTATTAAAGTACTTGAGGAAGCCAATATTCCAATTGATTGTATTGCTGGAAGTAGTATGGGAGCACTAGTAGGTGCATTTTATGGAGTTGGTTACTCACCAGAGCAAATGGAAAAAATGGCTCTCCACTTTCAACGAAAGTATTATCTAGATTTTACAGTACCAAAAATGGGGTTCATTACTGGTGACAAAGTAAAACAACTAATTAAAATCCTAACTAAAAATAAAAAAATTGAACAGTTACGACCGAATTTAACCATTGTAGCTACAGATCTTCTAAAAGGAGAAAAGGTTGTCTTTAAGGAAGGGGACATTTCAACAGCCGTGCGTGCCAGTATATCCATACCAGGTATTTTTGTGCCTGCAAAAATCGGTGATAGATTACTAGTTGATGGGGCTGTTGTTGATCGCGTTCCGATTTCAGAAGTGAAAAAAATGGATGCTGATATTGTTATAGCCGTTGATGTCTCTTACTTTGAAGTGGAGCCAGAAATAAATTCAATCTTTGATGTCATTATGCAGAGCATGGACATTATGGAGCGAGAGATGATTCGCTTTCGAGAAATAGAAAGTGATATTATGATAAAACCAATGATTAATCAATATAGTTCAACTGCATTTAAAAACATTGATACAATTATCCAACATGGGGAAGATGCAGCAAAAGCTAAATTAGCTGAAATACAGCAATTGTTACAGAAATGGAAGGAGAAATGAAATGGCCATTATTCAAAAATCTCCATTATTTAAAAAACGATGGATAATTCTAATAGTATTTGTGTTATTGATTAATTTTTACCAATTGCCTTACTATTTTACGAAACCTGGTGATGCTCAAATATTGCATCCGATTATTAATGTTGAAGGTGGTTATGATGAAAAAGGGACCTTTATGCTGACAACCGTTCGTATGGGCCAAGCAAACATCATTAACTATTTATGGGCTAAATGGAGTGATCAAAGAGAACTTATCCATGAAGAGTTTGTTCGTCGAAGTGGGGAAACGGATGAAGAGTATCATCATCGTCAACTAATGATGATGAGTTCATCTCAAGATTTGGCTACAATCGTTGCTTATAGCAAAGCTGGTAAAGAAGCGTATTACACGAATTTTGGAGTAATTGTAACGGGGACAATTGATGAGATGCCTGCTTCAACGCTTCTAGAACTAGGTGATTTAATTGTTGCAGTGGATCAAAATAAGGTTACGACAGTGGATGAACTCCTTGCTCAAATTGGTGATAAACCCAAAGATGCTGGTGTCTTATTAAGTATTATTCGTAACGGTGAGGCAAAAGATGTGGAGCTTACTGTTACGTCTTTTCCTGAGGAACTAGACCCAACAAAAGAGAGAGTTGGAATTGGAATTACAAGTCCAGTAACGAAGCGTGAGCTAACCGTTAACCCAAAAATTACAATTGATACAAAAAAAATCGGCGGTCCATCGGCCGGTCTTATGTTTAGCTTGGAAATATATAATCAGTTAGTATCTGAGGATATAACGAAAGGTTATCACATTGCAGGTACTGGTTCTATTAATGAAGCCGGAGAAGTTGGCAGAATAGGTGGGGTAAAGCAGAAAGTCATTGCAGCCGAGCGTGCTGGAGCACATTATTTTTTAGCTCCAAATGAGTTTGACTCACCAAGCTCTAACTACGTAGATGCAGTTGAAGCCGCTAAATCAATTAATGCCAAAATTAAGGTAATTCCGATTGATACATTTGAACAAGCGTTAGAATTTCTTGAAAGCTTAGAAGGAAAATAGTAAAGAGTAAAGAGTGTAGATTATTAAACACAATCTACACTCTTTAGGATAATTGGCGGGTGGGCATATTCTTGTGTCATTAGCTTATTTTGAATGATTGGGTCAAAACCAAGTGCATAACAGGTTGCGGCTCTTTTTTCTATTTCAATAAAAGGATGTCTATACTTAGATAGAGTTGAGATAAGTGGGACATCCATTTGCTTTTTGTAGGAGTTAATATAATCCCTGCCTTTTTGGTTCATACCTAATACTCGAATGTAAGGGCTAGGGGTCGTTACATGTTTCATTTCTAGTTTCGACGTATTTGTTAAAATATGTAGACAATATCGCTGTAACCTTGTCCAGGTGTATCGTTTTGTTTTTAACTCCTTCATCAGCTCTTGAAACGAAGTAGCTTCTTTTATGCAGCTTGCGATGCGGTACTCTAATCCTTCCTCCGCCTCATAGATGTTACCTAAATCCTCTATTGAAGATGTTAGGATTTTGTACTTCAAAAAGGGGAATAACCGCTCCCAATGTTGAAAGCCATTATGCAAGTCTAGAAAATCTTGGATTTCCATAAACGTTGAAGTAGGTACAACATGTTCAATTGTCTTTAAGTCTTTTTTTTGCTTAATGATGGATTCCCTAATACTTGTCGCACTAGCAATTGATTGGATCGGAACTTCTTTATCATGGTATTGGGCAGTGGTCCGTTGAATCGTGTAAGGTGTTATTTTTGAGCTTTGTTCGTATATCGCTTTGACATAATGGTACCCTAAGATGTTATTTGGTCTCGACAAGTCTAACATTTCATCACGGTTTTCCATTTTCGTAAAAGCAGTAGCTAATGCTTTCGGGTAGCTCATTCCTTCTTTTAAAAATTGTTGAACAAAAACTTGATATGTATCTTCATTTTTTGAAATATAGGATACCAGATGCTTGAACTGTTGTATGTCACCTGCTTCACTACCAAAGCAAATAGCATTAGCACCTATACCGTTTAAGATGGAAACAGCTCCGTTTGCAAAGGTTTCCGCATGTTGTGTTGCATACACATATGGTAGTTCTAAGACAATGTCAACACCATTGGCTAAGGCCATTTTTGTACGCGACCATTTTGATACGAGAGCAGGTTCACCACGTTGTAAGAAGTTACCGCTCATAACCGCAATAATTAAGTCAGCGTTTGTTTCTTTTTTTGATTCATTTACATGAAGGGCATGTCCATTGTGAAAAGGATTGTACTCAACAACTACACCAGTAATATTCATCGGTAACTCCTTAAATAAAATAGATTCAATAATTATTTCCGATTTTTTACTTTTTAATACTATAGGCCAAATTATATAAAATTAATTAACTAAAAGTCCAATAAGCTATTTCTATTTTAGATAATATTATGGTAGAATTCACTTTGTTAGTTAATATAAAATAAATATTTTTCATTATAAGAATAAGAAAGTTAAAAAGATAACATAAATATAGAGAAACAGTGTAAAGAAGAAAGGTTGACAAAATATCAATCGAAGGCTATAATTACCTTTGTTGTCTTGAGGTGAAAATGAATGAAATGGTCAGTTCAGCAACTTAATACGTTAAAGAATAAGGGATTAAAAATTGATGAAATGGTCGACGTAAGTGACTTAAACAAAGTTAACCAAGAAATACGTGATATTTCATTAGTTCATGTGAAAGGTGAAGGGGTTTTTTCAAACCATTCCATTACTTTTCCTCTTGAAATTGAGGGAGAGATGACTCTACCTTGCTCAAGAACACTAGCTGACGTATCGTTTCCTTTTCAAATTCAAACTTCTGAAACTTTTAAGTTACATGATTGGATTGGATTTGATGATCATGATGATGATTTGCATGGTATAGAAAATGATACATTGGATTTGCTCCCTTATATTAAACAAGCTATCCTTCTTGAAATTCCTTTGCAAATTTTTTGTGAAGGTATCGAAGGGGAAGCACCCCCATCAGGAAATGATTGGGAGTTATTGACAGAAGAAACCAAAAAAGAACGAATTGATCCTCGATTAGCAGGACTCGCGAAGTTCTTTGATGACAAGTGATGTGTTTAAAAATGTAAGTATCCGGCTATTCCGGCCTTCATTTTAACATATTTTATCAAGTTGAAGGAGGTGGGAATCATGGCAGTACCTTTTCGTAGAACGTCAAAAACTCGTAAAAATAAACGTCGTACACACTTTAAGTTAGAGGTACCAGGAATGGTAAAATGCCCAGAATGCGGCGAATTAAAACTAGCTCACCGTGTATGTAAATCTTGTGGGTCTTATAAAGGAAATGAAGTAGTAAGTAAGTAATCTTACTTTCACTTCAACAAAAAGCAGGAAGGGAAACCTTTCTGCTTTTTGTTGTATAATAAAAGAAAAATCTGAAGAGAGGGGAAATATACATGGGGAAAGTGACCTTGAAAATTCAAAATCACCAAGCTTGGCTATCAATTAATCGTCCAGAAAAAAGAAATGCCATAGATTACGAAGTCATTGAACTGTTAAATGAACAACTGGACATTATTGGAGAGAATAATGAGGTAAAGGTGTTAGTCGTGACTGGTGTAGGAGAACAAGCTTTTTGTTCCGGAGGAGATTTATCTGTTTTTCACTCAATACATACAAAGCAAGAAGCGAAGGAAATGTTGGTGAAAATGGCTGAAGTCCTTCATAAGCTATTCTTCTTTCCTAAACCAACCATCGCTTTCCTAAATGGTTCTGCAGTCGGTGGAGGTTGCGAGATTGCAACTGCATGTGATTTTCGTATTGCTGAAAAAAATGTTAAGTTAGGTTTTATTCAAGGAAAATTAGGGATTACAACAGGGTGGGGAGGATCAACCTATTTAGTTGAGAGGGTTTCTAATCAAGATGCATTTTGGATGCTGTTGTCCGCTGAAATTTTTGATGCGAAAGAAGGTCTCAATAGGGGATTTATCCAGAATATGTTCACCAGAGAAGAGTTCGATTATTGGTTAATGACTTATACTAAACAGCCGTTAGGTGTAATAAAAGCATATAAGCAAAGAATATTAGCTCAATATAATCAAAATGTCATGTTAGAACGAGTTTTAGCAGAAATTGAAGACTGTTCAACTCTATGGGAGACCCCAGAACATCACGAAGCTGTCCAACAATTCCTACAAAAATAAGGCTACTCGTTACTTACAGTTGCTTATTCTGCATACTACTGTTCTCTGAATAAATAGAATTAAATAGGTAATAATTCCTTAATAGATCAAAAGAGTCTATCTTTTCTAGTAATTGCATAAAGATAGTAAAAAAGGATTTTCATTGGAGGGATTAGATGTCTATCGTTCGTCAAGATGCTTGGACTAATGATGAGGATTTAGTATTAGCGGAAGTCGTTTTAAGACATATACGGGAAGGCAGTACACAATTAGCTGCCTTCGATGAGGTTGGAGAACGTTTATCACGAACATCAGCTGCTTGTGGTTTCAGGTGGAATTCCAGTATTCGTAAAAAATATGAGGCTGCCATTGCGATTGCCAAAAAACAACGTAAAAATTTAAAGAAAACAAAGTTAGAAGATTCCCAAAAAGCTTCACAAGTTGAAGTGGCTAGTGATATTACCGAGGAATTTACACCTGTGCTTGAGACGATAAATGAAGAAGTAGTGACCATTGATGATCAATTAACAATAGACAGTGTCATTGATTTCCTTATCTCCCAAAAGGGAGTACTATCATCTAATGCTGACTTAGTAAGTGAAAATAAAAAGTTGGCCGAAAAGGTTGATGAGCTAACAAGCGAAAATAAAAAAATTACGAAGGAACTCCTTGCACTACAAGATAATTATGATCTAATGAAGCAAGACTATAAATTACTAATCGATATTATGGATCGAGCAAAGCAACTATCTATAGTAAAAGGGTAAACATAAATGAAATAAAAAGATCGGCCAATTATGGCCGATCTTTTTTAACTTTGACTTAAGCAAGGTTACTCCACAATATGTATAAGCAGGGTGTGAAGTTTCTAAATAAATTCATAGTTACTATTCCTGTTCGGTAACACCCTCTGGGAACCAAACATAAGGGTTTTCTCCACGATCTCGTTGTTCGTGATATGTTAAGGCATTAAAGCCCATTTTTGTCCAAAAGTCATCTGAACGTTGACGTGCATTTGTTTTAACTGGTAGATTAAAGCTTTTTGCAAAATTAACAAGCGCCATGCCAAGTCCTTTCCCTTGATACGGTTGAAGAACTTCTAATTTCCAAAGTTCATAATAATCTTGAGGAGGATTAAAGTAAACATCGTATTTTTTGTCGATACGATATAAACTCATTCTAGCGACAAGTTTCTTCCCGTAATAGATGCCGTAAAAAGGAGACTCGCTATCACCCTCAATGATATTAGCCCTTAAATCCTCTTTCATTGACAATTCTTGCGCGCCGTATTCTCTGAAGTTTTCAAACTCTTCGAGAGTTTTATAATTAACTAGTAGGCGCTTAATTTCAATATGCTCCATATAATTTTACCTCCAACATTGTAGTATTGATACAAACGACTAAAAATGTTCACTGTTTTATTTTACTATAAAATCAATACGAGTTATCTATAAATTTAAATTTTTTAAAAAATATCTTCTCTTTTTACAAAATCATCCGTTTTCGTTTCCTGTCTTTTGCTATGATATGCTACTATTTATATAAATGGTATTGCTAAAAATGATGAAGGGTTTACACTACGGGTTAGGACAAGGTAATTCTAGATAGAATTAAAGGTGGAGCTTTTATGAGAAAAATTGGCATTATTGGAGGAGGCTCAATCGGACTCCTTTTAGCGGGATATCTAAGTAAAGCTAATTATGAGGTTACAATTTATACAAATACCGAGAAACAAGCTAAGTCGTTATCTACAGAAAAACTAATACTGCATAATCAACAAGGAACAACAGCTTATACTGTCAATAGTATACCGTTTGACCAGGCTGATTATTACACGGATGATTGTCTTTTTGTAGCTGTAAAACAGTATCATCTAAAAACACTTGTGCCAAAATTAAAAGATTTACCTGGGTCCATTCGTACAATGGTTTTTCTACAAAATGGAATGGGGCATCTTAAGTATTTAAATGAGTTGACTAGTAAGTCAGAAAATATTTATGTTGGTATTGTTGAACATGGTGCGCTAAAAAAATCGGACTTTGTTGTTACTCATACAGGAATAGGTGAGTTGAAGATTGGAAGTTACCGTGAGAGACAAGCCAAAAGTTCAGCTATATGGGAAAATTTGACGAAAGTAGGTTTTCGAACGAAGCATTACTCTGACTGGCTTCAAATTATGGAAAGAAAATTAGTTGTGAATGGTGTTATTAACCCCTTAACTGCACTATATAGAGTAAAAAATGGTGAATTGGTTCGGAATCCTTATTTTCAAAAAATTATGAGACAACTATTTGATGAGATTGCCCATGTTATCGATTGTAACGAAAATGACTGGGAACAGATTTTGCAAATTTGTGAGAACACAAGTGAAAACCATTCTTCTATGCTTAGAGATATTGAAGAAGGGCGAGAAACAGAAATTGAGGCTATTACTGGTGTATTACTTGATAAAGGGAACAACCAAGAAATGACCTTACCACTGAACAAGTTCATTTTCAACTGTGTGAAAGGAATAGAGTTAAGGGAAAGGGGGGGGACGAAGTGAGTGAAGCTATAGCGTGGGTTGTAGCAACATTAGTAACTTTACCAATTATTTGTTTTTATTTAATTTATATCATTAGTGTCAAGACAAGTAAAAACAAGAAAAAGTCAATAAAATTAGCTGTTGATTTATCGGCATCCTTTTTTATTATAGCTGTGTACTATATTGCTTATGAAATTTGGGCACTATCTTTGTTTTGGGTAATATTAATTTTGATTATAATTGTAGCGATGATCTTTACAGTTATTCACTGGAAAATATCTGAGGATATTCAGCTTGGGAAATTAATTAAAGGGATTTGGCGTTTTAACTTTATTCTTTTCTTTCTTGCTTATCTTGTTCTTAGTATTTATGGACTGGTATTAAGTATTTATTCCATTACGTAATTAAGTGTAAATATTGGCGTTAATGATTTAGGTCTGCTATACTCTAAATTATTTCAGTTGACAGAAATATAGGGAGGTGTTTGCGGGTTGTTCATAAAAGAGTCTCAGCTATCAAAGCAATCGAAGGTTATGGACGATTATTTCAAAGGGAGTCCACTTCTCCAAGATTTTTTTGATTATGACTATCAAAACGATGCCGATTATAGTGAGCGGAGAATAGAATTAGGTTTACGTAAGTTTCAAAGAGAAGCTCTTACAGAACATTTGCTAATGTTTAATAAAAACTATCAATGCTCTACTGAAACAGTAGTGAATATTGAAAAGTTCCTCGACGATCGCACCGTAGTAGTAGTAGGTGGGCAGCAGGCTGGAGTTTTAACTGGTCCTTTATATACAATACATAAGATTATTACCATTCTAAAGTTTGCAAAAAGACAAGAGGAGTTATTACAAGTTCCTGTTCTTCCTGTATTTTGGATTGCTGGGGAAGATCACGATTTTGAGGAAATAAATCATATTTATAGTGTAGACGCAGGTAAATTACATAAAAGAAAAGTTAAAGAGGAAAATCAAACAAAAAAATCCGTTTCTGAACTTACCTTAAATAAAGATGCTATAACTAAATTAGTAAGAGATTTGTTTTTAGATACAAGTGAAACTATTCATACCAAGTCTTTAGTAAATGAAATACATTCATTAATTGTTAATAGCGAAACTTACATTGACTTATTTGCAGCATTTATCCACAAATTATTTAAACATAGCGGGATTATTTTACTCGATTCACACCATCCTGATTTGAGAAAGCTAGAAATTCCTTTCTTTAAACAACTTGTAGAAGAAAATCAGTCTCTTAATGAGAAATTTTTACACACTTCAGAGGCTTTTTTAGCGAAAGGGTATGGCGAACCAATTGAGCGGGCAGAAAATAATGCGCATTTATTCTATCATTTGAATGGAACGCGCTTGTTGTTAGAACGACAGGAACATGTTTTCGTTGGCAAGCAGCAAGTCTTTTCTATTGGAAAAGAGGATCTCGTAAAGCTGATTGAAGAAGAACCTCATAATTTTAGCAATAACGTGGTAACGAGACCTTTAATGCAAGAATTTTTATTGCCAGTGTTAGCATTTGTTGGTGGACCAGGTGAGATTGCCTACTGGGCTACCTTAAAAGATGCGTTTCATTTATTTAACTTTAAAGTACCGCCAGTTGTTCCGCGACTTTCCATGACCTTTGTGGAACCGCATATAGAAAAGTGGCTTGAAAAAGGAAGTTCGACTGCTCTAGAGGTAGTTTCAAGTGGTACCATTCGTGCTAAAGACCAGCTCGATTATTGGAATGAGAAACATCAAATCGACGCAGCGTTACACAATATTTTAGACCAAGTGGAAAGAATACACTTGCCACTGAAAGAACTTGTTTTGAAGTTTGATAAGGGTTTAGAGCCGATGGCCCTGAAAAATGAGTTGATAGTCAAAAAAGAACTTACCTATCTAGCGCAAAAGATTGAAAAAAGCGTTCGACAAAAATATGATCATGAATGGGCAAAATTTGAATTAATTGAATCAAACCTGATACCTAATGGAGGTCTTCAGGAGCGGAGTTTGAATATCCTTAAGTATCTAAATGAGTATGGTTCCACATTTGTAGAAGAGTTGTTAGAGCTACAATATGATTTCAATAATCAACATAAATTCATATACCTTGGTTGACAAATATCGGTGTGTAGTGACCTTCAATAAAAAATATGGCGAACAAAAATCCTGTGTATTTTGCAGGATTTTTTTTTATTATCAAGAATTTTTAAAATAAAGTGGTAGAAAGTGGAGGGATGTGGTATTTTAGAGGTATAAAGTGGGGAGAGGGGGAACTTCACGTGTTTATGGGGGAATATCATCATACGATTGATGAAAAAGGAAGAATGATTATTCCTGCGAAATTTCGTGAGGGACTTGGCTCCAACTTTGTGATAACTAGAGGATTAGACCAATGTTTATTCGTTTATCCTGAAAGTGAATGGAAGCAATTAGAGGAAAAACTGAAAGTTTTACCTTTTACGAAAAAAGACGCTAGAGCGTTTACTCGTTTCTTCTTTTCAGGAGCAACGGAGTGCGAGTTAGATAAGCAAGGGAGAGTTCTTGTTTCAGCACCATTACGACAATACGCATCTCTTGAAAAGGAATGTGTTGTTATAGGTGTATCTAACCGTGTGGAGGTTTGGAGTAAATCAATGTGGGAAGAGTATTTTTCTCAGTCTGAGGATTCGTTTAGCGAGATAGCAGAAGGAATTGTAGATTTTGATTTATAAACGAAACTAAGATAAGTGCTACAGATGGTTTAAACGTGTAATTGTCGGATAAATCACTCTCGTTTGTTGCAACATAGAAGAAGTACATAAATTAAGAAGGTGTTTATATGTTTAATCACATTACAGTTTTAAAAGAAGAATCAGTCTTGGGACTAGATATTAAAGAAGATGGCGTATATGTGGATTGTACTCTTGGAGGAGCAGGACATTCCCAATTAATTCTGTCCAAGCTTTCTAGTAAGGGACACTTATATGCTTTCGATCAAGATGATATCGCTATTGCTCACGCTAAAGAAAAATTAAAAGAGTACGAAGGTAAGTTTACAATTATAAGAAGTAATTTTCGCTATTTAGAAAAGGAATTACAGGAACGAGGCGTTAGTAAAGTTGATGGGGTTTTATTTGATCTCGGGGTTTCATCACCACAATTAGATGAAGCTGAACGTGGATTTAGTTATCACCAAGACGCACCACTTGACATGCGGATGGATCAGTCATCTCCCTTAACTGCTGAAGAAATTGTCAACGAATGGTCATTTCATGATCTTATGCGCATTATCTCAAGGTACGGTGAAGAGAAGTTTGCGAAACAAATTGCTAGAAAAATTGAAATGCATCGCTCTGAAAAACGCATTAAAACAACAGGAGAATTAGTCGAAATTATTAAGGAAGCCATCCCGGCACCTGCAAGACGGACAGGTGGGCATCCTGCAAAACGAACATTTCAGGCTATTCGTATCGCTGTAAATGATGAACTTAGAGCATTTGAAGATGCGCTAAACGGGGCTATTCATATAACAAAAATTGGTGGAAGAATTGCTGTTATTACCTTCCATTCATTAGAAGATCGAATTTGCAAAACAATTTTTAAAGATGCTAGTACAGGGCCTGAACTACCACGTAACATGCCAGTTATTCCTGAAGGCTACGAACCAGTACTCAAACTTATCACCAGAAAGCCAGTATTACCTTCTGATATGGAAGTTGAGGAAAATAAGCGTTCACGATCTGCAAAGTTACGAATCGCTGAAAAACAAAAGGAGGTTTAATGAAATGAGTAATCTTGCTAGACAGTTTGAAACAAAGCAGAATCATACCATATCTACAAATGTTCAGAACAAACCTTTAAGAAAAAATCGCATTACTAGCGGAGAGAAATTCTTATACTTTACGACGATTTTCGGAATAGTATTCGCAACGTATTTGGTCATTTCTACATATGCAAGCATTTATATCACAAATAGTGAAATTCACTCTTTGGAGCGATCGATTAATGAACAAATAACAAATAATGAAGCGCTTCAACTCCAAGTGACAGAACTTTCGGCGCCTGACCGAATTTTACAAATCGCTAAAGATCAGCTTGGAATGACTTTAAACGATAAAAATGTTAAGGTTGTGCAGAACTAGTTCAATACTGAACTAGTTTTTCACATATAAGAGGTGATCATCTTGGGAACAGCTAAACTCAATAAAATGAATATTAGAGCAGTTGTATTGTTAATTGTTTTCTTGTTATTGTTTTCCCTATTAGTAGGTAGAGTTGGTTATATCCAGTTTAACAAGACTGTGAATGGACAGGAACTTGAAGGGATTGCTGAAGATCGCTGGACGAGAAAATATCCAGTAGAAGGGAAAAGAGGGACAATTTTTGATCGCTTTGGCGATGTTTTAGCCGAAGAAATACCATCTTATACCCTTGTAGCCATCCTTGATAAAAATTCTCGAAACCGTGTTGAAGACCCTAAACTGACAGCTGAGAAATTAGCACCTGTTGTTCAAAGAAATGTAGAAGATATAGAAAGGATTCTATCTACTGGTCTAGCCGACGGACGATTTCAAGTGGAGTTAGGGGTAGGAACGAAAAACTTAAGTTTAGAGACAAAAAGAGAAATAGAAGAATTGCAGTTAAAGGGAATTACATTTCGAAAGGAACCCCGTCGTTATTACCCTAAGCAAACTTTTGCTTCTCATGTTATAGGTTATACAGAACGGGATATGTCAAGAGCTAGAATGGGCTTAGAAAGTAGTTTAAACGAGTACTTAGATAAAGAAGATGGCTTTATTCAATATTTAAGCGACCGTAAAGGTATAAAGCTTCCTAATATTGAAGAGGTCATTGAAACACCGCAAAATGGATTTGATGTATTTCTGACAATTGACTCCAATATACAAATGGCCTTAGAGCAAATCATGTCACAGGTAGAGGAGCGCTATGAGCCAGAACGCATGATGGCAATTGTTGCCGACCCTAAAACTGGCGCAATCCTTGCAATGAGTAATCGGCCAAGCTTTAATCCGAACTTCTATGAGGAAATTACGAATTATACAAACTTTACAATATCCTCTAGATTTGAGCCTGGTTCGACAATGAAGATGTATACATTAGCAGCGGCTATTGAAGAAGGTGTATACGAGGGTAGTGAACTCTATCAATCGGGAAGTTATCAAATTGGTGGAAGAAGAGTCCGTGACCATAACCAAGGATTAGGTTGGGGCAAAATTCCTTTTGATGAAGGGTTTCAACGTTCGTCCAACGTCGCTTATTCAATTTTAGCTTTAGAGAAATTAGGACCTGATCGTCTATATTACTATCTAGATAGATTTGGATTTAGGGCATCTACTGGTATTGATCTTCCTAATGAAGCTAGTAGCCTAATTGCTGACTCATACAGAATTGATGCTGCTACTACAGCATTTGGACAGGGATCAGCGATTACTCCTATTCAACAAATTCAAGCAGCTACTGCGATCGCGAATGGTGGAAAGATGATGAAACCTTACATTATCGATCGCATGGTGAACCCTAATACTGGTGAAGTTGTTACTAAAACAGAGCCAACTATCGTGGGTGAACCTATTTCTAGTACGACAGCAAAGCGAGTTCTTGAATTAATGGAATCAGTTGTTACCTCTCCGGCAGGGACAGGTAAACCTTATTACATTGAAGGATTTGAAATCGCAGGGAAAACCGGAACAGCTGAAATATCAAATCCAAATGGACCAGGATATTTGAGTGGACATGGTCAGTATATTTATTCCTTTATGGGAGTAGCACCGAGATCAAACCCACAGTTAATTGTTTATGTAGCTGTTGACCGACCGAAAATTGAAATATACGAGCAGGGATCAGCTCCTGTTTCCCAGATTTTTACATCGGTAATGAAGCACAGTCTGCAATATTTAAATATTTCTCCAAATGCTAGAGCTACAGGTACACAATTTATTGATGAAGGTTCACTTATTGAAGATTATGTTGATGAAACGACACTCTCTGCAAAAGCTGAGCTAGAAAATTTAGGTTTAGATGTTCACGTAATGGGGACAGGAAATAAAATCGTTGCTCAAGTTCC
This sequence comes from Anaerobacillus alkaliphilus, assembly GCF_004116265.1. Lineage (NCBI taxonomy): Bacteria > Bacillati > Bacillota > Bacilli > Caryophanales > Bacillaceae > Anaerobacillus > Anaerobacillus alkaliphilus. The sequence continues at coordinate 420,738 of NZ_QOUX01000046.1, read as the reverse complement.
TCGGAAGGGTACGATGCTCTTACCTGGTGAGAAAATTCTATTTAAAACTAATAGTACTACTTTCCCGATGCCTAACATCACCAATTGGTCATTAAGAGACGTAATGAAACTAGCAGATCTTCTTGAATTAAATGCTAATATCATTGGTACGGGCTTTGTAAGAGAACAAAGTATCTTACCGGCTACGGAAATTGAAATAGGAGATTACATTGTCATTGAATTAACACTACCAAATCAAATGGATGTGGACGTCTCTTTGCCTGTAGAAGAGGAAGAGGAGGATACTAAAATAATCACCATGGATTAACACGGACAAGGTGGTCTAAATTTATTCGTACAAGCATAAAGTTGAAACAAGCCTACAAATGTTACCTAAGATAAGGGGGATATAGTTGTGCGTGTTTCTAATGTTACTGTACGAAGACGTTTAGTTTTCGTTTTAACTTTCGGCTTACTTTTCTTTTTTGTAATTGTCCTAAGACTAGGGTATGTTCAATTTGTTCTAGGAGACGATTTAACAAACCGAGCCGAAGACTCATGGAGTAGAAATATTCCTTTCGAAGCTAAACGAGGTGAAATCCTAGATAGGAATGGAATTCCCCTTGCCACAAATGTTAGTGCTCCATCAGTCTTAATTGTTCCAAGACAAATTAAGAACCCTGCTGAGGATTCAGCGAAATTAGCCAGTGTTCTTAGAATGGATCAAACACGAGTATATGGTCTTTTGACTAAGAAAGAATCCATTGTGCGAATTAATCCTGAGGGTCGCAAAATTAGCAATCAACTTGCAAATGAGGTTCGTGCTCTTGGGATACCAGGAGTATATATTGCGGAGGATAATAAGCGTCATTATCCGTTTGGTAACTATTTGTCACATGTACTTGGATTTGCAGGAATTGACAATCAAGGTCTTACGGGAATTGAACTTTACTATGAAGAAAAATTAAGTGGCCAGAAGGGTTATGTGTCATTTTTTTCAGATGCAAAAGGGCGTCGGATGCCAAATTTAGCCGATGAATATACCCAACCAGTCGACGGGTTAGATTTAAAGTTGACCATTGATACAAAGGTTCAAACGATCATTGAACGGGAATTAGATATTGCTGAAGCGATTTATAAACCTGATGGCGCAATTGCAATTGCAATGAACCCTAACACAGGTGAAATCTTAGGAATGTCAAGTAGACCCGATTATGATCCCGAGAACTTTCGAAATGTACCACCAGAAATTTATAACCAAAATAAGCCGGTTTGGATGCAATATGAACCTGGATCAACCTTTAAGATTATTACGCTAGCAGCGGCCCTTGAAGAAGGAGAGGTAGACTTAGAGAAAGATACATTTAACGATCCTGGCTTTATAGAAGTTTCTGGCCACCGTTTGCGCTGTTGGAAGAAAGGTGGTCATGGGCACCAAACATTTCTAGAAGTTGTTCAAAACTCATGTAACCCAGGTTTTGTTGTCTTAGGTGAACGTTTAGGAAAAGATCGATTGTTTGATTATATTGAGAATTTTGGTTTCGGCCAAAAAACTGGGATTGATCTACAAGGCGAGGGGAAAGGGATTTTGTTTAATCGAGATCGTGTAGGTCCACTTGAACAAGCGACCACTGCTTTTGGCCAGGGGGTTGCGGTAACACCGCTTCAACAGGTTACAGCTGTTTCTGCAGCCATTAACGGTGGGTACTTGTATACACCATATATTGCAAAGGAATGGCTTGACCCAATGACAGGTGAAACATTGAATATGACTCAACCGGTCATGAAGAGAAGAGTAATTTCTAGCGAGACTAGTGCTCAAGTTCGTTATGCTCTTGAAAATGTAGTTGCAAAAGGAACAGGTAAAGGAGCATTCGTTGAGGGTTATCGGGTTGGAGGAAAGACAGGTACTGCTCAGAAGGCTCAGGGAGGACGTTATTTAGAGAACAATCATATTGTCTCTTTTATCGGTTTTGCGCCAGCCGATGATCCACAAATCGTTGTCTATGTCGCCATTGATAATCCGAAGGAAACCGTTCAGTTTGGTGGAGTTGTTGCAGCACCTATCGTAGGAAAAATTATTGGTGATAGTCTAAGGGCAATGGGTGTTGAAAAAAGAACTGACCAAATTGAAAAAGAACGGATCTGGACCGATCAACCTTTAGTTGAGGTACCAGACGTAGTAGGAAGAACAAGACGTGAGATCAATGAAGCTTATTACGAATTAAGGTTAGATGTCAGTGGTTCAGGAGATATCGTATTAGCTCAGTCCCCGGAACCTGGCCTAAAAGTAAAGCAAAACTCGACGATACGCATTTTATTAGGTGACAAATCTGATAGTGAAGATTAAAATAAATCTATCTGTCTTTTAATAAAAGTATGTGGATCGGTGTAGTCAGCGTAATTATTAGGGATAGCACTTTGATCTTCCTAAAGTAGCTATCCCTTTATTTAAATGTTGAAGTTTCAATTTTTTGTATCATAAAATTGAAACTTCAACATTTAAACCACTGCTAGAGTTTAAAAATCCATAAATAACGATACGATAGAAGTAAGTAAAGATTGTGAGGTAACGTAAAATGACAAAATTAAGTGAATTAGTTAACCACCTATTTGAATATAAGAAGACGAGTAATCAAGATCCTATTATTAATTCAATTGAAATGGACTCCCGACTAGTGAAAAACGGTAGTCTATTTATTTGTATAGAAGGTTATACAGTTGATGGGCATAATTTTGCGAAAGAGGCTATTAAAAATGGTGCAGTCGCAATTTTAGCTGAGAAGCCAGTTGATGTTGAAGTTCCAGTCATTTTAGTAAAGGATACGAAAAGATCGATGGCGATAATTGCCAATGTCTTCTACGACCATCCTACAACAAAGCTTACCTTAATTGGTGTTACTGGAACAAATGGAAAAACGACTACAACTCATCTAATTGAGAAAATACTCAATGATGCGAAAAAGCAAACCGGCCTTATTGGCACAATGTATATGAAGATAGCTAATGAAACGATTGAAACTAAGAACACAACTCCAGAGTCGTTGGCTTTACAACAAGTTTTTTCAAAGATGGTTGAAAAAAATGTGGACACAGCGATTATGGAAGTATCAAGCCATGCACTCCATTTAGGCAGAGTAAGAGGGTGTGACTTTGATATCGCTGTGTTTACCAATCTAACTCAGGACCATCTTGATTATCATGAAACGATGGAAGCGTACCGAAATGCGAAAGGACTATTGTTCGCTCAATTAGGTAACTCATACTCTCATCAAAGTCGAAAGATTGCCGTCTTAAATAGTGATGATCAAGCATCTAAAGAGTATGAAAAAATGACAGCTGCCCAGATTGTTACATATGGCATAGATCAAAAGAGCGATATTACTGCAACTAATATCCGTATTACAGCTCAAGGTACATCCTTTGACGTAAATGCATTTGGTAAAGAAGCTCCGGTGTCTTTAAAAATGATTGGAAAATTTAGTGTTTATAATGCATTAGCAGCAATGGCCACATGCTTAGTAGATGGTGTTCCATTGGAAGTAATTATTAACTCATTAGAAGAAGTAGAAGGTGTCTCAGGCCGTTTTGAGCCTGTTGACGCAGGGCAGGCTTTTACAGTCGTTGTAGATTATGCCCATACTCCTGATAGCTTAGAAAATGTCTTACAAACAGTTCGTGAGTTTGCAAAAGGAGACATCTATGTCGTTGTAGGATGTGGTGGAGATCGCGATAAAACAAAACGACCACTGATGGCTAAAATTGCCAGTGAGCTCGGTGATTTTGTTGTCTTAACGTCAGATAACCCAAGAAGTGAAGATCCAAAACAGATTATACTTGATATGGAAAAAGGGTTATCAGATCAACATAAATCTACCTCAATGATAGATCGAAGAGAAGCAATAACATATGCAGTCAAACAAGCTAACCCAAATGATGTCATTGTGATTGCTGGTAAAGGTCATGAAACATATCAAATCATCGGGAAAGAGACATCCTTTTTTGATGATCGGGTGGTAGCTACTGAGGCGATAAAGGAGTTGTTAAAGAATGGCCATTAAACTCAACCTTTTAAAAGAAATAGCATCGAAAGATAGAAGTGCTATAGGCGAAGATATAAATATAAAGGAAGTTTTTATCGATAGTCGTAAGGAAGTTCAAAACGGCTTATTTATTCCGATTGTTGGAGATCGCTTTGATGGACATTCGTTTTTACTTGGAGCAATTAAGAATGGCGCTATTGCAACACTATGGGAGGAAGGAAAAGAATTACCCAGTGGTCTACCAGAAAACTTTCCCATCTTTTTTGTTAAGGACACGTTAAAAGCTTTAGAACAGTTAGCTAGAGTATACTTGCAAGAGGTAGCGCCTATTGTCATTGGGGTTACAGGTAGTAATGGAAAAACTTCTACTAAGGATCTAATTGAAGCTGTATTAACTACTGAGTTTAAAACTCATAAGACAGCTGGGAATTATAATAATCACATTGGTTTACCTTTGACAATCTTGTCGATGCCAAAAGAATGTGAGGTCATTATTCTTGAGATGGGAATGAACAACTTTGGAGAAATATCTTTCTTAAGTAACCTAGCAAAACCAGATCTAGCTATCATTACAAACATCGGGGAATCACACATTGAACAATTGGGAAGTCGAGAGGGAATTTCAAAAGCGAAATTAGAAATTGTTGACGGCTTAAAAAACGATGGAGTGTTAATTTTAGACGGTGATGAGCCACTGCTTCTAGGGGAAAAAAGTGCCCAGACAATTACATGTGGCTATGGAGAATCAAATGATTATCGAATATCTAATATTGAGCAAAAATCTAATCTAACCAGATTTTCAATTAATGAGCAAGATCATTATACAATCAGACTTCTTGGCAAACATAATATAAAAAACTCTTCGTATGCAATTGCCGTTGCAAAATATTTAGGCATGAACGAGCATACAATTCAAGTAGGATTAAACAATTGTGTGTTAACAGGAATGAGGATGGAAAAACAGCAAGGTTTAAATGGTTCTATTATTATCAACGATGCTTATAATTCTAGCCCAACGTCTATGAAAGCTGCTATTGAAACAATGAAACAGTTAGATGGTTTTCAAAGAAGGGTACTGGTTTTAGGAGATATGTACGAATTAGGAAATGATGAAAAGGAACTACATCGTTCAGTAGCTAGCGTAATATCAACACCTATTACACATCTTCTTACAGTAGGCGACAAAGGAAAATGGATTGCGGAGGCATTATTAGAGAGTAATAATGATAAAATAGAAGTGAACTCGTATCATTCAAAGGAAGAGCTCACAAAACATATCAAACCTTTATTAGATCATGGTAGCATCGTTCTTATTAAAGCATCTCGTGGGATGAAGTTAGAAACGATTGCCAAGGACCTATATTGATAGAAAGGGGGCTTAGGTAATGTCTGAAAAATTTTTATTTATTACACTAGTTGTAGCTTTTGTTATAGCAGTTATTCTCTCTCCAATCATTATTCCATTTTTGCGGAGATTGAAATTTGGTCAGAGTATTAGGGAAGAAGGACCTAAATCTCATCAAAAAAAGAGTGGAACACCAACAATGGGTGGAGTCATGATATTACTGGCTATTGTGATTTCTACGATCGTTATGGTAGGACAATATGATGAAGTTTCTGCGGAGATTTATTTATTACTCCTTGTTACTGTTGGTTTTGGACTTTTAGGATTTTTAGATGACTTTATTAAAGTAGTATTAAAGAGAAATTTGGGATTAACCTCTAAACAAAAGCTACTAGGTCAATTAGTCGTTGCTGCTATTTTCTATATTGTTATTAGGCAGTCAGGACTATCAACAGTCATTTCAATCCCAGGCACCGATTTAGGAGTGGATATTGGCTTATTTTACTTACCATTAATTGTTGTGATGCTTGTGGGAGCTTCAAATGCAGTAAATTTAACAGATGGATTAGATGGGCTTTTAGCAGGTACATCAGCAATAGCTTTTGGTGCCTATGCAATTATTTCTTTTAATGCTGGTCAAATGGACGTTGCGCTCTTCTGTGCTGCTGTTGTTGGCGCGGTACTTGGCTTTTTAGTCTTTAACGCTCATCCTGCAAAAGTATTTATGGGGGACACTGGTTCCTTAGCGTTAGGAGGAGCAATTGCTGCAGTCGCAATTTTGACAAAAATGGAGATATTACTAGTAATTATTGGTGGAGTTTTCGTTATTGAAACTCTTTCAGTTATTATCCAAGTTATTTCGTTTAAAACAACAGGAAAGCGTGTGTTTAAAATGAGTCCACTTCACCATCACTATGAATTGTCAGGGTGGTCTGAGTGGAGAGTCGTTGTCACTTTTTGGCTAGTTGGTCTCGTTTTTGCGGTGCTAGGAATTTACTTAGAGGTGTGGATGTAAGATGAAAAATACAGAGATCTTTAATGGAAAACATATATTAATTATTGGCCTTGCAAAAAGTGGGTTAGCTGCAGCAAAGCTTCTACATAAATTAGGTGCTACTATTGTTGTAAACGACCAAAAGCCATTAGATGAAAATGCGCAAGCGCTTGAACTTCAACAAGTAGGAATTGAAGTTATTTGTGGAGGGCACCCCTTAGAAATACTAGATCATCAATATGACTTAGTTGTTAAAAATCCAGGTATTCCTTATTCTAATCCTTTAATTCAAAAGGCATTAGAAAAAGGAATTTCTGTCGTTACCGAGTTAGAAATTGCTTCGTTACTTTCAGAAGCTGAAATAATTGCTATTACTGGCTCTAATGGAAAAACGACGACTACGACTCTTATTTACGAAATGTTAAAAGATAGTAAAAGAATACCTTTAGTAGCAGGTAATATCGGAACAGTCGCATGTGAGGTTGCGGAAAATGCAAAGGAAACGAATGTGCTTGTAACAGAAGTTTCTAGTTTCCAGCTCATGGGAACTGAGCTCTTCCATCCGAAGATTGCTGTGTTTTTGAATTTATTCGATGCCCATCTCGACTATCATGGTACTCGTCATGAATATGGTTTAGCTAAGGCAAAGATCTTTGCTAACTTAACGGAGGAAGATTTTTGCGTTGTGAACGAAGATGATGCAGAGGTTATGAAACTTTCTGAGAATGTAAAAGGGAAAAAAGTAACATTTTCTGTGCAGAAAAAAGTTGAGAATGGAGCTTTTATTGAAGATAACCAAGTGTATTTTCAAAATGAGCAAATCATATCGGTTGACAAAATCGTATTACCTGGCAAACATAACTTAGAAAATATCCTTGCAGCAATTTGTGCGGCAAAGCTAGCAGGTGCAAAAACAAAACAAATAGTTAGCGTTCTAACAACATTTGCTGGTGTTAAGCATCGCACTCAATATGTGACTACAATTATGGATAGAAAGTTTTACAATGACTCAAAGGCTACGAATATGCTAGCTACCAAAGTAGCAGTTTCAGCCTTCCATCAACCAGTCATATTACTAGCTGGTGGATTAGATAGAGGGAACGAATTTGATGAATTAATTCCGACATTAAAAAAGGTCAAAGGCGTTGTATTGTTTGGAGAAACGGCTTCTAAATTACAGCATGCAGCCCAAAAAGCAGGGTTGGGTCTCATAAAAGTTGTCAACAATGTTACAGAAGCTGTAAAGGTAGCCTATGAATTGTCGGATACTGGAGATGTCATTTTACTTTCACCAGCGTGTGCGAGTTGGGATCAATTTAAGACGTTTGAAGACCGTGGAGAAGCTTTTATAGAAGCTGTTAATAATCTATAAAATAATGGACATGTTTTTGTGAGCTTGGCATAGAAATAGGTAATAGGGGCTTGCCCAAATTCAAGAATGAATGAGGTGTTCCACATTGCCTAAAACGAAATCTACACCAGACTTTGTTTTAATCATTACAACTCTAGCCTTGTTAACTGTAGGGATGATCATGGTATATAGTGCTAGTGCTGTTTGGGCAACATATAAGTTTGATGATGCATTCTTTTTTGCAAAAAGACAGCTGTTTTTTGCAGGGCTAGGGGTCATTGCTATGTTTGTAATCATGAATGTTGATTATTGGATATGGCGGAAGCATTCTAAACTCATCGTTATCATTTGTTTTATCTTACTAATTATCGTACTAATTCCTGGAGTAGGATTAGTTCGAGGTGGAGCGCGAAGTTGGTTAGGAGTTGGAGCCTTTTCTATTCAACCTTCTGAGTTTATGAAATTTGCTATGATCGCTTTTCTCGCGAAATACTTGTCTGAAAATCAAAAGAACATCACGAAATTTAAACAGGGCTTATTGCCGTCACTATCATTAGTTATGCTTGCTTTTGGTTTAATTATGTTGCAGCCAGATCTTGGTACAGGTGCAGTGATGGTCGGGACTTGTATTGTGATGATTTTCGTATCAGGAGCAAAGATAAGCCATTTTGTTGGGCTTGGGATGATAGGCTTAGGTGGACTTGTAGCCTTAATTATTTCAGCACCATATCGGATGAAACGAATTACATCTTTTTTAGATCCGTGGTCTGATCCACTAGGAAGTGGTTTTCAAATCATTCAATCACTTTACGCGATTGGCCCAGGTGGATTAATGGGATTAGGGTTAGGAGAAAGTAGACAAAAATTCTTTTATCTACCAGAACCTCAAACGGATTTTATCTTTGCCATACTTTCAGAGGAACTAGGCTTTATCGGCGGTACGTTTGTTATTTTATTATTTAGCATACTACTATGGCGTGGTATCCGTGTTGCTCTAGGTGCTCAAGATTTATTTGGAAGCTTGCTTGCCATAGGGATCATTGGGATGATTGCTATTCAAGTGATGATAAACATCGGTGTAGTTATTGGGCTAATGCCGGTAACAGGAATTACGCTACCATTTTTAAGCTACGGTGGATCTTCCTTAACACTTATGTTAGTCGCTGTAGGAGTATTATTGAATATAAGTAGATATGCGAGATACTAAGTGCGAATTATAAATTAGGAATTATGAATTGTGAATTATGAATGAGAAGGCTTCGTAGCTTTTCTATAAAACAATTGAACATTCACAATTCATAATTGCCCCTCCAAGGGGGCTTTTTTCTTTTTATAGGTGATATTTAGTGTTAAATTAAGATATAATGGAGAGATGAGAAGATTTTTCCTTTTCGCAAATGGAGGTGTTTGTCATTATGAGAGTGATCGTTAGTGGTGGTGGGACAGGAGGTCATATTTATCCTGCCTTGGCTTTGATTAAAGAAATACAAAAACGAGAACCGAATGCAGAATTTTTATATATAGGAACTGAGAAAGGACTTGAAAGCACCTTAGTTAAACGTGAAGGGATTGCTTTTAAAACCATTCATATTACAGGCTTTAAAAGAAAATTATCTTTAGATAATGTAAAAACCGTTATTCGCTTTTTAAGAGGGGTAACTAGAGCCAAACAACTCATTAAAGACTTTAAGCCAGATGTTGTCATCGGAACTGGGGGGTATGTGTGTGGTCCTGTCGTTTATGCAGCAGCAAAACTAAAAATTGCAACGGTTGTTCATGAACAAAATAGTGTTCCTGGCTTAACTAATAAGTTCTTAAGTAAATATGTAAATAAAGTGGCAATTTCCTTTAAAGAATCGAAGAATTTTTTTCCGAAAGAGAAGGTTGTTTTTACAGGTAATCCTAGGGCTACTGAGGCGGCGTTAGTTGAGGAAAAAGATCGCTTAACAGATATGGGATTAAGCAAGCTGAAAAAAACAGTTTTAATTGTCGGGGGTAGCAGAGGTGCTAAACCTATAAACGACGCTTTCTTAGAAGTCTTAAGAGATGCTGGCCAAAGAGAGTATCAATTTCTATATGTTACCGGTGATGTTCATTACCAAAATGTGATGAAAAAAGTGGAGGAGCACGGAAATCCACCGAATATTAGAATAGAACCATTTATTCACAATATGCCAGAAGTTTTGAAAAATGTACATTTAATAGTTGCTAGAGCGGGTGCTACTACTTTAGCTGAAGTAACAGCTATTGGATTACCAAGCATACTAATTCCTAGTCCTTATGTGACAAATAACCATCAAGAGAAAAATGCCAAGTCCCTTAGTGAGAATGGGGCAGCAGTAGTAAAGTTAGAAAAAGAAATGTCAGGAGCGATCTTGCTTAAAGAAATTGACGAGATCTTACTTAACGAGAGTAAATGGAAGCAAATGCATGAGGCATCGTTAAAACAAGGGAAACCAGAAGCAGGACGAGAAATGTATGAGCTAATGAAAGAGTTAGCAAAATAATAGAATTTGGAGGATTATATGGATCGACTTATAAAAAAACTACAGGAAGCAAATGTAGGCCAATTGCGAGTAAATGAACCTTTGGCTAATCATACAACTTGGAAAATTGGCGGTCCGGCCGAAGTTCTTGTCATACCGAAAGATATTGATACCTTAATTACTACTTTCAAAATAATTAATGAAAGTGGCTACCCTCTGTTTATCCTTGGAAGAGGTTCAAACCTTTTAATTTCAGATGAGGGTGTTAATGGAATGGTAGTTAAGATAAGCGATTGTTTAGATCATTTAGAAGTTAATGGTGAAGAAATCCGAGTTGGAGCTGGGTTTTCTTTGATAAAATTAGCAACCATGATAAGTAAGCAAGGATTATCAGGACTTGAGTTTGCTGGTGGTATCCCAGGATCCGTCGGTGGGGCAGTCTTCATGAATGCAGGGGCACATAAATCAGATATCTCAAATATCTTAACTAAAGCTAGAATTCTTTATCCAGATGGTACGGTAAAATGGTATTCCAATAAAGAAATGGATTTTTCCTATCGAACTTCTAGGTTGCAAAAAGATGGTGGTATTTGTATTGAAGCTATCTTTCAATTGCAAAAGGGTGAAAAAGAAGAAATTGTAGCAGAAATTCAGAAAAATAAAGAATATCGTAAGAAGACGCAACCATGGGATTATCCTTGTTGTGGTAGTGTTTTCCGTAATCCATTGCCAAATCATGCGGGGAAGTTAATTGAGGATGCTGGCTTAAAAGGATTTACAGTTGGTGGGGCGCAAGTATCTGAGATGCACGCTAATTTTATAGTAAATATTGGTGATGCAAAAGCAAGCGATGTTTTAAAATTGATTGATCATATAAAAGCCGTGGTTTACAGTAAGTTTCAAATTGAACTTGAAACAGAAGTAGAGGTAGTTGGGAATAGAAAATAAATGTAAAAATCTTGTTTTTATGTTACATTTAATAGTGCAAATTGCATTTTTGAAAACGGCATATGTTGTATGCCGTTTTTTTAAATTTTTTCTTACGAATTACTTGTTTACAAAACAGAGAGAAGCTAAGATAATAATATATCAATGTTGTCAATAGTTTGTTATTTATTGCACTTACGTTTTAAATTTTAGCTAAGCTTTTATAAGTTAGTAACCAGATTAAGTAGAATAACTTCAGTCTCGTTTACTAACCGTCTAACATAGCATACATTGGAGGAAGGTTGTTATGGATCAGCAAAAGGTGATAACCCTTGAAGATCGAATTCCAAAGCTTAGAATTCAAAGAAAGCAACGAGCAAATAGACGTTTAATCTTCTATTTGTCATTCTTTTTCCTGTTATTACTAACAGTTATATATTTTCAATCACCGTTAAGCGATGTAAAGGAAATTGTCATCGATGGTAATCGCTATGTTTCAGACGAAGCCATTATAAATGTTAGTAGACTTGAGGAAAGGACAAGCTATTGGGGATTAAATAAGCAATTGATTGAAGACGAGGTATCCTCTATCATTGAAATTAGTGACGTGAAGGTGCAAAGGATATTCCCAAACACAGTTAAGATCACTGTAAAAGAATACACAAGAGTTGCTTATTTAGTTGCGGAAGGAAAGTATTATCCTATTTTAGAATCTGGGAAAATCTTAGACAAAGAGGAATTCTCACAACGGTTTCCGACTGATGCACCGTTATTAATAGGCTGGAAAACAGATGATGAGTTGGCTGAGATGGCAGCAGAACTAAGCTACCTACCCGAAAGCCTAATTCATCGAATATCAGAAATATACTTTACGCCTGTCCAAGAAGATCCACTTAGGATTACACTATATATGAATGATGGATTTCAGGTGAGCTCAACAATACGACATTTTTCGCAAAGAATTGGAGATTATCCCGCAATTGTAAAGGAATTGGACCCGAATATAAAAGGGATCATTCATATGAAAATGAATCCTTATTTCGAACAATTCCTCGATAATGAGGAGGAAGAAGAAAGTGAAAGTGAAGGGTAATCATGTCATCCTCTCAGTTATCTTGATCATTACGGGATTTATTATTGCATTATCTTATCAATTTGCAAATGAAGTCCCTAAAAATCAGGTAATTACAGAGAGGCAATGGAAAAAAGAAGACGAATTAAGAAATCAAGTGTTATTTGAACAATCAGTAAACCGTAACCTAGCTGAAGAGTTGCGTGCGATACAAGCAGAAATTACTGGGATAGAAGAAGAAATCGCTATACAACAAAGGACTTATTTTAACTTAGTAGAAGATTTAGACAAGCTTCGTATGGCTACAGGTACCGTAGGCATAAAAGGCCCAGGAATAGAAGTTACATTAACGGATGCACAATATGTACCTGACGGAGATAACCCTAACTTTTATATTGTTCACGAATTTCATATTCAAAAGGTTATACATGAATTATTAGTAACACAAGCTGAAGCAATCGCTATTAATGGGCAACGAATATCACATCGATCTTACATTCAATGTGTGGGCCCTGTAATTCGTATTGATGGTAACACTTCCTTTGCTCCGTTTGTGATTACTGCAATTGGTGATTCGGCTAAATTACACGATTCTCTTCATTTGCCAGGTGGTGTAAGGGATCAACTACTCTCTGACCAAATAGAGGTGAGAATTGAAAAGAAGGATCTTATTATGATGGACCCTTACTTATCAGATAGAGGGTGAGTTTAATATGAAAGATAGAGTTATTATATTTTCAATCGTTACAACCATTATTGGTTTTATGATCGCTATTCAATTTAAGACGACCAATGAACCTGTTGTTCGAGATACTCGAGATATTTTACAGTTACAGCAAGCTTTGCGTCTTGAAAAAGAACGACAGCAAGAGCTTAACCAAGAAATTCAGAAACAACTAACTCTCCTAAACCAACTTCAGGAGAAAGAAAACATTGAAGATGTTATGATTGATGCTTTAAATGATTTGAAGGAACGGGCGGGATTAACCCCTGTGAGTGGAGAAGGAATTATCTTGGAAATTAAACCAATGTATACTGACTATGGTTTTGTTCCTCAAACTGTTCCTCCTCATTTATTAAGGATTTTAATTAATGAATTAAATATCTACAACGCTCGTGATATTGCAATAGGAAACCAACGAATTATTTCTACTTCTGCCATTCGTGACGTAAATGGTGTCACCCATGTAAATGCAAGAAGAATACCCAATTTGCCGTTGAAAGTGAAAGTTCTTGCTAATGATGCAGAAAAATTGCATCATGAAATGATTGTTTCTCAATCGGTGGAATACTTTGCAATTGAAAATTTAAGCATAACATCGACGCCAATTAATTTCACTACGTTACCTGGTTATGATCAAGCACTACGAGTTCGATATTTACAGCCAATAAAGGAGGAATCATAAATGTGGTTACCGGTTATTGGGCTGCTTATAGGTCTGCTTCTAGGATTTTGGACAGAATTCAGGATCCCTGACGCTTATACAAACTACCTATCAATTGCAGTTCTTGCTGCACTTGATACACTATTTGGAGGAATTAGAGCACATTTGCAAAATACGTTTGAAGAAAACGTGTTTGTAACTGGTTTCTTTTCAAATATATTGTTGGCTGCAAGTTTGGCTTTTCTAGGCGTGCATCTTGGTGTAGACTTATATTTAGCTGCAATTTTCGCCTTTGGAGTTCGCTTATTTAATAATATCGCTGTAATTAGGCGGATCCTTCTTTCGAAGTGGACAGCGAGAAAAGAAAATGAATCTGAAGTTTAAACCTGACGACTCTGAAGTTATTTTAAAAAAACAAATTATTTTTATGTGAAAAAAAGGGGAATGAAGAGTATTTGTTGAATAATTACTTAATGGATAGAGAAAAGTTTACTGGTTTTTAAGCGTGATTTTTCTTATACTGTTCATAGGGAAATATTTTTCTTGATATTGTAACAAAATACTTTTCTTTTCCTAATATTTACTAAAGCTTAAGTTCGATTATTAGGGTAATATGAATGATAATAGAGAAGTTTATTTATTGAAGGAGGTGCCAAAGAATGAACAACAAAGAGACTTATGTTAGTTTAGACATCGGTACATCCAATGTTCGAGTAATCATTGGAGATATTGCAAACGGCTCATTAAATATCATAGGTGTAGGTAATTCAAAAGCAGAAGGAATAAAAAAAGGTTCTATTGTGGATATTGATGAAACAGTTCGATCCATAAAGCGTGCAGTTGAGCAAGCTGAAAGAATGATTGGCATGTCTATAGAAAATGTGATTGTTGGTGTATCTGGCAACCATATTCAACTTCAACCATGTCACGGAGTTGTTGCTGTTTCAAGTCCTGATCGCGAAATTGGCGAAGAGGACATCAGAAGGGTAATTGATGCTGCTCAAGTTTTTTCACTACCACCAGAGCGAGAAATTATTGATGTGATACCAAAGCAATTTATTGTTGACGGTCTAGATGAAATTACTGATCCAAGAGGAATGATAGGTGTTCGACTAGAGATGGAAGGAACCATTATTACAGGTTCTAAAACAATCTTACATAACTTATTACGCTGTGTTGAAAGAGCCGGCTTAAATATTGCAGATATTTGCTTACAACCACTAGCAGCAGGTTCAGTTGCTGTGTCTAGGGATGAAAAAGGTTTAGGAGTTGCCCTCGTTGATATTGGTGGTGGTTCTATGAGTGTATCGATCTTTGAGCAAGGTACACTACAAACTACTACAGTAATACCTGTTGGTGGCGACCATATAACAAATGATATTGCGATTGGCCTCCGGGTTTCTACTGAAGAAGCTGAACGTGTGAAAGTTAAATATGGACATGCCCATATTGAATTAGCATCAAAAGATGAGACCTTTAAGGTTTCAAAAATTGGTAGCGAGTTAAAGGAAGAATTTTCCCAATATGAGTTATCATATATAATTGAACCTCGCATAGCTGAGATGTTACAGTTAATAGAAAATGAGGTTTATAGACTTGGCTATGGAGACTTACCAGGAGGATTTGTCCTAACTGGTGGGACGGTGAAAATTCCTGGTTTACTTGAGTTAGCAAGGGAAATCCTACAAAATAATGTGAGGGTTGCTATTCCTGATTATATAGGAGTACGTGAACCTCAATTCACAACTGGGGTAGGCTTAATACAATTTGCCCATCGTAATAGCAAAATACAGGGCAAGGAAGTAGCTGCCACGTTAGGAACTATCCAAGTTGAAGACAAGCAAGACAGAAAAGAGGCTCCTGCTAAAAAGAAGGATGCACTTCAAGGTCAAGCTGTTAAAAAGAAAGTATCAAGTTGGTTTAAAGTATTTTTTGAATAACCATAATTTAACTGAAATGATATCGAGACATGATCGATTGGGGGACCTTATATGTTAGAGTTTGAAATGGATATGGACCAATTAGCGAAAATTAAAGTCATCGGAGTTGGCGGTGGCGGTAGTAACGCTGTTAATAGGATGATTGAAAACGGCTTACAAGGTGTAGAGTTTATTGCGGTGAATACTGATGCGCAGGCTCTTCATCTTTCGAAGGCGGAGCATAAATTACAATTAGGTGGGAAATTAACACGTGGATTAGGTGCTGGTGCTAATCCAGACGTTGGAAAGAAAGCGGCAGAAGAAAGTCGCGAACATTTAGAAGGAATTTTGTCTGGTTCGGATATGGTCTTCATTACTGCTGGAATGGGTGGTGGAACTGGAACAGGTGCTGCACCAGTAATTGCAGAAATTGCTAAAGAAATTGGAGCTTTAACTGTAGGTGTTGTTACACGTCCGTTTACATTTGAAGGAAGAAAACGTTCTAGTCAAGCGGCTGGTGGTATCAGTGCTCTTAAAGAAAAAGTAGATACCTTAATTGTTATTCCAAATGACCGTTTATTAGAAATTGTTGATAAGAATACACCAATGCTCGAGGCTTTCCGTGAAGCTGATAATGTATTAAGACAAGGTGTACAGGGTATTTCCGATTTAATTGCAGTTCCAGGGTTAATTAACCTTGACTTCGCTGATGTGAAAACGATTATGAGTGATAAGGGTTCTGCTTTAATGGGAATTGGTATTGCAACAGGTGAAAATCGTGCGACAGAAGCTGCAAAGAAAGCTATTTCAAGTCCATTATTAGAAACGTCAATAGATGGTGCACAAGGTGTACTAATGAATATTACTGGTGGAACAAATTTAAGTTTATATGAAGTACATGAAGCTGCCGAAATCGTTTCTTCTGCTTCGGATCAAGAAGTTAATATGATTTTTGGTTCTGTAATTAATGAAAATCTTAAAGATGAGATTGTAGTTACCGTTATTGCAACTGGCTTTAATGACGAAGTTCCAAAAGTGGCAAGAACACAAAATCAAACTCAAGGGAAACCAGCTGCTACAAAAAAACCGGTTGCTCAACAACATGAAGAAAGCTCGTATTCAACGGAGCGCCAACCTTCAGTACAGCAGGAATCAGTTGATACATTAGATATTCCAACGTTTTTAAGAAATCGTCGTAATCGTTAAACCTTTTACTAAAAGTAAAAGAGACTAACTTATTTGTTTTCTTCTTAAGAAGGAAATAGTAAGTTAGTCTCTTTTTTTTGTACTCTATTACTAAAATTATACAAAACAGTTGACAAATCTCTTTGTTGTAGAACTTAAATTAATGAGACCTGACGACAATTTAAGTGGAAATAACCTAAAATTTCTCTGATTCTATCGGCATAAACTGACAGACTTATAAATACGATGTGAGATATACTAGTTTCAAATTCTTTTTAAGAGGTTGTTCAAAAATCTATGATTTAATCTTTGACGATTAAGGAAGGAGCCGATATGGCTATTTATCTGGATGTCATATGGTTTCTAAATTTTTGTATTGACCTATTATTATTAGTATTGACGGCTCTAGTACTAAAAAGAAGCTTTAAGAAATGGCGGCTCCTTTTGGGTGCTTTAGTCGCGTCGAGCTCAATCTTCATAGTTATGACAACATTAAGCCCGTTATTTTATCATCCAATGTTTAAGTTAATTTTTTCATCTTGCATCGTTGTTACTGCTTTCGGATTTAAAAAAATATCATACTTTATTCAAAATCTCCTAACATTCTATTTCGTTAGCTTCATTTGTGGAGGTGGGTTAATTGCATTACATTTCATGTTTAATAACGAAATGGTTATTTTGAATGGAGTAGTAACAACGAAATCTACAGGTTTAGGAACTCCAATTAGCTGGTTATTAGTAGTCATTGGATTTCCAACGATTTGGCTCTTTGCTAGGAAAAGAATTGAGCAAATGGAAGTTAGGAAAGTGAAGTACGAAGATATCGTTCAAGTAGATCTATTTATACTAGATAGGCAAATCCAGTTAAAAGGATTAATTGATAGTGGCAATCAGTTACAAGACCCATTAACAAAAAAGCCCGTTATGGTAATAGATATGAACGATCTTCATAATAAATTCCCTAAATCTATAGTACAGCAAGCAAAACATCCTGAGATGATCGGTGATCCGAGTTTTGTTATTGACAAAGACTGGGAGGAAAAACTATGTATTATTCCATATCGAGGGATTGGTCAAGTAAATCAATTTATTATTGGAATTAGACCGAATAAAGTAATTGTTACATTGGGTCAGGGCGAAGAGCTTGATTGCAGTAATGTAATTGTTGGTTTAAATTTCACAAATTTATCTTCTGAGGGAGATTTTAACTGTATTCTTCATCCTCAGATGCTTATTCAAGGGAAAAAGCGTTTAGCTTAGTTAACAACAAAAATGTAACTGTAACTTTAGGAGGTACATACATGAATAAACTGAAATTAAAATTGACTTTAATGTGGTACAAATTGTTAATGAAATTAGGTTTGAAAGCTGATGAAATTTATTATATAGGAGGTAGTGAAGCACTACCTCCTCCCCTCTCAAAAGACGAGGAAGAGCATTTGTTAAGTAAGCTGCCTACAGGTGATAAAGCTGTTCGTTCAATGTTAATTGAAAGGAATTTACGATTAGTCGTTTACATTGCACGTAAGTTTGAAAATACAGGTATTAATATCGAAGATCTAATTAGTATCGGAACGATCGGTTTAATTAAAGCAGTAAATACATTTAATCCAGAAAAGAAAATTAAATTAGCAACCTATGCTTCAAGATGTATTGAGAATGAAATATTAATGTACTTACGTAGGAATAATAAAATTCGCTCTGAAGTGTCGTTTGATGAACCGCTAAATATCGATTGGGATGGAAATGAGCTACTACTTTCAGATGTTTTAGGAACAGAGGAGGACATTATTACAAAGGGAATTGAAGAGAAGGTAGATCGGAAATTACTCGTTAATGCACTTCATACACTTAATGCAAGAGAAAAACAGATCATGGAACTCCGCTTCGGACTAGCAGGTGGAGAAGAAAAAACTCAAAAGGATGTTGCAGACTTGTTAGGTATCTCACAATCGTATATTTCAAGGTTAGAGAAACGTATTATAAAAAGGTTGAGAAAAGAATTTAATAAAATGGTTTAAAAAATTTAGAAAACAATAAATACAGTTTTTCTAAAAAAAATTTTTAGTCCAAAGACCGCTCTGTATCAATGTTTATGCTTAAAAGTGAATTTCCACGTTTCTGAAGTAGTGCATATTTTTCCCACCTGAGGAGATACTTACTCTTGTACATCAACTCCTGTAAGGAGGGAAAGAATTGACACGAAATAAAGTTGAAATATGTGGTGTTGATACAGCAAAGTTACCAGTACTAACAAACAAAGAGATGCGTCAGTTATTTGAGGAACTTCAAAGTGGCGACAACTCGGCAAGAGAAAAACTAATTAACGGAAATTTAAGGTTAGTTTTAAGTGTTATTCAGCGCTTTAACAACAGGGGAGAGTATGTTGATGACTTATTCCAAGTGGGTTGTATTGGGTTAATGAAATCGATCGACAACTTCGATTTAAGTCAAAATGTTAAATTCTCTACGTACGCAGTGCCAATGATTATCGGGGAAATTAGGCGTTACCTACGTGACAATAACCCAATTCGAGTTTCTAGGTCACTAAGGGATATTGCTTATAAAGCATTGCAGGTAAGAGACTCTTTAATGAGCGAAAAAAGTCGCGATCGTGAACCGACAATACAGGAAATTGCCAAGGTACTTAACGTACCGAAAGAGGACATTGTTTTTGCCCTTGATGCTATTCAAGATCCTGTCTCGTTGTTTGAGCCAATTTATAATGACGGTGGAGACCCAATCTATGTAATGGATCAGATTAGTGATGATAAACAAAAGGATATTCAATGGGTAGAAGAAATTGCCTTGAAAGAAGCAATGGTTAGATTAAGTGAAAGAGAAAAAATGATTTTAAATATGCGTTTCTTCCAAGGGAAAACGCAAATGGAAGTAGCTGACGAAATTGGTATTTCTCAAGCACAAGTTTCAAGGCTTGAGAAAGCAGCAATCCAACAAATGAATAAGCATGCAAAAGCTTAAGGTAACCCACGGGGTTACCTTTTTTCTTTTTAGTGAGTTCTAGCAAAAAAAGTTTTCTTTAGAGTAATTGAGTAAATATAATTCAGCGCCAGTACATATATATGATATAAGCTAACTAATTAATGGGGGAATCGGCATGCTAAAAATATCTGAAATTCAATCGAAGGATATAGTAAATATTTCTGATGGCAAGGTGTTAGGGCATATTAGTGATCTAGATATTAACTTAGAAGAAGGAACAGTACAATCAATTATTATTGGGAGTACGGGAAGAATGCTTACATTTTTAGGTGGAAAAGAGTCAGAAATGGTAATACCATGGGAAAATATAGTGAAAATAGGTTCTGATGTAATTTTAGTTCGTCTAGAGGAAAAGTAATATTCACTCTATGGCTTTCGCATTGTTAATGCGGAAGCTAAATTTTTTTGAAGCGATGAAAGTCTATTTGTTAGTAGAAAAATATGTTAGAATAAAAAAAAGTATTAGGAATAGGAGTGTCTTTGTTGAGAGAAGAACCTTTTGTTTCCAATAACAAGCTGTTTTTATCGGTAGAGCCGTTTAAACAGGTCGATGATAACCTTGTTGTCGGATTTTCAACGAGAATAAATGGAAAAAGTACTGATTCATATAGCTCATTAAATATGGGTTTACATGTTCAAGATAATGTCTGTGATGTAATTGCTAATCGTGAGGCGCTAGCAGCTGAACTTGGAATACCACTTAGTAACTGGGTGTTTGCAGACCAAGTGCACGGTAATAATATTAAAAAAGTTTGTAAAGAAGATGTTGGTGCAGGATCTTTATCGTTGGAAACTGCGGTTAAAGATACTGATGGCTTATATACAAGAGAGAAGAACGTGCTACTTGCTAGTCTTTACGCTGACTGTGTTCCATTATACTTCTACTCAACAAGTGCTAACATTGTTGGTTTAGCACATGCTGGTTGGAAGGGTACTGTTGGTGAAATAGGGCCGAAAATGATTCGTATTTGGGTGGAAGATGAAAAGATACCTCTTGAAACTATTTATGTAGCTATTGGGCCGTCTATTTCTCAGAGGTGCTATGAAGTAGACGATTATGTTATTGATAGAGTAAGGAAAATAGTACAGAACGAGAACCTTGCACCATATAAAGAAATAGCGACTAGTAAATATTTACTCGACTTGAAAGAGTTAAATAAACAACTACTTCTAAACATGGGTGTTAATGCTAATCATATTTTCACCTCTAATTACTGTACATTTAATGAGAAAGCTTTATTCTTCTCTTATCGGAGAGAACAAAAAACAGGTAGAATGATGAGTTTTATTGGTAGAGTGTAGGGAGGACATAAATGGTGACTGTTAAACAGAACTTCGCTCAAATACACCAAGAAATACAAGAGGCGTGCGAGCGAGTTGGAAGAGATATTACTAATGTAAATGTTATTGCTGTGACGAAATATGTAAGTGACGAAAGAGCTCAAGAAGCATTAGATGCAGGGATTCATCATATTGGTGAAAATAGAGCTGAAGAAGGCCTGAAAAAATGGCATAATTTAAATGGAAAAGGAACATGGCATTTCATAGGTTCACTTCAAACTAGAAAAGTGAAGGAAATCATCGATAAATTTGATTACATTCATTCGTTAGACCGATTAAGCTTAGCAAGTGAAATTCAGAAACGTGCTAGTAAAAAAACGAAGTGTTTCGTCCAAGTAAACGTTTCTGGTGAAACATCGAAGCATGGGCTAGATCCTGAAGAATTATTTTCGTTTGTTAAAGAACTAGATAAGTATCCGTTAATTGAAGTAGTTGGCTTGATGACGATGGCTCCATTTGAAGACCCTGAAGCAACTAGACCATTCTTTAAGAAATTAAAAGAGCTTCAACAAAACGTACAAGCATTGAACTTGCCATA
This sequence comes from Anaerobacillus alkaliphilus, assembly GCF_004116265.1. NCBI lineage: Bacteria > Bacillati > Bacillota > Bacilli > Caryophanales > Bacillaceae > Anaerobacillus > Anaerobacillus alkaliphilus. The sequence goes on along the minus strand of NZ_QOUX01000046.1, from coordinate 399,170 downwards.
TGCTCCTTGTAAAGAGCTTTCCATGGGGATGTCAAATGACTTTCAAATTGCAATCGAAGAAGGAGCAACCTTTATTAGGTTAGGCACTTCATTGGTTGGGGAATAAATAAAATTATGAATTATGAATTATGAATTATGAATTATAGCTAGACTTGCCCTGAAGCTTTCTCTTAAACATTCAAAATTCACAATTGACAATTCACAATTCACTAAGGGAGAGAGTAGAAATGAGCTTGAAAATGAAATTTAAGCGTTTCTTTGAACTAGAAGATGAACAAACTGATACACAAACAGCTAGAACTGAAAATCAAGAAATAGATGAACAATACGTGATAAGAAATCAAGAAAAACGAAGTGATAAAACGAATGTTGTGAGTTTACAAAGTGTACAAAAAGCGGCAAAAGTCATGTTGATTGAACCTAGAACTTATGATGAGGTTCAGGATATTGCTGATCACCTGAAAAATCGAAAAGCGGTTGTTATTAATTTGCAACGCATTAGCCATGACCAAGCAAAACGAATCGTCGATTTTTTGAGTGGAACAGTGTATGCTATAGGTGGGGACATTCAAAAGCTGGGGGCTAATATTTTCCTTTGTACTCCTGATAATGTTGACGTAACAGGTTCAATATCAGATTTCCTTTCTTCTGAATAAATATTTGAAAAGTAGGTGTTTAAATTATGGCTATGATTGGTAATCTCATCAATCAATTATTATTTTTGTATTCATATGTTGTCATTGCGTATATTCTGATGTCATGGTTTCCTAATGCAAGAGAATCTTCTATTGGACAATTCATTGCTTCACTGGTTGAACCGTACTTGGCTCCGTTTCGAAAAATTATACCTCCTCTTGGAATGATTGACATTTCTCCTATTGTTGCTATTCTTGCTTTACGTTTCGCAACAAACGGAGTTACAGCAATTTTCTCGATGTTTTAAGATAGGTATTTACAACCATGAGTGTGTATGATCATTTTCGTAAAGAAGAGCGTCCTTTTGTCGATCAAGTAATGGAATGGAAAGAAGGAGTAAAAGGACGTTTTTTACATAAGTTGACAGATTTTTTAGATCCTCGGGAACAGCAAATCTTAACGTCAATTATTGGACAAGATCCAGATGTTGTTTTTTCCTTATATGGTGGAAATGAGAATGCTGAGCGTAAACGGGCATTTTTGCACCCTCCTTATCTTGACGCCACAATAGATGACTACCAACTCTCGGCTTATAGGGTTCATTATCCCCATAAGTTTGTAAATTTGTCTCATCGAGATTTGCTAGGGTCTATGATGGGTTTGGGATTGAAAAGAGAAAAATTTGGTGACATCTTACTAGAAGAAGAACTAATACAAATTATTGTTGCTTCTGAAATAGGTAGTTATGTTGAAGCGAATCTTCAAAGTATTGGTAGGGCTCAGGTTCGTTTAGAACAAGTTTCTCTCAATACATTGATGTTACAAAAAGAAGAATGGTTAGAAAAGGTTATTACAGCAAGTTCCCTTCGCTTGGATGTTATTCTTTCGGAAATTTATCAGGTATCTAGGTCAAAAATTATGCCATATATCGAATCGAAAAAAGTGAAAATCAACTGGAAGTTAGTTGAACAACCTTCGTTCCAACTTCAAGCTGGTGATCACATCTCGGTAAGAGGGTTAGGAAGAAGTAAACTAATTACTGTACAAGGTAAAACGAAAAAAGATAAATGGCGTCTTGATATTGGTTTGCGAAAATAGCTGATAATATTTGCAGGAATTTTACTATTTATGTCGAAATAACTAATAATCTGGTTTCTCTATCTATTATTTGCGAATAAATTTGGAGGTGGCAATATGCCCTTAACACCATTAGACATTCATAACAAGGAATTCAACAGGGGTTTTCGTGGTTATGATGAAGATGAAGTAAATGAGTTTTTAGATCAAGTAATTAAAGATTATGAGATCGTCCTTCGTGAAAAAAAAGAACTTGCTGAAAAGGTTGTAGATTTAGATGAACGATTGGCTCATTTTGCCAATATTGAATCTACTCTTAATAAATCTATACTGATCGCTCAAGAAACAGCAGAAGAAGTAAAAAGAAATGCACAGAAAGAAGCTCAGTTAATTATTAAGGAAGCCGAAAAGAATGCAGATCGTATTATCAACGATTCTTTGTCAAAATCAAGAAAGATTGCCTTAGAAATTGAAGAGTTAAAAAAGCAAGCTTCTGTCTATAAAATGAGATTTAAAATGTTAATAGAAGCTCAACTTGAGATGCTCGGTACTGACGACTGGGAAGATTTAAGTAAGTCTCGAGAAGAAAGAAATGAGTATGTAAGAGAAGGTTAAAATTTTGGCCATTTCTTGACGTAGATACTATTTTTGCATATAATACCTTTATTAATTAAATGGATCAAACAGGCATGGATTGGGACAGTACTTTTTACTAAGCTAGCTTAGCGAGTCGGGGATGGTGAAAGCCCGATATAGTCATAAAAAGGAAAATCACCCATGAGCTTCACACCGAAGACTTCGAGTAGGCTGTGACGAGTCATTCACGTTACGAATTTCAAGTGAACAGCATTCGTCTGTTTATCAGGGTGGTACCGCGGGTTAACCTTCTCGTCCCTATTGTGGACAGAGAAGGTTTTTTTATTTGGTTGTTTTCGCAAAGTTTGTTGCTTTCGTAAAAATCCCAAAAGCCGGATTTTTACACAAAATACTAAGAATTCACAACTAAGTTAGTAAGTATTGCTCTTTTCTTATATAGCTTATTGGCTGATATCTTCATCTAGGGTATTTATCCGATTATTTTATTGTAAAAAAAGCTACAATGTTTACGAAAAGAGCCTTTTATTTTTATTACAATGTTTTTACTATATTAGTGGAGGATAAAATTATGGATTACAAAGACACATTACTAATGCCTAAAACGGAATTTCCGATGCGTGGGAATTTACCGAATCGTGAACCACAAATCCAAGAAAAGTGGAATGAATTGAATATCTACAAAAAGGTTCAAGAAAGAACAAAGGGTCTACCTTTATATGTATTACACGATGGACCACCTTATGCGAATGGAGATATTCATATAGGCCACGCCTTAAATAAAATTTTAAAAGATTTCATTGTACGCTATAAATCAATGGCTGGTTTTCAAGCACCTTACGTACCTGGTTGGGATACTCACGGATTACCAATCGAAACAGCTCTTACTAAAAATGGGAAAGTAAAACGTAAAGAGCTAACAGTTGCTGAATTCAGAAAACTTTGTGAAGAATATGCCCTTGATCAAGTTGATCGTCAACGAGAGCAATTCAAGCGTTTAGGTGTTCGAGGTGACTGGGAAAACCCTTATATTACTCTTCATAAATCATACGAAGCTCAGCAAATTAAAGTATTCGGCGATATGGCGAAAAAAGGCTATATTTACAAAGGTAAAAAGCCTGTTTATTGGTCTCCATCATCAGAATCTGCTCTTGCTGAAGCTGAAATTGAGTATCAAGATAAACGTTCCCCTTCTATTTATGTTGGTTTCAAAGTTAAAGATGGGAAAAATGTTTTACAAGGTGACGAAAAAATTGTTATTTGGACAACAACTCCATGGACGATCCCAGCAAATTTAGCCATTTGTTTACATCCTGAATTAGAATACTCAGTTGTAAAAGTGAATGATGAGAAATACGTAGTTGCTTCTGGGCTGTTAGAAAACTTGGTAAAAGTATTTGAATGGGAAAATTATGAAGTTGTAAATAAAGTAAAAGGTGCTGAACTTGAATTCGTAACGGCAATACATCCTTTCTACGACCGTGAATCATTAGTTATTTTAGGTGACCACGTTACTTTAGATGCCGGTACAGGTTGTGTTCACACTGCTCCCGGTCATGGGGAAGATGACTTTATCGTTGGCCAAAAATATAACCTTGAAGTGTTATGTCCGGTTGATGACAAGGGTTGCTTTACAAGTGAGGCACCTGGATTTGAAGGATTGTTTTACGATGAAGCGAACAAGCCGATCACAGAGAAGTTAACTGAAGTAGGAGCTTTACTAAAACTTGCATTTATGACGCACTCTTATCCACATGATTGGAGAACGAAAAAACCCGTTATTTTTAGAGCTACTGCTCAATGGTTCGCTTCGATTAAAGACTTCCGTGAGGAACTATTAACTTCTATTAAAGAAGTTGAGTGGGTGCCTGCTTGGGGAGAAACGAGACTTTACAACATGGTTCGTGATCGTGGTGACTGGTGTATTTCAAGACAGCGCGCTTGGGGTGTACCGATTCCGGTCTTTTACGGGGAAGATAATGAGCCAATTATCACAGATGAAACAATTGATCACGTTTCGAATTTATTTAGAGAACATGGATCAAATATCTGGTTTGAATGGGACGCTAAGCAGTTATTACCAGAAGGATTTACTTCGCAACAAAGTCCTAATGGCCAGTTTACGAAAGAAACTGACATTATGGATGTTTGGTTTGACTCAGGATCATCTCATCAATCAGTTTTAGTTGAACGTGATGACCTAGAACGTCCTGCTGATCTTTATCTTGAAGGTTCTGACCAATATCGTGGTTGGTTTAACTCTTCTTTATCGACTTCAGTTGCAGTCTCAGGGAAAGCCCCATATAAAGGTGTATTAAGCCATGGTTTTGTCTTAGATGGTGAAGGTAGAAAAATGAGTAAATCTTTAGGGAACGTTGTGGTACCAAATGATGTAATGAAGCAGCTTGGTGCAGATATTCTTCGCTTATGGGTAGCGTCAGTTGACTATCAAGCAGATGTTCGTGTCTCTGATGATATTTTAAAACAAGTTGCGGAAGTTTATCGTAAAATTCGTAACACGTTCCGATTCTTATTAGGAAATCTTCATGATTTTAATCCGGCAACAGACCGTGTAAGCTTAGAGAATTTACCTGAATTAGATCGCTATGTCTTAATAAAGTTAAATAAATTAATTAAAGAAGTGAAAGGAAATTATGACCTGTATCAGTTTGCAGGTGTTTATAATAAAATTCATAATTTCTGCTCTATTGAATTAAGTTCTTTCTACATGGATATAGCCAAAGATACGTTATATATCCAACATAAGAATGATCCTAGCAGACGATCAATTCAAACAGTCATGTATGAAGTATTAGTTTCTTTAACAAAGCTTGTAACGCCAATTCTTCCGCATACAGCAGATGAGGTTTGGCCATTTATTCCGGATGTAGAAACCGAAAGTGTACAATTAACAGATATGCCTGAGGAGAACACATCTGTTTATAATGAAGTGATTGAAGCTAAATGGGATCAGGTGTTAGAATTACGTGATGATGTTTTAAAGGCACTAGAAACGGCGAGAAATCAAAAAATTATTGGTAAGTCACTAACAGCAGGAATTAAATTATATCCAAACAAAGATGTAAAAGAATTGCTTACATCAATTGGTGAACTAGAAAAGCTATTCATCGTTTCTAAAGCTGTAGTTGCTGGTGATTTTGAAGTAGCGCCGACTGAAGCCCAACGATTTGAAACATTAGCCATAGTTGTAGAAAAAGCAGCGGGTGAGACATGCGAACGCTGTTGGGTTGTTACTGAAACAGTAGGCCAAGACGAGGCACACCCGACACTTTGCTTAAGTTGTGCAGATGTAGTGAAAAATCATTATTAAAAAAAGAAAGCAAAACAAGGCAGTAAGCCTAGTTTTGCTTTTTTTACATTCATTTAGCAAATCTTGTTTCGGCTAAGCTTTTATTGTAAGGATAAACTACAATTGAAACCATCTTTTCCAAAGGAGGTTCGTAAGATGGGTAAATATGATATGATAAAGCAGCAATTAATCACTGAAAAAGACCGTCTAGAGGAAAGAATCCGAGAACTAGACCGCTATGGCCTTAATAAGTCACTATCCTTCTCTATAGGGGAACTATCGGTTTATGATAACCATCCAGCGGATATTGGTACAGCTCAGTTTGAAAGAGAAAAGGACCTAGCTCTATTTGAACATATTCATCAAGAATATGAAGATGTTTTGGCTGCATTGGATAGAATGGAAAAAGGTACGTATGGAATTTGTGAAGTATCAGGGAATGAAATTCCATTCGAACGTTTACAAGCACTACCAACAGCGAGAACAACGATTGAGTTTAGTAAGGAAAAAGAAATTGCAAGAGAACGACCTGTTGAAGAAGATGTTTTAAAAGGCTTTGACGAGTTTGTTTTTGATGACAATGACCGAGAAACTGAATTTGATGCTGAAGATGCCTGGCAGTCTGTAGCCACATTTAATGATAATTCCATGGTGTTTGAGGACTCGAGTATAATTCAGCAAGAGTTAATTGGTTATGTAGAAGAAGTTGAAGCCATCGCTTCTACGGACATTGAAGGTTATAAAGGTGATGACAGTGTTGATTTTCAACGGAATGTCCACTACGATCACTATATGGATCAATTAGATCGCCACCTTGAAGATAGCGATGAAAATGAATAGAAGGGGTTATCCCCTTCTATCTTAATTGTTAGCTTTTATTCATTTTGTCGTTAGTCTGCTACCCCAAGATTGTTCAAAACTTACAGCTGTGCTAAAATGCTTAAGAGATGAACATAAGGGAAGCGGAGGAACTATAGGTGAGATATTACATATTAGCACTAATTGTACTTGTTTTAGATCAGGTAACAAAGTGGCTTGTTATTACACAAATGTCACTTCATCAACAAATACCCATTATTGAAAATTTACTTTATCTTACTTCACATCGTAACAAAGGAGCAGCGTTTGGAATTTTGCAAGGACAGATGTGGTTATTTTTTATCGTCACTCTATTTGTAGTTGCTTTTGTTGTTTATTACATAAACAAACATACGAGGGAAAGTAAGCTTTTAGGAATTTCATTAGGTCTTGTTTTAGGTGGGGCATTAGGTAACTTTATTGACCGTCTATTCCGTGGAGAAGTTGTTGACTTCATTGATGTTTATATATTCACATATGATTTTGCAATTTTTAACGTAGCAGATATGGCATTAGTTATTGGGGTAGGGGTATTAATATTACAAATACTTTTAGAAGAAGGAAAGACAAGGGAGAAAAAATAATGGAAACTTTTGAATGGATTATAAATGAAGAAGCACAAAATGAACGTCTAGATAAATGGCTTTCATCGCAAGAAAACGATTGGTCACGAACTCAGGTACAACAGTGGATGAAAGAAGGGAATCTTACTGTTAATGGAAATAACGTTAAGAGCAATTACAAGTGTCAAATGAATGATCACGTGGTTTTACATGTTCCTGAACCACAATTGCTTGATGCCGAACCAGAGGAAATGGATCTGGATATTGTTTATGAGGATGAACACGTTCTGGTTGTGAACAAACCACGTGGGATGGTTGTGCATCCAGCACCTGGTCATTTGACTGGTACATTAGTTAATGGGTTAATGGCACATTGCAAGGATTTATCTGGTATTAACGGGGTCTTACGTCCTGGTATCGTTCATCGTATTGATAAAGATACATCAGGCCTATTGATGGTAGCTAAGAATGATAAATCACATGAGTCATTGGTAAACCAATTAAAAGATAAAACAACAACACGGATTTATAAAGGAATTGCCCATGGTGTGATTGCCCATGATCATGGGACAATTGATGCACCGATTGGACGAGATAAGCAAGACCGACAAAGTATGACTGTTACAGATGATAATAGTCGTGATGCAGTAACTCATTTTACCGTTTTAGAGCGTTTAAAGGAATTTACTTTGGTAGAATGTCGGCTTGAAACAGGCCGTACACATCAAATTCGTGTTCACATGAAATATATTGGACACCCATTAGCTGGTGATCCAAAGTATGGACCTCCACGAACACTTAAGTTACCAATTGAAGGCCAAGCACTACACGCAGCTGTATTAGGGTTTACACACCCAGTAACGGGTGAGAGACTAACTTTTGAACGAGATGTTCCTGATGATTTTAATTACTTACTCGACGAAATTCGAAAAAGTTCTCGTTGACATAGATTTTAAAACCTGACATAATGAAGTAGACAAGAATATAGTGTTCCCTTTAACTACAGTCCCGTGAGGCTGAGAAGGAATTGTGAAAACGTACAGATAGTATATCTATGTCTGTTTATTACGTGTACACAGAAAACCTCTCATCAATGGGTGAGAGGTTTTTTTATTAGGGAAAACTAAGAAAAATTCTCTATATGAAAGGTGGAAATACCGTGTCAAAGGCTACTGTTCTCTTAGATGAACAAGCTGTAAGAAGAGCACTGACTAGAATTGCCCATGAAATTATTGAACGAAATAAAGGTATTGATGATTGTGTCCTAGTAGGGATAAAAACAAGAGGGATCTATATAGCAAATAGGCTTGCTAAACGTATTGAAGAAATAGAAGGCTCTCGCGTCAACGTAGGCGAAATTGATATCACTTTATACCGTGATGATTTATCTCATAAAGAGGGAAATAAGGAGCCATTATTAAATGGCGCATCGGTCCCTTTTAATGTAAACGAAAAAAAAGTAATCTTGATCGATGATGTTTTATATACAGGTAGAACTGTAAGGGCTGCATTAGACGCTTTGATGGATATTGGGCGTCCAGAACAAATTCAATTAGCAGTGTTAATCGATCGTGGTCATCGTGAATTACCAATTAGACCTGACTACGTCGGTAAAAATGTACCAACATCTAAAAATGAAATTATCGTTGCAAAGTTAACAGAAGTTGACGGCGTAGATGAAGTGACAATTGAACAAAAAACCTCCCTTTAAAGCAGTCCTGTGAGGCTGACAAGGGGTATACTCCTCTAACTTAAATTTGCAATGGGCAAATTTAGCTGGATGAACATACCTCTTTGAAAAAACAAAGAGGTTTTTTGTATGAAGTTATCTTAGAGGAGGAAGAAATATGAATAGTCAAAAAGAAGTAGGAATCAGAGAAATACCAAAAGCAGATAAGTGGTTAATCCTAAGCTTACAGCATTTATTTGCAATGTTCGGAGCAACAATCTTAGTTCCTTACCTTGTTGGATTGAGTCCAGCAGTAGCCTTAGTCTCGAGTGGTCTAGGAACATTAGCATACTTATTAATTACAAGAGGTCAAGTACCTGCTTACTTAGGTTCTTCGTTTGCTTTCATTGCCCCAATTATAGCAGCGACTACATTAGGCGGACCAGAAGGGGCAATGATCGGAAGTTTTGTTGCAGGATTAGTTTACGGGGGCGTAGCACTTGCAATTAAAGTAAGTGGGATTAATTGGTTAATGAATCTTTTGCCGCCAATCGTTGTTGGCCCAGTTATTATGGTTATCGGTTTAGGATTAGCAGGTGTAGCCATTGATATGGCAATGTATGATTTAACAGTTGATCCAAAGGTATACGTTCCAACTTTCTTCTTAGTAGCACTAGTTACATTAGGGATTACAATCATATCATCAATGTTCTTTAAAGGATTTTTCGGACTAATTCCTATCTTATTCGGGATTGTTGGAGGCTATACATTTGCCTTCTTACTTGGAATGGTTGATATGACTCCAGTGAAGGAAGCTTCTTGGTTCCAAGCTCCTGACTTTATGTTCATGTTTGTAAATTACACACCTCAGTTCTCATGGCAGATCATGGCAATTATGGTTCCAATCGCAGTGGTTACGATTGCTGAGCACATGGGTGATCAAATGGTGTTAAGTAAAGTAGTAGGGAAGAACTTCATTAAAAAGCCTGGTTTACACCGTTCGTTACTAGGTGACGGAGTCGCAACGATGATCGCTGCTATGATTGGTGGACCACCAAATACGACTTATGGTGAGAATATCGGTGTCGTAGCTTTAACAAGAGTATACAGTGTCTTCGTTATCGGCGGAGCAGCTATTTTAGCAGTCACTTTTGGATTTGTCGGTAAGATCTCTGCGTTAATCTCTACGATCCCAACTGCAGTTATGGGTGGGGTGTCAATTCTACTGTTCGGTATTATCGCTTCTTCTGGTTTAAGAATGCTAATTGACAATAAAATTGATCTTGGCAAAAAACGCAACTTAATTATCTCGTCAGTAATTCTTGTGATCGGTATTGGTGGTGCGTTTATCCAGGTATCAGGTTTTTCTATTGCTGGTATGGCTTTAGCGACAATCATTGGAATTTTTCTTAACTTAGTTTTACCTGGTAGAGAAAAAATTGATGTAAACAAGATGTTTAATGAAGAAGTAACGGAAAGCAAAACATCAGCAATTTCATAGCGTCATCCCTTTAATTAAGTACGAGAGACTTATAAGGGTGTTATCAAATAAAGCCGAGTGGTGGTAGAGATGCCCATTCCTCTCTTTATTGCACCCTTATAAGAATTTATAAGGGTGTTTTTTATTAAATATGTTTGGTTTGAGCAATATAAAATGATCCTGATTTATTCGTGAGAGGTATGAAAGGGGAATTTGGTATGAAACATTTATTAACGATCACAGAGCTCGATAATGAAGAAATTCTTGATATCTTACATGAGGCTCAACAGTTTTTAGAAGGAAAAGCTTGGGTGCCAGCGACTGATAAGTTTGTTGCAAATCTATTCTTTGAACCAAGTACGAGAACAAAATTTTCTTTTGAAGTAGCAGAGAAAAAACTCGGTCTTCATGTTCTGAACTTTGAAACTCATTCCTCAAGTGTTCAAAAGGGAGAAACATTGTACGATACTGTAAAAACTTTAGAGGCAATTGGTGCCAATGCAGTTGTTATCAGGCATCCCAAAGATCACTATTTCGATGAGCTTGTAGGTGGAATTTCTATTCCGATAATAAATGGAGGCGACGGTTGTGGCCACCATCCCACTCAATGTTTACTTGACTTACTTACGATACAGCAGGAATTTGTTATTTTCCAAGGATTAAATGTAGTAATTGTTGGGGATATTCGTCATAGTCGTGTGGCAAGATCGAATGCTGATGTGTTAAAGCGACTTGGGGCAAATGTTTATTTCTCAGGGCCGGAACAATGGATGGATGATGCGATGGTAGGGGGGAATTACTTACCAATGGATGAAGCAGTTAAACAGGCAGATGTGATGATGATGCTCCGTATTCAACACGAGAGACATGCTTTTAAAATGATTTCATCAAAAGAAGAGTATCATCAGTTATTTGGCTTAACGATAGAAAGAGAAGCAATGATGAAAAAACAAAGTATTATTATGCATCCTGCACCTATTAATCGGGATGTTGAAATAGCAGATTCTTTAGTTGAATGTGAACGATCCCGTATTTTTAAACAAATGACAAATGGGGTAGCGGTGAGACAAGCAGTACTTAAACGTGCTTTACAACAAAAAGGGGAGGTAGTTTCAATTGGCTAAGCTATTAAAAAACGGAAGAATTTTAGGTGAGGATGGAACATTACAAAAGGTGGACATCTTAATTGATAAAGATCTGATTACAGCGGTAGAAACAGAAATTTCCGTAGAAGCACATGAGGTTATCGATTTAAATGCCAAGGCGATTTTTCCAGGGTTTGTTGATCTACATGTGCACTTGCGAGAGCCAGGTGGGGAGTATAAAGAAACGATTGCGACAGGAACAATGGCTGCAGCGCGTGGAGGCTACACGACAATTGCTGCTATGCCTAATACTCGTCCTGTACCTGACACGAAGGAACAAATTGAGTGGTTAAATCAAAGAATTTTAGAAACAGGAAATGTTCGAGTATTACCGTATGCTTCTATTACAATTCGTGAACTTGGAAAAGAAATGACAAATTTTAAAGAGTTAGCAAACGCTGGTGCATTCGCATTTACGGATGACGGTGTGGGAGTTCAAGATGCAAGTATGATGCTTCAAGCAATGAAGGAAGCCGCGTCGATTAATAAAGCAATTGTTGCCCATTGTGAAGAAAATACACTAATTAATAAAGGCTCAGTACATGAAGGTGAATTCTCTAAAAAAATGGGATTAAATGGAATACCTTCAGTTTGCGAAGCTGTACACATTGCAAGAGATGTTTTATTAGCAGAAGCTGCAGGAGCACACTATCATGTCTGTCACATTAGTACAAAAGAGTCTGTCCGTGTTGTTCGTGATGCAAAAAGAGCTGGTATACGGGTAACGGCTGAAGTAACGCCACATCACTTGTTGCTCTCAGATCAGGATATTCCAGGGTTAGATACAAACTATAAAATGAACCCACCGTTAAGGGGAATTGAGGATAAGAAGGCATTAATTGAAGGCTTACTAGATGGTACGATTGACTTCATCGCGACAGATCATGCGCCACATTCTGAGGCAGAAAAAAGTGAGTCTATAGAATTGGCACCATTTGGGATCGTTGGCCTAGAAACGGCATTTCCATTACTCTATACACATTTTGTTGAAACAGGGATTATCTCATTGAAAGATTTAGTAGACAACTTAGCAAAGAAACCATGCGAAGTGTTTGGGCTTCCGTATGGAACGTTACATGTTGGAGCAAAGGCCGATATTACTATTGTAGACCTTGAGCATACTGAAAAAATTGATCCAGAAAGCTTCTTATCAAAAGGGAAAAATACCCCATTTGCAAATTGGGAGTGTAAAGGTTGGCCAGTAATGACAATTGTCAACGGTGAAGTTGCTTGGAAAAGGGAGGAATAACAATGAAACGTCAATTAATTTTAGAAAACGGTGAAGTTTTTGTTGGAAAGGGATTCGGTAGTACAAGAGAAATGTCAGGAGAAGTTGTTTTTAATACAGGGATGACAGGATATCAGGAGATTTTATCAGATCCATCTTATTGTGCACAAATCGTTACACTAACATATCCTTTGATTGGAAATTACGGAATTAACCGAGATGATTTTGAGTCTATTTCTCCTTCAATAAACGGATTAATTGTCAAAGAAGCAGCAAAATTTCCTAGCAACTGGAGAAATGAAGAGTCAATTGACGAACTATTAAAAGCTCTAAATATTCCAGGGTTAGAAGGCATTGATACAAGAAAGTTAACTAGAATGATCCGAAATGTTGGAACACTTCGTGGAAGAATATGCGGTATGGACGTGGATGTTGATGCAGTCGTCGATGAACTAAATAAGTTAGTTTTACCACGTGATCAAGTTGCTCATGTTTCAACAAAAGAGTCTTATGCTAGTCCAGGAAGAGGGTACCGCGTAGTCTTAGTGGACTTTGGGATGAAAAAAGGAATTCTAAGAGAATTAAATAATCGAAACTGTGATGTTGTTGTCGTTCCTTACAATGCAACAAGTGAACAAATTTTACGTTTTAATCCAGATGGAATTATGTTAAGTAATGGCCCTGGGGACCCAGTAGATGTTCCAGAAGCGGTTACTATGATTAACGAATTACTAGGAAAAGTACCGATTTTTGGTATCTGTCTAGGCCACCAACTATTAGCACTAGCATGTGGTGCAAAAACAACAAAATTAAAATTTGGCCACCGTGGGTCTAACCATCCTGTGAAAGAATTAAAGACAGGAAAAATTGCTATAACTGCACAAAACCACGGGTTTACAGTAGAACCTGAAACAGTTGGAAATACAAGATTAGAGGTAACCCATGTTGCTGTAAACGATGGAACGGTTGAAGGAATGGAACATTTAGATTATCCAGCATTCAGTGTACAATATCACCCAGAAGCTTCACCAGGACCAGAGGATGCAAACGATTTATTTGAACGATTTATGGAACTAATGCAAAACAATATTGAATCTAAAGCCGTAGCTAGGAGGTAACACCATGCCAAGACGTGAAGATATTAAGAAGATTTTAGTAATAGGTTCAGGACCAATTGTTATTGGTCAGGCAGCGGAGTTTGATTATGCAGGGACACAAGCTTGCCAGGCGTTAAAGGAAGAAGGGTATGAGGTTATTCTTATTAATTCAAATCCAGCTACAATTATGACTGATACATCAATGGCTGATAAAGTTTATATTGAACCTATTACCTTTGAATTTGTAAGTCGTATTATTAGACAAGAGCGTCCTGATGGATTGTTACCGACACTTGGTGGACAAACAGGATTAAATATGGCAGTCGAGTTAGAAAAGTCAGGAATTCTTAAAGAGTATAATGTTGAACTTCTAGGAACAAAACTACATTCAATTGAGCAAGCAGAGGATCGTGATTTATTCCGAACGTTAATGAACGATTTAAATGAACCAGTCCCAGCAAGTGCGATTATCCATACGCTAGAAGAAGCCTATAAATTCGTAGAGGAAATTGGATATCCAATTATTGTTCGTCCAGCTTACACTCTTGGCGGAACGGGTGGAGGACTAGTTTATAATGAAGAGGATTTAATTGAAATTGTTACAAGTGGCTTAAAGTATAGTCCTGTTACACAATGTCTAATTGAAAAAAGTATCGCTGGATTCAAAGAAGTAGAATATGAAGTGATGCGCGACGGTAAAGATCAAGCAATCGTTGTTTGTAATATGGAAAATATTGATCCAGTAGGAATTCATACAGGTGACTCTATCGTAGTTGCACCTAGCCAAACATTGTCAGACCGTGAGTATCAAATGCTACGTAACTCTTCATTAAAAATCATTCGAGCTTTAGGAATAGAAGGTGGTTGTAACGTACAGTTTGCCTTAGATCCTGATAGCTACCAATATTATATTATTGAGGTTAATCCTCGTGTTAGTCGTTCGTCAGCATTAGCATCAAAAGCAACAGGGTATCCAATTGCCAAAATAGCTGCTAAAATAGCGGCTGGCTATGCACTAGATGAAATTATGAACCCTATTACAAAAACGACGTATGCAAGCTTCGAACCAGCCTTGGATTATGTTGTTTCAAAGATCCCACGTTGGCCGTTTGATAAGTTCGAAGCAGCTAATCGTACATTAGGAACGCAAATGAAAGCAACTGGAGAAGTCATGGCGATCGGTAGGAACCTAGAAGAGTCACTACTAAAAGCTGTGCGTTCATTAGAAGCTAATGTACTACATCTTCAGATTGATAAGCTTGAAGCATTAACAAAAGAAGAAATGGACCATCGCTTGCATAAAGCAGACGATGAACGTTTATTTATCGTAGCAGAAGCATTCCGTCGTGGTTATTCAGTTGAGCAACTTTGGGAATTAACAAAGATTGATCGTTTCTTCCTAAATAAAATCCAAGGAATTATTCAATTTGAAGCGACACTTAAAGATGCACCATTTAATGAAGAAGTATTAGTGGAAGGAAAAGAGCTTGGTTTTTCTGATGATGCCATCGCCAAATTCTGGAATACAACGGAAAGAGAAGTCTATGACTTCCGTTATGAGAAAGGGATCATTCCAGTATACAAAATGGTAGATACATGTGCTGCTGAATTTGAATCGTTCACGCCTTATTTTTACGGCACATATGAAGATGAAAATGAGTCAATCATTACCGATAAAAAGAGCATTGTCGTTTTAGGCTCAGGACCAATTCGCATTGGTCAAGGGATCGAGTTTGACTATGCAACGGTTCATACAGTATTAGCTATTAAAGAAGCTGGATATGAAGCGATTATTATTAATAACAATCCTGAAACAGTCTCAACTGACTTTAGTATTTCAGATAAGTTATACTTCGAGCCACTAGCAGTAGAAGATGTAATGCACATTATTAATCATGAGCAACCATTAGGAGTTATTGTACAGTTTGGTGGTCAAACAGCGATTAATCTAGCAGATGAATTACAAGCTAGAGGAGTCACGATATTAGGAACATCATTAGAAGCAATGGACACGGCTGAAAATCGTGATAAATTCGAGCAAGCCCTGCAACAATTACAAATTCCACAACCGCTAGGCCGTACAGCGACTAGTGTTGATGAAGCAGTAAAAATTGCCAATCATATTGGTTACCCTGTTTTAGTTCGACCTTCATATGTACTAGGTGGCCGTGCGATGGAAATCGTTTATTTCGAAGAAGAACTACTACGATATATGACAAATGCAGCTAGAGTAAATCCAAAGCACCCAGTATTAATTGACCGTTATTTAATTGGTAAAGAAATAGAAGTAGATGCAATTTGTGATGGTGAAACAGTAGTAATCCCAGGAATTATGGAGCACATTGAAAGAGCTGGCGTTCACTCTGGTGACTCAATTGCAGTATACCCTCCACAAAGCTTAACAGAAGCAACAAAAGAGATAATTATTGAGCGCACAATTAAATTAGCTAAAGGATTAAATATTGTTGGATTATTAAACATTCAATTTGTACTTCATGAAGATGAAATCTATGTACTAGAAGTAAATCCACGTTCAAGTCGTACAGTACCATTTTTAAGTAAAATTACCGGTGTTCCTATGGCAAATCTAGCAACAAAAGCGATCCTCGGTATCAAATTGCAAGAATTAGGGTATGAAACTGGGTACGTTCAAGAAAGTAAGGAAGTATCCGTAAAAGTACCGGTGTTCTCATTTGCCAAGCTTCGTGATGTTGATATAACGTTAGGACCGGAAATGAAATCGACTGGTGAAGTAATGGGACGAGATGTTAATTTAGAAAAAGCTCTATATAAAGGATTGGTTGCTTCTGGAATGAAAATTCCTACTCATGGTTCAGTGTTATTTACAGTTTCTGACAAGGATAAAGAAGAGGCTCTAGAACTAATTAGAAGGTTCCATCGTATTGGCTACCATATCTTAGCTACAGAAGGAACAGCCTCTAGAATAAAAAATGAAAATATCCCAGTGACTGTTGTCAACAAAATTGGAGGTCCAAAACCTCATATGCTTGATATTATTCGTCAAGGTCAAGCGCAATTTGTTATTAACACATTAACAAAAGGAAAACAGCCTTTAAGAGACGGCTTTAGAATTCGTCGCGAGTCAGTTGAAAACGGTGTTGTTTGCTTAACAAGTATTGATACTGCAGATGCACTGTTACGAGTATTAGAATTAATTACTTTTGCTTCAGAACCGATGCCTTCGTTTAAAGAGGAAAAAGTGGTGGTGACAACGCAATGATCGTTGAAAATATGGAAATAGTTAGCCAGAAAAATATTGCAAGTCAAGTTTACGAGCTCGTCCTTCAAGGACAAGAGCTCGTTAGCCTTGCAATCCAAGGACAGTTCCTACACGTCAAAGTAAGCGAGGGAACAGATCCAATGCTTCGCCGACCAATCAGTATCGCAAGTATTGATAAAGATAAAAATCAATTAACAGTAATTTACCGTGCAGGTGGTAGAGGAACAAACATGCTTGCAAACAAACAGGTAGGAGATCAGGTATCTGTTTTGGGACCATTAGGAAATGGTTTCCCAGTGGAAGCGACAAACGCTGGTGAAAAAGCTGTCTTAATAGGTGGTGGAATCGGGGTACCACCTCTATATGAACTTTCAATGCAACTTGTTGCAAAAGGTATAACTGTTATTCACGTTCTTGGTTTTGCAAGTAGTAAAGACGTCTTTTATGAAGAGAAGTTTACGGAACTCGGGGAAACGTACGTGGCAACGATGGATGGTACAAAGGGTTACCATGGTACAGTTATTGACGTGATAAAAGACAAGGGGATTAGCTTCGATACAATATACTCATGTGGACCTACACCAATGTTAAAAGCAATTGAAACAACATTTCCAGAAGAGAGAGGTTTTCTTTCGTTAGAAGAAAGAATGGGTTGTGGGATTGGTGCATGTTTTGCCTGTGTCTGCCACGTTCAAAATGATCCTACTGGGATAGCTTATAAGAAGATATGTACGGATGGACCTGTGTTTGCGATTGGAGAGGTGGAACTATGAGTAGATTAAACATGGAGTTACCGGGACTTTCAATGCGAAATCCGATTATGCCTGCTTCAGGCTGTTTTGGTTTCGGAAAAGAATATGCCAAGTTTTATAATTTAGAAAAACTCGGGGCAATTGCGATAAAAGCTGCTACGGTTGAAACGAGATTTGGTAACCCAACACCACGTGTAGCTGAAACATCGAGTGGAATGCTTAATGCGATTGGCTTACAAAACCCAGGTCTTGATAGTGTGTTAGCCAATGAACTTGTCTGGCTTGAACAATATGATGTACCAATAGTAGCAAATATTGCTGGGACAAAAACAGAAGATTATATTGAAGTCGCAGAAAGAATTTCGAAAGCAAAAAATGTTCATGCGATTGAATTAAATATCTCTTGCCCAAATGTCAAAGAGGGTGGGATTACATTCGGAACAGATCCAAAGGTAGCAAGTGAATTAACCAAGCTAGTAAAAGAGGTTTCTAGCGTTCCTGTCTATGTAAAGCTTTCGCCAAATGTTACCGATATTGTTGAAATGGCAGTAGCAGTTGAAGAAGCCGGTGCAGACGGACTAGCGATGATTAACACACTTTTGGGTATGAGAATTGATTTACGCAAGCGAAAACCGATTTTAGCGAATGGTTCAGGTGGACTTTCAGGCCCAGCGATTAAACCAGTGGCGATTCGAATGATCCATCAGGTTAGTCAAGTTGTCTCTATACCGATTATCGGTATGGGAGGAATTAGTTCGGCCGAAGATGTGGTCGAATTTTTCCTAGCTGGGGCAAGTGCGGTTGCAGTAGGTACAGCTAACTTTGTTGATCCCTTTGTTTGTCCAACCATTATTGATGAGCTACCAGGTTTACTAGATGAGCTTGGGGTTGAGCATATAACTGAATTGATTGGAGGTAGCTGGAAATGAGTAAAAGTCCAATTATCATTGCTCTAGATTATTCAGATGAAAAACCAGTTTGGGAGCTATTAAACCAATTTGGTGACGAACAGTTATTTGTAAAAGTAGGGATGGAGCTTTATTATAGCTGTGGGAACTCCTTACTTAGCAAACTAAAGGAAAAAGGTCACAATATATTTCTAGATTTGAAGCTTCATGATATTCCAAATACGGTTGGTCGGGCGATGCAGTCACTTGCACGTCTTGAAGTGGATATAATAAATGTTCATGCCGCTGGTGGATGCTTGATGATGGAACGTGCTCTTGAAGGGTTGGAAAAAGGTACTTTAAGTGGGAAAGATCGTCCTACATGCATCGCTGTTACTCAATTAACCAGTACAAGCGAGAATGTGATGCAAGAAGAGTTAAAAGTGAATGGAAAGATTGAAGATATTGTTGTTCATTATGCTAGTCTAGCTAAACGTAGTGGCCTTGATGGAGTGGTATCATCACCTTTAGAAGTCCCATTGATCAAAGAAGCGTGCGGAAGTTCGTTCCTAACAGTAACACCTGGAATTCGGTTAGCAGGAGACTCGAAGGATGATCAACAACGAATTACAACTCCAAAGGAAGCTAGGAGCTTAGAAAGCGACTTTATTGTAGTTGGAAGAAGTATAACAGCGAGCGTTGACCCGTTATTGGCATTACAAACAATCAAAAAAGAGTGGAGTGAAGGCTTGTGAAACAACAACTAGCTAATCATTTATTAGAAATCGGTGCGGTCCATTTAAAGCCTAATGAACCATTTACATGGACATCAGGAATGAAGTCACCTATTTATTGTGATAATCGTTTGACGCTTTCATATCCTTTAGTACGTAGGAAAATTGCGATTGGCTTAGAAGAGCTAATCAGAACTCACTATCCTGAAGTGGATGTCATTGCAGGAACAGCAACAGCTGGGATTGCGCATGCAGCCTGGGTTAGTGATAACTTAAATTTACCAATGGTTTATGTTCGTGGTAAAGCCAAAGAGCATGGTAAAGGAAACCAAATTGAAGGACTAATTAAAGAAGGACAAAGCGTTGTCATTGTCGAAGATTTAATTTCAACAGGTGGAAGTGTCATTACCACAGCAGATGCATTAAGAACAGCTGGGGCCAATGTATTAGGCGTTGTAGCGATTTTTACATATGGCTTAGAAAAAGGGAAAACACTACTAGCTGAAGCAGGACTGAGCTATTATACAATTACAGATTATTTGACACTTATTGATGTAGCGAATGAAAACGAGTTAATTAATCAAGAGGACCTTGCAAAATTAAAAAAATGGCGTGATAACCCTTCATCATTAGATTGGCTTTCATAATGGCTAAACTCTGTATGAAGGAACTCTCATACAGGAGGTTAGATTGATGAAGAAAATGCAAGGTGAGGATTTTAACAATCTTGTTCGTTTTTTTGATGGAATGGCGCAGACAAGTTGGCTTAGTGGAGTTCATAATTTACTTAAGGACGCTACAGGAAGCTGGGTAGGTAAGAGTGTCTTAGATGTCGGATGCGGGACAGGTCGACTCTTACTAAGAGGAGCCAAAGAATCAATGCATGTGACAGGCATAGACTTATCTTCAGAAATGATAAAAGCATCTACTCAAACCTTTCTTTTTCATGAATTAGGACACAAAGGAACGTTTCTAGTTGGAGATGCATACGAGTTGCCATTCCCTAACAACCAGTTTGATATTGTTCTTTCAACATGCGTGTTATTTTTACTTCCTGAACCTACCGTTGCTATGGAGGAAATCCTTAGGGTTATTAAGGAAAACGGTATAATTGCCATGTTAAATCCATCAATAAAAATGAATCAGCAAGAAGCTTCACGCTATTGCATAGACCATAATCTTTCAGGCTTCGAAGAGAAAACACTGTTACAATGGTCAACGATCTCTACAAGTAGACATCGTTATTCAACAGAGCAACTCACAGCTTATTTTACTGATGAAGGTGCAAAAGTGGTACGCAACATTAACGTTTTAGATGATTTAGCCATTATTACAATTGCAAAATTCTAAACAAAACTAGTCTCGATAGGTGGGACTAGTTTTTTATTTAACTCTTAAAAAAAGAGGATTCGTTACTAAATAGGAGAGAAATGAAGACAATTGGATTATTTTCGACAATAAAGCCAAGAAACTAGGAAATTTAAGGGTAGAAAATTATTTCGGAAACCGATATATTATAGATTACCTATTACATTTTTGCACTTTAAAAAATTTTCTTACTATTTTAGATGGTTCATCTATATTGGAGGTTTAACATGAAAACGTTTCTTAGGCTTAAACAATTTTATTGGCCGTACAAAAAGTACTTTTTGGGTTCTATTTTATTTTTATTTTTTGTAACAGCAATTACTGTAGTCTATCCAGTAATCCTTAAGGTCACGATAGATGATGTAATCTTAGCTGGAAATTACAACTTAGTTCCTTATGTTGCCTTAGGATTTATAGGTATTATGGTAATCAAAGGAATTGCAACCTACTACCATCAGTTTTTTGGGGACTTATTTGGAATTAAAACGGTTTACGAGTTACGTAATTCATTGTACAAAAAACTACAGTATTTACCTTTCCGTTATTATGACAATGCCAAAACAGGTGACCTCATGTCGAGGCTTACCGCTGATGTGGAGGGCTTCCGCTTCTTCTTATCATTTGGTTTTGCTCAGGCTTTGAATTTAATTTTATTAGTAGGGCTTAGTTTAGGAATTATGTTATATTTTAGTGTTCCACTTGCATTACTTACTCTTGCAGCAATGCCTTTTTTAATTGTAGTCGTTTATCGTTTTGATAAAGAAGTTCACCCTGCATTTAAAGGAATAAGGAAATCCTTTGCAAGGCTTACTACAAAGGTTCAAGAAAATATCAGTGGTATGAACACAGTAAAATCACTCTCAAGAGAAGATTACGAGATTGATAAGTTTGTTAATAACAATGGTGATTATAAAGATAATTACATTTTAACCTCAAATATTTGGGCGCGTTACTTTCCATTAATGGAGCTTATTGGACAAATTTGCGTCGTGATGCTTTTAGGATTTGGTGGTTTCATGGTTATTAATAATCAATTAGCACCAGGGGAGCTTGTCGCATTCTTTAGTTTAGTTTGGTATATTATTGGACCGCTTATGAATTTAGGGTTTATCATTAATACATTTTCTCAGTCAAAGGCATCAGGAGAACGACTTGTTGAAATACTTGATGAAAATGAAGATATTAAAGATACTGAAAAGGCTATAACTGTAGAGGAATTACAAGGTCATGTTCAATTTCGTCATGTAACACATAGTTATGGCACAGAAGACGGAGAAGCTCTTAAAGATATTAGCTTTGATGCACCAGTAGGAAGGGTTATTGGTTTAATTGGTGCAACTGGTGCAGGTAAGACTACGATTACCCAATTGATTTCTCGCTTCTATGAACCAAATCATGGCGAGATTTTAATTGACGGTCGAGATATAAGTGAATACTCAATTCAATCATTACGAAAAAATATCGGAGTTGTACTACAAGAGTCATTTTTATTTTCGTGTTCCATCCGCGATAACATTTCTTACGGTTTTCCCGAAGCAACGTTAGAGCAAATTCAAGATGCAGCTAAGCGTTCAGATGCTCATGAGTTTATTATGGAACTCCCTGATGGGTATGACACAATTCTAGGGGAGCGTGGAATGGGCCTTTCAGGAGGACAAAAGCAAAGAATTGCGATTGCCAGATCAATTTTGATTAATCCTAGTATTCTTATATTAGATGACGCTACGAGTGCTGTAGATATGGAGACAGAAGCAAAAATACAAGCCGCTTTTCAAGAAGTGATGAAGGGACGGACAACGTTTATCATTGCTCATCGGATCTCTTCATTAATGCACGCAGATGAAATTCTAGTGTTAGAAGATGGAGAAGTTAGAGAACGAGGAACGCATGAAGAGCTATTAGTGAACAAAACAGGATTATATCGACGTATTTACGATATCCAATTTAAAGATCGTGAAACTTTAGTCGAGGTAGAAAGCAAGAAGGTGATTATATGATGAAAGAAAAGAAAGCCCGTAATAATCGATTTCATTATGCAGTAGATTCAGTCATTGAGAAACCATTTAACTGGAAACAAATGTTACGATTATTTAGCTATATCAAGCCATACTCAAAAAATTTACTTCCTTTATCCATTATAGCGATGCTTGTTTCCACTGCAATACGTCTTATAACACCAATTTTAATTGGGGTTTATGCCTTAAATAATGTTATTTATGATGGGGATGGGGGGGCTTTAAGGAATATCGTTATTTTGATTGCCGCTCTCTATATTATCTCATGGGTAGCCAATACCTGGCGTATTCGCTGGATGAATAAACTTGGACAATATGTTATTTTTGACTTACGTCAAAGCCTATTTAAACATATTCAACGCTTGTCACATAAATTTTTTGATAAGCGTTCAGCAGGATCAATCCTAGTTAGGATCACAAATGATGTAAACTCATTACAGGATTTATTTACAAATGGTGTTATTAACTTACTGATGGACCTACTGATGCTTGTTGGGATTATTGTCATTTTGTTTTTCTTAAGCCCACAGTTAACGTTGGCAGTCATGATTATTTTACCTTTAATGTTTCTAATTTCGACTGGGTTACGTCGCCGAATTAGGCGTTCTTGGCAATTAGTTCGCTTAAAGCAATCACAGATTAATTCACATTTAAATGAAAGTATTCAAGGAATTCGTGTAACACAATCGTATACTCAAGAACAAGAAAATATTAGCTTTTTTAAAGAAATGAACCAGGATAATTTTCTCGCTTGGCGTGATGCGACACAAAAGAACGCAATGTTTCGTCCTTTTGTCGAAATGTCGAATGCGATTGGTACAGCTATTTTAATTTGGTACGGGGTAACACTTATTCAAAGCAATACGATTGATATCGGAACATTCGTCTCCTTCGCTTTTTATTTAGGGATGTTTTGGGAACCGATCTCACGTCTTGGCCAGGTGTATAATCAACTTTTAGTTGGGATGGCTTCTTCTGAACGAATTTTTGAGTTTCTAGATGAAAAACCTTCAGTGAAAGAAAGTAGTAAAGCAATAGCGTTACCAAACCTCAAGGGAGAAATTGCTTTTGAAAATGTCCGCTTTTCTTATGATGACAAACGGACAGCGTTAAATGAAATTAATTTAAAAATAGAAGCTGGGCAAACAGTTGCCTTAGTTGGTCACACTGGATCTGGTAAGACAACAATTGTAAACCTTATTGCAAGGTTCTATGATCCAACAAGTGGTACTGTCAAAATTGATGGGCATGATCTAAAAGAAATCAAGCTTGAGAGCTTAAGACAACGTGTAAGCACAGTACTTCAAGAAACATTTATTTTTTCTGGAACGATTATGGATAATGTTCGATTTGGGAAACCTGATGCTAGTGACGAAGAAGTAATAAAAGCATGTGAAACAGTAGGTGCTCATAAATTTATTGAACAATTAAAAGCTGGATACTTAACTGAAGTAGAGGAACGAGGAAATATTTTATCAGTAGGCCAACGACAGTTATTATCGTTCGCAAGAGCGTTGCTTGCTAATCCTCAAATCTTGATCTTAGATGAAGCAACGGCAAGTATTGATACGGAAACAGAGCAAGTCATCCAAGAAGCATTACGCACTCTCTTAAAAGACCGTACCTCAATAATGATTGCTCATCGATTGTCTACCATACGCGAAGCAGATAATATTATTGTATTGGAACACGGCAATATCTTAGAGACAGGAAATCATGATGAACTTATGGCCCAACAAGGAGAATACTATAAGCTTGTTAAAGCACAGTTTAAAGTGCTGGATGCGGGATAAGTTCTAATTGTCAATTGTCAATTTTGAATGTTGAATTAAAAACCAAATGATAGTAAAGGGAACGGCTTATAACAAATAAGCACGTTCCCTTTTCATAATTCATAATTCATAATTCATAATTCATAATTCATAATTCATAATTCATAATTCATAATTCATAATTCATAATTCATAATTCATAATTCATAATTCATAATTCATAATTCATAATTCATAATCCATAATTCATAATTCATAATTCATAATCCATAATTCATAATTCATAAATTACTTCCTAAGCTTCTTCACAACATCTTCAGCTGGTGTTACGTATACTGTCGTTTGATTGTCATAGATGACATAGCCTGGTTTTGAACCGCTTGGTTTTTTCACGTGCTTAATTAACGTGTAGTCAACGGGTACGGAGCTTGAGTGTTTGGCTTTACTAAAGTAGGCTGCCAGTTGTGCGGCCTCTACTAAGGTTGTTTCATCAATGTTAGAGCTTCGGATTACTACATGTGAGCCAGGAATGTCTTTTGTATGTAACCATGTCTCAGATTGCCTTGCCAGACGATTTGTTAAATACTCATTTTGTTTATTGTTTTTTCCAACGAGGATTTCAACACCAGTTGAAGATTTATATTCTTCGAGAAACGGCTTCGTTTCTTTTTTCTTTTTTACTTGTTTTTTGTTGCGGTTGCGGATGTAGCCACCCTCGATTAATTCTTCTCTAATTTCAGCGATATCCCTTGGTGCAGCTGACTCCATTTGACCAAGGATTGATTCCAAATAGATAAGCTCTTGTTGTGCGATCTCAATTTGTGCTTTGACAATTTCAAGTGAATTTTTTGCTTTGTTATATCGTTTAAAATAACTTTGGGCATTGTCTGAAGGCGATTTTAACGGATCAAGAGGAATACTAACCATTTTTCCTTCTTCATCATAGAAATCGATGACTTCGACCTCTTTTTGCCCTTTTTTTATTTGATGTAGATATGCAGTAAGCAATTCACCAAGTTTTCGATATTTTGAAGCTGCCTCAGCATCTACTAACGTTTGCTCAAGCTTTTTAATTTTCGATTTATTTTTTTGGAATTCATTTTTTAGAAATTTTTCAAGATCGTTTGCTTGTTGGTGAACACGATCTCGCTCAGCTTTTCCAAAATAAAAGTGATTTAACATCTCACTAACAGAATCGAACATTCGACTCGTTCCATTTAAGTGGCTAAGTTCAATAATTGAGAAATGTTCTTTGTTGGTTGTCGTTGTTATTTGTGGCTTAAAATGTCCTAAATTAATCTCATCAATAACTTCAAGGAAAGCGTTTGTAAGAGTTTCTCGATTTGGTAGCTTAGCTTTATAAAGAATTTCTTTTGTTAGTTGTGGCGACAATCCAGAAAATTGCTGCAACATCTGGCTATCAAGTTTTCCAGAATTAAAGTCCATTTTTTTGATAAACGTTTCTTTATCAATTGATAGTGGATTTAGCTTTTCTTGCTCTGGTGGGAGTTTGTATGTTTGCCCAGGTAAAATGGTTCGATAGCTATTAACTCCTGGGGATAAATGCTTAATACTATCAAGAATTTTATCACCTTTTTCATCAAGTAAAACGATGTTACTGTGGCGCCCCATAATTTCAACCATTAATTTTTTATAGCTAACATCACCTAGTTCATTTCTACCTTTAATATTAATTTTTACAATTCTTTCTAATTCTAACTGTTCAATTCCTTCAATAATTCCACCTTCAAGATGCTTTCTTAATAGCATACAAAACATTGGCGGTTCAGCAGGGTTATCAACTTTTTCATTTGTTAAATGCATTCTTGCAAAACTAGGGTTAGCAGACAATAGCAACTGGTGGTTTGCTCCGTTTGCTCGAACTGTAAATAGTAGTTCTGTTTTAAAAGGTTGATATATTTTTGTAATTCTCCCCGAAAGGAGCGTTTGATTAAGTTCAGTTACTACTGCTCTCATTACTGTGCCGTCAAAAGACATATCTTCTTCACTCCATTACCATAGGTATTACCCTAGAAATTATAACCTTTTTTCTTGAAGTAGCAAAATTAGAATGATTTTTCCAATTCACTTAACAGTATAGCATTTTTTTGGACGTGCCTGAATAAAGATAGTTTGTAAAGGACAAGGCAGGTCGTCTAAATGATATAAATGTGAGGTGTTGATATGAAGTGGTACGAACGCGAAATAAAAGATGTTGAACAAATGACCCGATCGCATTTTTCGAATGGTTTAACTGAAGAAGAAGCTAATAAAAGGTTAAAGCAATTTGGTTACAATAAGCTGGATGAAGGCGAAAAGGTACCAGCTATTTTCTTGTTTTTAGCGCAATTTAAAGACTTTATGGTTATTGTTTTGCTCGTAGCAACATTAATATCGGGTTTGTTAGGGGAATACATCGATGCGATTACCATCATACTGATTGTCTTATTAAATGGGGTCCTTGGCTTTATTCAGGAGCGAAAAGCAGAAAAATCATTGGCTGCATTAAAAGAACTTTCGGCACCACAGATGACAGTCCTCCGTAAGGGTGAATGGACAAAAGTCCCATCGATCGAGGTCGTTGTAGGGGACATTGTCAAATTCACTAGCGGAGATCGAATTGGCGCAGATATTCGTATTATCGAAGCGAAAGGACTAAGAATTGAAGAAAGTGC
The DNA here is from genome assembly GCF_004116265.1 of Anaerobacillus alkaliphilus. Taxonomy (NCBI): domain Bacteria; kingdom Bacillati; phylum Bacillota; class Bacilli; order Caryophanales; family Bacillaceae; genus Anaerobacillus; species Anaerobacillus alkaliphilus. The sequence continues at coordinate 372,069 of NZ_QOUX01000046.1, read as the reverse complement.
GTTAACTGGTGAATCCGTGCCAGTACAAAAAACAGAGGCAGTTTTATCCGGTTCAGATCTTTCAGTTGGAGATCAAGAGAATATGGCTTTTATGGGGACGATGGTCACTCAAGGAAGTGGGATTGGTGTTATTGTTGCCACTGGTATGAAAACGGAAATGGGGAAAATAGCACATTTGCTCCAATCTGCAGAAACTCTTGTCACACCTTTGCAACGCAAACTTGAACAGTTAGGGAAAATATTAATTTTAGTTGCACTTTTACTCACAGCTTTAGTAGTAGTTATTGGGGTTTACCAGGGCCATGACATTTACACAATGTTCTTAGCTGGTGTGTCTTTAGCAGTTGCTGCTATTCCGGAAGGGTTACCTGCAATTGTTACTGTGGCTCTAGCACTCGGTGTACAAAGAATGATAAAAAGAAAGGCGATTGTGAGAAAGCTTCCTGCAGTTGAAACATTAGGCTGTGCATCCGTCATTTGTTCTGATAAAACAGGGACGTTAACACAGAACAAGATGACAGTAACTAACCTATGGTCAGGAGGTAAAACATGGGATGTTTCCGGAACAGGCTATCAACCTGAAGGTGATTTTTATCATAATGGTAGAAAAATTCATATCGATACAGAAAGAACACTACAACAACTTCTAACGTTTGGGGCCTTATGTAATAATGCTAGAATTGTAACCAATGAAGTAAAAGAAGGGCTTCTAGGAAAAACAAAGCTAGAATATTTGATAGATGGAGATCCAACTGAAGGAGCTTTAGTTGTCTCGGCTGAAAAAGCAGGAATTACTAGAGACCTCTTTCAAGAAGAATATAAGATCTTAGAGGAATTGCCATTTGATTCAGCTAGGAAAATGATGAGTGTCATTGTTGAAAGGAAAAAAGATGGTAAGCGCTTTGTCGTTACAAAAGGTGCACCTGATGTTTTATTAAAAAGAAGCGAACAAATATTATGGGAAGAAAGAAAACAACCATTATCTCCTCAAAGAGAAGCTGCTGTTGTTGGTGCAATTGATCAATTGGCATCACAAGCATTGCGTACAATTGCAATAGCGTATAAGGAGATTGATAAACAATTTAACTACACTTCAGAATCAATGGTGGAAGATAAACTTACGTTTATTGGGCTCCAAGGGATGATTGACCCACCAAGACCAGAAGTAAAGGCATCTATTATAGAGTGCCGAGATGCAGGAATAAAAACAATTATGATTACTGGGGATCATATCATTACAGCACAAGCGATTGCAAAACAATTAAACATCTTGCCTGCCCATGGAAAAATTATGGATGGAACTACACTGGCTAAAATGAGTGTAACTGACTTAGAAGAAGTTGTAGATGATATCTACGTATACGCCCGTGTTTCGCCTGAACACAAGCTAAAAATTGTTAAAGCACTTCAAGCCAAAGGGCATATTGTGGCCATGACTGGAGACGGAGTAAACGATGCACCTGCAATAAAGGCTGCTAATATTGGCGTAGCAATGGGGATAACTGGTACAGACGTAGCTAAAGAAGCATCTTCTCTAGTGTTAAGTGATGATAACTTTGCAACAATTAAAGCAGCAATTAATGAAGGCCGGAATATCTATGATAATATACGGAAATTTATCCGCTATATGCTTGCCTCAAATGTCGGTGAAATATTAGTTATGTTATTTGCAATGATGCTTGGCATGCCTCTTCCATTAGTAGCAATTCAAATTCTCTGGATTAATCTAGTAACGGATGGGTTACCTGCGATGGCATTAGGTCTTGACCAAGCAGAAAATGATGTAATGAAACGAAAACCACGACATCCTATGGAAAGCGTTTTTGCTAGAGGTCTGGCATGGAAAATTGTCAGTCGAGGATTCATGATAGGTGTTGTTACACTAGTTGCATTTTGGCTAACATTAAATCAAAACCCTGATGATTTAATGCGAGCACAATCTGTTGCTTTTGCCACACTAGTTATGGCTCAGTTAATTCATGTTTTTGATTGCCGAAGTGAACATTCTGTTTTCCACAGAAACCCATTTCAAAACATCTACTTGGTATTTGCAGTGTTATCGTCCATTGCTTTGATGCTTGTGGTTATGTACTTCCCACCGTTACAACCTGTTTTCCACACAGTGGGCTTAACTATTCGTGAATGGATGCTTGTACTAGGAATGGCAGCAATTCCTACTATTGCATTAGCCGGGTTCCATATTTTTAAAAGAAAATAAATAATAAGAAAAGCCAATGTAACCATTCAAATGATGGTTTACATTGGTTTTTTATTTTTTACGGAGGGGCTTTTTCCTATATATCCGAGAGAAGTTACACTCTTCAGTTTCTTTTAGAGAGATAAATAACGAATAAATTGATGAAAAAATTCCTTATTACTGACTAAGTGTATAAATTGTAAGTGATTTTAATTTCCTCTACTTGTTGATAATGGTAAAATTGGTTAGAATAGAAGTGTGGATGTGATATTATGTTAGTTAGTATGACTGGATATGGTCAAGCATTTGTAGAAAAAGAACAATATCGAATAAGTGTCGAGATGAAATCAATCAATCATCGATTCTCTGAAGTAACCATTCGAATGCCTCGGCAATTTTTATTCCTTGAAGATAAGTTAAAAAAACAGGTGAGCCAGTTTGTACAACGCGGAAAAGTCGATGTTTTCTTAACAATTGAAGGGGATGGATTGGTAGAACGGACCCTTCAGGTTGATTGGAATTTACTAGGCGAATTCTACCGATTGCATGATGAAGCTCAAAAAAAACTATCTCTAAATCAACAATTATCTTTAGAAAAATTGTTATTGCAGCCAGATGTTGCAACCATAATCCAAAGAGAGAACCAATCCGAAACATTAGCGACAGAAATAATCTCCGTTACTGAGAAGGCTGCAATGGAATTACTGAAGATGCGTTCAAAGGAAGGAGAGTTATTAGCTAACGATTTCGTCCTTAGACTAAACAAGGTCCGATCGCTTACTTCTGAAATTGCTACCTATGCTCCTTTAGTAGTTGAAACATATCATCAACGACTCTTAAAGAGGATTGAGGAATTCTTAGAAGGAAAAGTAGATGTTGAAGAAAGTAGGATCTTAACAGAGGTAGCGATATTTGCAGATAAAGCTAATATTGATGAGGAGCTGACTCGACTAAATAGCCATACAGAACAATTTCTTTCAATTATTGAGAGTCCTAAATATGGTGCAGTAGGTAGAAAATTAGATTTCCTTGTTCAAGAGATGAATAGAGAAATCAACACGATTGGCTCAAAATCTAATGATATACATATAAGTAGGCATGTAGTAGAATTAAAAGCCGAACTAGAAAAGATCAAGGAGCAAGTTCAGAATATCGAGTAACTACGTATTCTTGCTTAATTTAGAGATTTTCATTTTATAAATGCATTAATTTCTGCTAGTATAAAAAAAGGTGTTAAAATAACCAGAGATCTGGTTATAATATATAGATGGGCAGGGGAAAACAATGAATATTAAACTTATTAATATTGGCTTTGGCAATATTGTATCAGCGAATAGAATTATTTCTATTGTAAGTCCTGAGTCAGCACCAATAAAACGGATCATTCAAGAAGCTCGTGAGCGTAATATGTTAATTGATGCTACATATGGAAGAAGAACCAGGGCCGTTATTATTGCTGATAGTGATCATGTCATTTTATCTGCTGTTCAACCGGAAACGGTAGCACAACGTTTATCTAATAAAGATGATATTTCAGAAGACTAAAATGAAATTAATCAACAATCATATTCCGGCTAATGTTCAGTTAGCTGGAGTTTTGTAATTACTATAAAGGTTCTTGGGAAAAATAGTATCTACAAAACAGAGGCTTTTAGTTTTAAAAAGAGGCTCAATTGTTTTTAATGGATTGAATTTGGAGGTAGTGATGAAAAAGGAAAGAGGTTTGTTAATAGTTCTTTCTGGACCGTCCGGAGTAGGGAAAGGAACGGTTTGCGGAGCACTTAGAAAGCAAGACACAGATATTTTGTATTCTGTATCTGCGACAACTCGGACTCCGAGAGAAGGAGAAATTGATGGAGTTAACTATTTCTTCAAGACTCGTGAACAATTTGAAGAAATGATTAAACATGATCAGCTCCTAGAATGGGCTGAATATGTCGGCAACTTTTACGGAACACCGGTAGATTACGTTGAAAAAACGTTGAGTGAAGGGAATGACATCATTCTTGAAATTGAAGTTCAAGGTGCCTTAAAGGTCAGAGAAAAGTTTGCCGAGGGAGTATTTATCTTTTTAATGCCACCTAGTCTTGCTGAACTTAGAAACCGAATAGTTGGACGTGGTACAGAAACAGAAGATTTGATAAACAATCGAATGACTGTCGCTAAAGATGAGATTGAAATGATGAGCAAGTATGACTATGTTGTTGAAAACGACGAAGTCCATCTTGCAGTTGAACGGATTAAGGCAATTGTGACAGCGGAACATTGTCGTAAAGATCGATTAATCGCAAAATATCAACAGTTAGTGGAGGCTGAGTAATGTTATACCCATCAATTGATAATTTATTAACGAAGCTAGATTCGAAATATACACTGGTCACTGTTTCTTCAAAAAGAGCTCGCTATCTTAAAGAGTCAAATGAACATGATTTAATGGTAGAAAAACCGAAATCATATAAACAAGTTGGAAAGGCACTTGAAGAGATTTCTGCAGGGCAACTTTCCTTTAAACGTAGAGAAGAAGAATAATAAATTTTGCAGAGGGGATGACTCAATTGTGGTAACTAACCCCTATTATATATTAGTTAACAAGGCTTTTCTTTCGTGGCTTGTAGCTAAATCATATATAATAGGTAGGGTTACGCCTAAAATGAGTCATCTCTTTTTTTGTACAATTACAATTAATTCATGAAAACTATATTTTTGGAGGGGATGGAATGTTAACGGGGAAAAAGGTTTTATTATGCGTAACTGGAGGAATTGCTGTCTATAAAGCGTGTGCCCTTACTAGTAAATTAACACAGGCCGGTGCCGTTGTAAAAGTAGCTATGACAGAGGGTGCTTCAAAGTTCGTGACGCCACTTTCCTTTCAGTCATTATCAAGAGAACCGGTTTATGTTGATACATTTGACGAAAAGGATCCTACAAAAATTACACATATAGATATCGCCGACTGGCCAGATGTTGTCTTAGTTGCTCCTGCAACGGCAAATATGATTGGAAAGATTGCTAATGGGATTGCTGACGATTTAATTTCAACAATGATTTTGGCAACTACAGCCCCTGTTTTGGTGGCTCCTGCTATGAATGTACATATGTATGAACATCCGGCCGTAAAGGCAAATTTAGAGAAATTAAAGTCTTTTGGCTATAAGCTATTAAGCCCTAGTGAAGGTTATCTAGCATGCGGGTATGTAGGAAAAGGTAGATTGATGGAACCGGAAGATATTATCACTAATTTAGAAGGTTTTTTTAAACCACAATCTTCACCTTTGCAAAATAAAACAGTACTAGTAACCGCAGGACCTACTCAAGAGAGGCTTGACCCCGTTCGATACTTTACAAATCGCTCTTCCGGAAAAATGGGTTATGCTATTGCCGAAGAAGCAGCAAAACGTGGAGCTAATGTAATATTAGTGTCAGGCCCAACGAACCTTCAACCGCCAGCCAATGTTCATTTCGTTCAAGTGAAATCTGCAAACGACATGTATGAAAGTGTCATGGAGCATTACCGAAATGTTGACGTGGTAGTTAAATCAGCAGCAGTTGCAGATTATCGTCCGAAACTTGTCGCAGACCAAAAAATAAAAAAACAACCAAGTGATTGGTCGATTGAGATGGAGAGAACAACTGATATCTTACATACGCTAGGTACAGAAAAGACACATCAACTATTGATTGGCTTCGCTGCAGAGAGTGAACAAGTTGAGTATTATGCTCAGGATAAATTACGTCGGAAAAATCTAGATATGATCGTTGCCAATAGTATCCTTCAGTCTGGTGCTGGATTTGAAGGTGATACAAATATAGTCACCATGTTTAAAAAAGATGGGACATCAGTTTCCCTACCGTTAATGAGTAAACAGGAAGTTGCTAGTAACCTATTAAATGAAATAGAACTACTATTAAAGGAAAATGTAGAATGATTGTACAAGTTGTCGTTGATGTTCCGACAGGTGGAACTGATCGTCTTTTTGATTATAAAGTACCTACTCACCTTCAGGGTATGGTTGAAAGTGGTATGAGAGTCATTGTGCCTTTCGGTCCAAGGAAAGTTCAAGGATTTGTTATTCATACTAGTAATGAATCAGACCTAGCCAAATTGAAGGAAATTGATGAGGTGCTTGATGTAACTCCAGTTCTGACGAATGAATTGTTAGAATTAGGTGATTGGCTGACGACGAATGCACTTTGTTTTAAAATAACAGCATATCAATCAATGTTACCTGCTGCCTTGAAAGCTAAGTATAAAAAGGAAGTTATGCTAACGAACCATGAATATCTTCAAGAGCTACCTATTGAAGTTAGAGAATGGTTTAAACATCGAAAGGTTGTAGATTGGGAAGAGTTAATTACTTCGGGAGATAAGCAATTATTAGTATTGGTAAAAAAAGGAGTAACGCAAGGTTTATTAGAAGTAATTCATAAGGTTAACGATAAGGTAACTCAAAAGACAATTAGGGTTGTAGAACCGGTTTCAGTAAATTCATTAACTAACCAACTTCATCAACTGGATAACCGGGCATTAAAGCAAAAACGGGTGATCGAGTATTTTTTAGATAATCCTGAGCCAATTTCCGTAAGTGCCCTGATGGAGCAAACCGACACAACAAGAAGCACGATAAAATCGTTAGTGGACAAATTAGTTTTAACCGAAAAAGAAGTAGAGGTAATGCGTGACCCTTATGTCAATCGAAGATTTAAAAAAACAGAACCATTACCATTAACAGCACATCAACAAGACGTTATCACTCCAATTTTCCACTCCTTAATCGAACATCAACATCAAACGTTTTTAATACACGGTGTAACTGGTAGCGGAAAGACCGAGGTGTATTTACAATCTATTGCTAAAGCTCTTGAAATAGGGAAGGAAGCAATTGTACTTGTTCCTGAAATTTCATTAACACCTCAAATGGTTCAACGTTTTAAAGAACGCTTTGGGTCGTTAGTAGCCGTTCTCCATAGTGGACTATCGACTGGAGAAAAGTATGATGAATGGCGAAAAATTCATCATGGTCGTGTCAAAGTTGTTGTTGGTGCCCGGTCAGCCATTTTTGCACCGTTTCGCAATATTGGCATTATCATTATTGACGAAGAACACGAAGCAACCTATAAACAGGAAGAAAACCCCAGATATCATGCGAGAGACGTGGCGATCCAACGTGCGAGTTATTATCAGTGTCCAGTCATACTTGGAAGTGCGACACCCTCGTTAGAAACCTATGCTCGAGCAAAAAAAGGGGTATATCAACTATTAGAAATGCTCACAAGGGTCAATCAAGTGACGCTACCCGCAGTAGAAATCATTGATATGCGAGAAGAGTTGAAAACAGGTAATCGATCTATGTTCTCAAAGGCTTTACATGAGAAACTTTCCGACAGGCTTGCTCGTGGGGAGCAAAGTGTTTTATTTTTAAATCGTCGCGGGTATTCAACATTTGTAATGTGTCGAGACTGTGGATATGTAGCGCAGTGCCCTCATTGTGATATTTCTTTAACCTATCATCAGACGAGCCGCTCGTTAAAATGTCACTACTGTGGTCATCAAGAGAGAATGCCTCAAACTTGTAGCAGCTGTAACAGTGAACATATTCGTTTTTTCGGATCTGGTACTCAAAAAGTTGAAGAAGAAGTAGCTAAAGTCTTTCCTGGAGCTAGAGTTATTAGAATGGACGTTGATACAACTAGAAAGAAGGGTGCCCATGAACGGCTACTTACACAGTTTGCCGAAGGGAAAGCTGATATCCTTTTAGGAACTCAGATGATTGCTAAAGGGTTGGATTTTCCGAACATCACTTTAGTAGGAGTTTTAGCAGCGGATTCAATGCTTCATCTCCCTGATTTTCGAGCGAGTGAACGAACATTTCAATTGTTAACTCAAGTGAGCGGTCGCGCCGGGCGTCATCAATTACCAGGTGAAGTCGTTATCCAAACATATACTCCTGAGCATTACAGTATTGATTTAGTAAAAAATCACGATTTTCATGCATTCTTTGAAAAAGAGATGGGAGTTAGGAGGCTTCAAAGCTATCCTCCATATTATTATATTACAGTCATCCAGGTATCTCACCCAGAGATTACGAAGGTTATTGACGTTACTGAAAAAATTACTGCATATGTAAGAAGATCACTTTCTGATCAATCGGTTGTATTAGGTCCAGTTGCATCATCAATCCCTCGGATCAAAGATAGATATCGTTATCAATGCATGATAAAATACAAAAATGAACCGAGACTCGTAGAGATACTAAAAGAAATAATTGAAAACTATAAAAAAGAAACAAATCAAGGAACCTTGCAAGTTTCTATCGATATGAATCCGTATGTTTTAATGTAAAATGTAGAATTATGAATTATGAATTTTAAATTATGAATTTTACATTCTACATTCTACATTCTAAATTAGTGAGAGGTGTTATATATGAGAGTTGTTTTTATGGGAACTCCTGATTTTTCAGTTCCTGTGCTTAAGCGTTTGATAGAAGATGGCTATGAAGTAGTGGGTGTTGTAACGCAACCAGATCGACCAAAGGGTAGAAAAAAAGAGTTAACTCCGCCACCAGTTAAAGTAGAGGCTCTTAAACATAACCTTAAAGTGATTCAGCCCGAAAAGTTAAGAAATCTAGAAGATTTGCAACAAGTTCTAGACTTACAGGCAGATTTGATTGTCACAGCTGCTTTCGGACAAATTTTGCCTAAACCACTGTTAGATGACCCTAAATATGGATGCATAAATGTTCACGCTTCTCTTTTACCAGAATATCGCGGTGGAGCACCAATTCATCAAGCAATCATTGATGGTAAGAAAGAAACTGGGATTACAATTATGTATATGGTAGAAAAATTGGATGCTGGTGATATTTTAACGCAAGCAAAAGTTGATATTTTAGAAGAAGATCATGTGGGAACATTACATAATAAATTAAGTGTTATTGGTGCTGAGTTATTATCACATACTATTCCCAAGCTCATCGCAGGAGAACTTACGCCGGTGGAGCAAGAGGATGAAAAGGTTACTTTTGCTCCTAATATAAGCCGTGAGAAAGAAAAAATAAATTGGGAAAATGGGGGTGAGGAGATTTATAATCAAATTCGAGGCCTTCACCCTTGGCCAGTCGCATACACTAGCCTAAATAATCAAGTAATAAAAGTTTGGTGGGCCCAAAAAATCCTCAAGATGAAAGAAGCAACTCCAGGTACCGTTGTTTCTATTGATAGCGATGGCTTTGTTGTAAGTACTGGAAATGAAGTATACATAAAAATAGTTGATCTACAGCCATCCGGTAAAAAACGAATGACAGCAGAGCAGTTTTTACGAGGTGCTGGTGGTGATTTAACAGAAGGTACTAAGTTAGGAGATTAGATATGAGTAAAAAAAATGTACGAGAGGTAGCCTTAGATATTCTACTACAGATTGAAAAAAACCAAGCGTACTCAAATCTTCTATTAAACCAATCAATAAAACGCGAAAAACTTATTGAAAAAGATGTTGGTTTACTTACGGAGATTGTCTATGGAACGATTCAACGAAAAAATACACTAGACTACTATTTAAGCTCTTATGTAAAAGGAGGATTGAAAAAGTTAGATCCATGGGTACTGATCCTTTTACGTCTGTCATTATACCAAATGATCTATTTAGATCGAGTTCCTGAACGTGCAATAGTCCACGAAGCAGTGGAAATTACCAAGAAAAAGGGTCATAAAGGTATCTCTTCAATGGTCAATGGAACGCTGCGAACGTTTTTACGTGAAGGAATACCTTCTCTAGAAAAGGTAGAAGATCCTCATGAAAAACTAGCATTACAATGGAGTCACCCAACATGGCTCGTAAAACGATGGTTAGATCAATTCGGAAGTGAACAAACAAAGCAAATATGTGAAATTAATGCCGTTCCACCGGTTGTTACAGCACGAATTAATCAGGTACAAACGGATGACATTGAAAAAGTCATTGAAATGCTCGGAAACGAAGGAGTAGAAGCAGAGAGAGGAGATCTTTCTGTTGATTCGATAAAGATTACTCGTGGTACTCTTCCGAATACAAAGCTCTTTAAAGATGGGTGGCTTTCTATTCAGGATGAGAGTTCAATGATTGTTGCTAGAGCTTTGGCACCGAAGGCGGGGATGAAGGTACTAGATAGCTGTGCAGCTCCAGGTGGTAAAACGACTCATATAGCGGAGTTAATGAATAATCAAGGTGAAATTTATGCGTTAGATTTACATGAGCATAAAGTTAAGCTAATTGATGAACAGGCAAATCGTTTAAACTTATCCATCATTAAAACGAGGGCTACAGATAGCCGTAAAGCTGGGGAGATTTTTGAAGAAGAGAGCTTTGATTGCATCCTAGTAGACGCTCCTTGTACAGGCCTAGGTGTTATCCGCCGGAAGCCAGATATTAAATGGCAAAAGCAAGAGGCAGACATCGATCGAATTACAACAATTCAGCATGCGATCTTAAATGCTGTTGCTCCACTTCTTAAAAAGGGCGGTAGACTTGTATATAGTACTTGTACGATTGACTCGATGGAAAACGAGCAGGTTGTTAAGGAGTTCTTAGAAACTCATCAGGATTTCCGATTTGATGGCACCCTTAGAGAACGTTTACCAGAGAAAGCTCAAGCGTTATATAAAGATGGGATGGTACAAATCTTACCATCAGATTTTCAAACGGATGGCTTTTTTATCTCGAGCATGGTGAAACTATAAATAAAACTATTATTCAAAGGATCTTTCGTAAACATGGTTGCTTTATTACCCTAAAATAATCGAAAAAAAACCTAGATGAAGATATCAGCCAACATATTAAGTAAGAAAAGAGCAATACTTACTTAATTACTGGTGAATTCTTAGTATTTTGTATAAAAATCCGGCTTTTGGGACTTTTACGAAAGCAACAAACTTTGCGAAAACAGACTATTCAAAAGAAAAAGGTGTGTCAATAATTATGATAGAAATACAACAAATAAATCCATCAATTTATAGCCTACAATTCGAGACATTAGAAGCTTGGTTGAAGGATAATAATGAACCAAAGTTTCGTGCGGGGCAAATTTTTGATTGGCTTTATAAAAAAAGAGTAGCATCTTTTGAAGAAATGACAAATTTATCAAAGGATTTACGTGATAAGTTGGCGAATGATTTTAATTTGACAACATTAAAAACAATTGCCAAGCAACAATCAAAGGATGGGACGATAAAGTTCTTATTTGAGCTGCACGATGGTTATTCAATCGAAACGGTTGTCATGCGACACGAGTATGGAAATAGTGTTTGTGTGACAACACAGGTAGGTTGTCGAATTGGTTGCACGTTTTGTGCATCAACTTTAGGAGGGTTAAAACGAAACCTAGAAGCAGGAGAAATTGTTGCTCAGGTATTACAATCTCAACGTGCCCTAGACGAAGAAGATCAACGAGTAAGCTCGGTTGTTGTTATGGGTATTGGTGAGCCTTTTGATAACTATGATCCACTTGTCAGTTTTCTGAAGACCATCAATAGTGATAAAGGTTTAAATATCGGTGCGAGGCATATAACCGTGTCAACAAGCGGTATTATTCCAAAAATTTATGATTTTGCTAATGAAAAGTTACAGATCAATTTTGCAATTTCCTTACATGCACCTACAAACGAAATAAGAACGTCGTTAATGCCAATAAATAAAGCCTATACGTTGGATAAATTAATGGACGCCGTTCGCTATTATATAGAAAAAACAGGACGAAGGGTAACGTTCGAATATGGATTATTTGGTGGCGTTAATGATCAAGTGGAGCATGCTGAGATGCTTGCAAAATTACTGAAAGGTATTAAGTGCCATGTAAACTTAATTCCAGTAAATGATGTTGTTGAAAGAAATTATGTTCGTACTCCAAGAGAACAAATATTTAAGTTTGAAAAAACATTAAAAGCAAATGGAGTAAATGTTACTATACGTCGCGAACAAGGACATGATATCGATGCGGCTTGTGGTCAGCTAAGAGCAAAGGAACGTAAAGAAGAAACGAGGGGATAAAGGATGGAAGCGGCATTTAAATCGGATGTTGGACAAGTTCGGTCTCACAATGAGGATAATGGAGGCTTTATACGCAATAAAGACGGAATATTACTAGCTGTTGTTGCTGATGGGATGGGAGGACATCAAGCAGGTGATGTAGCTAGTAAAATGACTTTGGATATACTATTAGAAAAATGGCAGGAAACTGAAGGCCTGTCGACTCCAACCAGTATTGAAACATGGTTAGAAGAAGCAGTTACTGAAGTTAATTCGGAGATTTATGAGCATTCATTAACAAATCCACAGTGTCAAGGAATGGGAACAACACTGGTCGCCGTTATATGTACAAATCTTTTTGTTACCTATGCACACATTGGCGATAGTCGTGCTTACTTAATGAGTGATGAGACCTTCTTACAAAAAACAGAGGATCATTCTTTGGTAAACGAATTGGTTCGTTCTGGACAAATTACGGCGTTAGAGGCAGAAAATCACCCACGAAGAAATGTTTTGTTACGAGCGTTGGGTACTGAAAGTAAAGTCAAAATTGATATTAGTACCATTAACTGGGATGAAGGGCATTTTGTTCTATTATGTTCAGATGGTCTGTCAAATAAATTAAAAGACTTGGAGATGCTTGAAATACTCCAACAGAATCAAAGTCTTGAAGAAAAAGTAACAAAGTTAGTAACAGTTGCTAATGAACGGGGTGGCGAGGACAATATTTCCGTAGCTCTTGTTTATAATAGTTACAAAGAAACTAGTGGTGATGGCGATGATAGGTAAACGAATTAACGGTCGGTATCAAATACTAGAAACTATTGGTGGCGGAGGGATGGCTAACGTCTATAAAGCCCATGACGCAATACTAAATAGAACTGTAGCTGTAAAAGTGCTTAGACCACAGTTCTCTGATGATGAAGAATTCATTCGGAGGTTTCGAAGAGAAGCGCAAGCAGCTACTAGTTTATCTCACCCCAACGTTGTCAATATTTATGACGTAGGTGAAGAAGCAGATCTATACTATATTGTCATGGAGTATGTTGCTGGATTAACGTTAAAACAACTTATTCAACAACGCGGGTCATTGCCTATATCTGAAATAATCGGTATTATGTCACAAATTTCTTCAGCTATAGCTCATGCCCATGCTAACCATATTGTTCATCGCGATATTAAACCTCATAATATCCTGATAAGTGAAAGTGGCGAAGCTAAGGTTACCGATTTTGGGATAGCAAGAGCCATGACGTCTGCCACGATTACCCATACAAACTCAGTGATGGGGTCTGTACATTACCTATCGCCAGAACAAGCACGAGGCGGATTGGTTAACGAAAAATCGGATATTTATTCACTAGGGATTGTATTATATGAGATGGTTACTGGTAGAGTTCCGTTTTCAGGTGATACGGCAGTTTCAATTGCGATTAAGCATTTACAAACAGAAGTTCCATCACCACGAAAGACAAATCCTACGTTACCACAAAGTGTTGAAA